>NZ_CP114882.2:2400000-2750714 GCF_027474525.2 Flavobacterium lacustre
TGTTTTTGATGATTTTGCGATTAATTCAAGTTTTGATAAAAATTGGGTTAGAACTATTACAGTAAATTCACCTGATATCGTTGAGGGGAAAATTGTTGGTAAATTTCAATTTAATCAACTGAATAATTTAATAAAAAACTCATTAGGAAGTCTTTACACTAATTTTAAACCGCATAAAGTTAAAAAAGGACAATTTTTGAAGTTTGATTTTACGATTTACAGCAAAATTGTCGAAATCATGTATCCCGAAATTTCGATTGGTACGAATACAGTTGTAAAAGGAAATTTGAATTCGGACAGCAGTGAATTTAAACTCAATTTTAATTCACCGCAAATTATTGCATCCAAAAATACATTTGACAATATCAGAATTTCTATTGATAATAAAAATCCGCTGTATAATGCATATATAGAATTAGACAGTATAAAAACAAAGTATTATAAAATTCGCGATTTTAGTTTGATTAATGTGACGATGAAAGACACTTTATTCTTTCGTTCAGAATTTAAAGGTGGACAAAAAGGAGAAGATTATTATAATTTAAACTTATACCACACCATAAATGCTGCCAATAATAATGTGGTAGGAATTAGTAAATCTGAAGTGAAATTTAAGGATTATTTGTGGTTTTTGAATGAAAAAGAAGCACCTAATAACCAAATTGTTTTTGATAAAGCATTCAAGAATTTTAAGATTGACGATATTATTCTATCCCATGAAAACCAGCAAATTGAGCTCATGGGAGCCATAAAAGACAGTACGTATAAAGATCTGAAATTAAGTTTTAAAGATGTTGATTTGAATAAAATTACTCCCGAAAACAATAAATTTATCTTCAATGGAAATATTAATGGAGATGTTAATTTTAAACAGAACAAAGCCGTTTTTCAGCCAACAGCCGCTATAGTTATTGATCATTTGAACTTAAATAAAACCGATTTAGGTACTTTGGATTTTCAGATTGAAGGAAATGAAAGTTTGAAGAAATTCACGATTAACTCTTCATTAGATAATGAAAATTTTGAATCTTTTAATGCTGATGGAAGTTTTGAAATCATCAATAAAGAGACTTTTTTGGACTTAAGACTGAAGTTTGATAAATTTAATTTGGCAGTATTAAGCCCGTTGGGAGGAGAAGTACTCTCAAACATCAGAGGTTCTGTTTCCGGGAATTCAACCATTGAAGGAAATCTTAAAAAACCGGATATTAATGGGCGACTTTATGTTGATAATGCAGGAATGAAAATCCCATATCTCAATGTTGATTATGAGTTGAGTGATAAAACCGTTATAGATTTGACAGACGAAAAGTTTCTGTTTAGAAACAATATGCTTACAGATACAAAATACAAGACTAAAGGGATTTTAAACGGAAGTGTTGAGCACAATAATTTTTCAGATTGGAAATTAGATTTAGCAATAACTTCTAAAAGATTTTTGGCATTGGATACAAAAGACAGCGAAGATTCGGCCTATTTTGGTACAGCATTTATTGACGGTATAGCAACTATAAAAGGTCCGACAAATAGCTTATTTATTAAAGTTGCAGCTAAATCAGAGAAAGGTACAGCGGTAAAAATTCCAATTAATAATGCCGAAAGTGTGAGTGATAATAGTTTCATTCATTTTCTTACGGCTAAAGAAAAATATAATTTTAAAAATGGTATTGTAGAGAATACACGAAATTATAACGGACTAGAATTAGAATTTGATTTTGACATTACGCCAGATGCCGAAGTTGAAGTTATTCTGGATCGAAATACGGGTCATGGGATGAAAGGAAAAGGTTTTGGATCTCTTTTATTTAAGATAAATACATTGGGTAAATTTAATATGTGGGGCGATTTCCAGGCATATGAAGGAACATATAATTTTAAATATGGCGGACTTATAGATAAGAAGTTTGCGGTTAAAAAAGGAGGTTCAATTTCATGGGAAGGGAATCCTATGAGAGCGCAATTAAACTTAGAAGCGGTATATAAAACGACGGCAAATCCAGCGGTTCTCTTGGAAAATTCATCATTTAATTCCAAAGTTCCGGTAGAAGTTGTGATTGGTCTTCGTGGGGATTTAACAAGTCCGGAACCTGATTTTAATATTAATTTTCCAACGGTGAGTAATGTATTAAAATCTGAAATTGAATATAAATTGAATGATAAGGATGTAAGGCAAACTCAAGCCTTGTATTTACTTTCTTCTGGCGGTTTTTTGAGTCCGGAAGGAGTGAGCCAATCTGATTTTTCCAGTAATTTATTGTTTGAGACTGCGACGGGTTTATTAGATGATATTATACAATCTGAAGATGATAAATTCAGGGTTGGGATTAATGTTATTGGAGCTGATAAACGATTGGGAAGAGAAACTGATGGTAGATTTGTAGCTACAATTTCATCAAAAATAAATGAAAGGATTACTATAAATGGTAAAGTTGGGGTTCCTTTTGGAGGAATTAATGAGTCTGCGATTGTTGGCGATGTTGAGGTTTTATATAGAGTTAACGAAGACGGGACATTAAATCTGCGTATTTTTAACAAAGAAAATGATATTAATTATATTGGACAGGGAATTGGATATACTCAAGGATTAGGGGTTTCTTATGAAGTAGATTTTGATACTTTCAAAGAATTTGTCAATAAAATATTTAAAAATCATAAATTAGAGAGAGCCACAAAAACGGAAGATAATATCGATCAGGATTCTAATTTATCACCTGATTATATTAATTTCTCCAATTCAAATAAACCAACAAAACAAGCTCCAAAAATAAATCAGGAAGCAGTTATGCCGGAAGAAGATTAGTTTTTTACAGTGGATAATATGTTTTGTTTATTTTGGATAATGATTTGATTTTTAGATTTTTAAATTCAAAAATAGAGGGGTGTTGTTTTCATGTATTAGGTTGTGAAAAAGAGTTCAATCATGACTAATTTCGGCCTTAATTTCGGTCTTTTTTTGAAGAGTTTCAAATCGTTAATTGTCAATTTTTATAGCTTATAAATCATTAATTGTTAAATAATAACCGATTAATTAAATTTTATGGAATAAAACGTGATTTTTTTGGTTTTTTGAAAACTTATTAACGAAAACGTTTGAATTTCAGTAGGCTTACTAATTTATTAAAAACATAGCCTTATAAGTGCTGAATGTTTGTTAAATTTACACTTTAATACTTAAATAATGTCAAAAACAATAAAAAAAATAGGGGTTCTGACATCAGGAGGAGATTCACCTGGGATGAATGCCGCTATACGATCAGTTGTTCGAACATGTGCTTTTCATAATATAGGATGTGTTGGAATTTACAGAGGATACCAAGGAATGATAGAAGGCGACTTCAAAGAAATGGGACCTCGTAGTGTAAACAATATCATAAATAAAGGTGGTACAATTTTAAAGTCAGCTCGTTCTGTAGACTTTAGAACGCCAGAAGGAAGAAAAACAGCACACAAAAATTTAGTTGAGGCAGGAATTGACGGATTAGTAGTAATTGGAGGTGATGGTAGTTTTACCGGAGCTTTATTATTCAATTCAGAGTTTGATTTTCCAGTAATTGGAATTCCAGGAACTATCGATAATGATATTTACGGAACAAGTCATACCTTAGGATACGATACGGCTCTTAATACCGTTGTTGATGTGATTGATAAAATTAGAGATACTGCAAGTTCTCACAATAGATTATTTCTCATTGAAGTAATGGGACGTGATGCAGGACATATTGCATTGAATGCAGGAATAGGTGCCGGAGCTGAAGAAATCTTGATTCCTGAAGAAGATTTAGGATTAGACAGATTATTAGACTCTCTTAAGAAAAGTAAAGCGGCAGGAAAATCATCTAGTATTGTTGTTATTGCAGAAGGAGATAAAATAGGCAAAAGCGTTTTTGAACTTAAAGATTACGTTGAGTCTAATTTTCCTGAATATGACGTGAGAGTTTCTGTTTTAGGCCATATGCAACGTGGAGGTTCACCATCATGTTTTGATAGAGTTTTAGCCAGTAGATTAGGGGTAAAAGCCGTAGAATCTTTGTTAGATGGGAAATCAAATTACATGGTCGGTTTATTATCTGATAAAATCACATTGACACCATTGGAACAAGCTATTAAAGGTCACACTGAAATAGATCAAGAATTATTAAGAGTTTCTGATATCATGTCAATATAAAATAATGTTTTAGTGTTTAAGGTTTGATGTTGTGAAAACCATAAACGATAAACATCCAACTTTAAATAAATTAAATAAAAATTAAAATCAAATTAAAATGTCAAAAGTAAAATTAGGAATAAACGGTTTTGGAAGAATTGGAAGAATTGTTTTCAGAGAATCTTTCAACAGAGATAATGTTGAAGTTGTAGCTATCAACGATTTATTAGATGTAGATCACTTAGCTTACTTATTAAAATATGATTCAGTTCACGGTCGTTTCAATGGAACTGTTGAAGTTATAGATGGAAAACTTTTTGTAAACGGAAAAAACATTCGTATTACTGCTGAAAGAAATCCTGCAGATTTAAAATGGAATGAAGTTGATGTTGATGTAGTTGCTGAATGTACAGGTTTCTTCACAACTATTGAAACTGCAAACGAGCACATCAAAGGTGGAGCAAAAAAAGTGATTATTTCAGCTCCTTCTAATGATGCACCTATGTTTGTAATGGGAGTTAATCATACTGAAGCTAAAGCTTCTGATTTGATTGTTTCTAATGCATCTTGTACTACTAACTGTTTAGCTCCATTAGCTAAAGTTATCAATGATAATTTTGGAATTGTTGAAGCGTTAATGACTACTGTTCACGCAACAACTTCTACTCAAATGACTACTGATGGTCCTTCAAGAAAAGACTGGAGAGGTGGACGTGCTGCTTCATGTAACATCATCCCATCTTCTACAGGTGCTGCTAAAGCGGTAGGGAAAGTTATTCCTTCATTGAACGGAAAATTAACAGGTATGTCAATGCGTGTTCCTACAACTGATGTTTCTGTAGTTGATTTAACTGTAAAAGTTGAAAAAGAAACTACTTACGAAGAAATCATGGCTGTATTGAAAAATGCTTCTGAAACTACAATGAAAGGTATCTTAGGATATACTGAAGATTTAGTTGTTTCTCAAGATTTCGTTTCTGATTCAAGAACATCTATCATTGATGCTAATGCAGGTATTGGTTTGAATTCTACTTTCTTTAAAATCATTTCTTGGTACGATAATGAATATGGATATTCAAGTAAATTGATTGATTTATCTGTTCATATTGCAGGTTTAAAATAATCCATATACATTCTTAAAATCCCGTTATTAAATAAATAACGGGATTTTGTTATTTTAATTATTTTATAAATGTAAAAAACACACTTTTAAAATAAAAGGTTGAGATAACAAGCCTAAACCAAAAAACCGAAAAAAATGAAATTAATAGTTGATAGTGGTTCTACCAAAGCCGATTGGATTGCGATAGATGAAAGTGGAAAAGTTTTATTTACAACTCAAACCTTAGGATTAAATCCGGAGATACTTGAAGGAGATGAGATTATTGATCGACTTAACGATCGTTTTGATATCTTACAAAATAAAAAAAATGCGACTCATTTATTCTTCTATGGTGCTGGTTGTGGAACAGACAGAATGAAAATAGAATTATCTCAAATTTTCCAAACCTATTTTCCTAATGCAATTATTGCAGTGCATGAGGATACTTATGCTGCAGTATACGCAACAACTCCAAAAGGGGAACAAGCAATTGTAAGTATTTTAGGGACGGGATCAAATTGTAGTTTCTTTGATGGTAAAGAATTGCATCAAAAAGTTCAATCTCTAGGATATATCGTTATGGATGATTGTAGCGGAAATGTTTTTGGAAAAGAATTAATCAGAAAGTATTATTTCAACAAAATGCCAAAACATTTGGCTGTTGAATTTGAAAAAGAATACGATTTAGATCCAGACTTTATCAAAAGTAAATTATACAAAGAACCAAACCCTAATGCTTATTTAGCCACTTTTGCTAAGTTTTTAATTCAGCATAAAGAAGATGAATTTTGTAAAAAAATTATTTTCAAAGGCATGAAATCTTTTGTGAAAAACTATATTCGTCAATATGATAATTACAAAGAAGTTCCTGTGCATTTTGTAGGTTCAATCGCTTTTTATTTAAAAGAAGAATTGCAAATTACATTTGATAAATATGAGATGCAATTAGGTAATGTATTAAGAAGACCAATTGACGGACTTATTGCTTATCACGTTGCAAATAAATAATAATTTATGGAAATAGCTATTATTGCTCATGATGGTAAAAAAGTTGATTTAGTCAATTTTTTGATTAAAAATAAAACGCTTTTACAGCAGGAAAAAATAAAGCTTATTGCTACCGGAACTACTGGAGGAAAAGCCGAAGATGCAGGTTTTAAAACAAAAAGAATGCTTTCAGGACCATTAGGAGGCGATGCTCAAATTGCGGGCAGAGTCGCTGAAGGAAAAACTCAGATGGTTTTCTTTTTTAAAGACCCGTTATCAAGTCATCCTCATGAAGCGGATATCAATATGCTAATTCGTGTTTGCGATGTTCATAATGTGCCATTGGCTACTAATGAGGCAACAGCACAATTATTATTGAATGCTATAGCACTGCAATCATAGAGATTTCTATATTTACATTTTTTGGCAAACATGCCACTTGAACCGTTTCACGAGCTGGAGCGGTTTTTTCGTTAAAATAAGTTCCGTAAATTGTATTTATTTTTCCAAAATCAGCCATGTCCATAATAAAAATAGTTGTTTTAACTACATTTTCAAAGGTCATCCCGGCAGCTTCTAGCACTGCTTTCATATTTTGCATAACTTGTTGGGTTTCGGCTTCAATACTGTCTAAAACTAATACTCCTGTAGCTGGATGTATTGCAATCTGACCGGAAGTATACAGTGTATTTCCTTTTAGCACTGCCTGATTGTAAGGACCTATTGGTGCTGGGGCATTTTCGGTAAAAATGATCTTTTTCATGTGTAAATTATCGGTTAGTTGTACTTCGTTTATCCCATTTTATATCGCTTAATACACCGGATTTTATTCCGATGAAAAACCCCCAATTCGCATTGTCTCCAAATGGAGTCCAATTGAAATCCATTCTCCAACTTAACAAATCTCTTTCAAAACGCAATTGGGTAAATGTTACTCCTTTTTGTACAAAATCATAACCGGTGGATACTCCGGCTTTCCATTTTGGTGTTATATCAGCATTGGCAGAAATCATTACCGAGTTACCGATAATTTTCTTTTCTCTATTGTTATTTCCGTAAGTTAGGGAATAGGCAAATGTCATATCCCATGGTAATTTAGAACTGAAAAATTCTGAAATAACATCTTCGCCATCATCTTCAGAATCTCCAAATTGACTTTTACGATTATCACTTAAATCAGTATTTGTTCCAAATAAATCATCCTCACGACCACCATTTCTTTCGCTTTGTGTGTTTTTATCCTCCTTTTTGTCTTTCTCGCTATCTTTGCTTGAAAGAGAATAATTTAATGTCATATTAGCACTAGTCATACGGAACAAACTTCCGCCGTTGTCAATGTTAAACATATTGATTCTTTTTCCAGAATTGTCAATAGCATAAGGGTCTAATGTCGCTCCAAAATTAACATTCATCTTATTATTGAATAATTGGGTTCCACCACTAACTCTCACAGGTGACCAAGCCAGAGCGGTTACTCCATCTGCATCAAGATTATAACCTGTTGAAAGGTTTAAGTTATTCAATAACATTATTTTTTTAGGTTCAACTTTAGTACTGTCTTTATCAGTAACTTTTGCTTCAAAAGTATTGCTTAAATCAAAGCCTAAAGTATTTGAATTTGATATTCCGGGAGCACCAAAAATACCTCCTTCAAATCGAGAATATTGTTTAATCATCGTACCGCTTGCATCGGCAGCGTAAGTGTCATAATATTTCTCAAAACTAGGAGTGTAGCCATAGGAAACTGATGGACGCATGACGTGGCGGATAGATTTTATTTTTTTATCTTCTCCAAAATTAAATGTTCCATAAATAGTTGTTCCTACGCTAGAAGAAAAGGAATAAGTTCTATAAGCATCAAATCCTTTTACATTAGTATCAACCACTTTGCTTAAATCTGAATCATAACTTCTTTTGATTGTTTTGGTATACCAAACTTCTTTATAATTAAAAGAAGAAGAAGCGCTGAAGTATTTAAATATCTTAAAATTAGTACTTAACGGAATTGTATGTTGAAGTCCTATTTTTGCATCATCAAACATTTGAGGCTTAAAGAATAAGGAATCGTTTGTGGTGATGCTGTTTTTTCCGCTTAAATCGTATTGTAAATTTATATTCTTAAAGAAACCTTTTTTAACACCATCTTTCCCTACAAACGGATACACACGGTCAACACTAAATTGTAGCGTTGGCAACGTCATATTAATCTCTTCAGTCTGCGTGTTTTGAGAATGTGTGGCCGTCAATGAAAGTCTTGCCTGAGGAACAATTCTATTAAAAGTTTTGCTGTATGAGACCGAAGAACTTAAGGTATTATTTAAATTGGAACCAATATTATTCTGATTGATGGATTGTTTAAAGTATTTACTGCTTCCAAGATTCACCGATGCTGAAAAACTGGAATTAGGATTTGCTTTTGAATCTTTTTGGTGTGACCATTGAATGTTATAGATTCTTTGTTTCGAATAATCAGGATATCCTCTTTCACTGGAAATTAAGTTTTCAAATCGAATATTAACGTTTCCCCGATAATTATATCTTTTGGCATAATTAGATTCAAAACGCATTCCATAACTTCCGTTGGTGTAATAATCCCCCAAAACCGTTAAATCATAATTATCGCTTAAAGCAAAATAATAACCACCATTTTGCAATGAGAATCCTCTGGTATTAGAGTCATTATAACTTGGTAAAAGAATCCCGGAAACACTGGTTTCTTTACTCATTGGAAAAAATGCAAACGGCAGAGCAATAGGGGTTGGTACATCAGCGATAACCATATTGGTTAAACCAGTAACTACTTTTTTTCCAGGAATGAATTTTACTTTATTGGTTTGAAAATAATATTCGGGATTATCAATGTCTTTTGAAGTTGTAAATCTGGCGCCTTTCAGGAAATAAACAGAATCATTTTCTTTCTTGGTAACAGATGCTTTTATTTTAAATTCCCCTTGTTCTGATCTTGAATTCCAAATTAATGCTTTTTTAGTTTTGAAATTAAATCGGATAGAATCCGGTTCTACCACATTTGTGCCTTGTTTGAAATTTGGAAATTGAGTATATGCTCCTGTCGAATCTTTAATTCTGCCGGCATACACCTCATTTTTTTCATAATCCATAACTATAATACCTGATTTCAGTTCGATATCCTGATAGTACAATTCGGCTTTGTCATATAAAGTAATAAGTTTTTTCTTTTGGTCGATTTTAGCATAGTTTTCGGCTTTGTATTTTACTTTACCATCAAGAAATGCTTTTTTGGGTTTTATGCTGTCTTTTTTTATGGAATCAGCTTCCTTTTTGATAAGATCAGGAGTTTTTTGAATGGAATCAACTACAGTTTTACTGCTATCTATTTGTTTTCTAGCGGGTATAGTAGTTGTTTTTTTTGTTATATCTTGTGAATATAAATTACCGCATCCTAATGTTAGGAAAATTGATAATAAAACGATATTAAATAAGTTTGTACGCAAAGGTTTAAATACTATTTTTGTAAAATTATGGCTTGTTTTTTGACGTGTCAAACTTACATATAATTTTTTGTCAAAAATAGGCATTTATAAAATTTATAGCCCCAGTGTTTTAATTAAAATTAACTTTTAGATTTATGCATATTACAAACAAAATTAAAGTATACCTTACTTTATTTCTTACTATAGTCACTTTAGGCATCAACGCACAATCTAATGTATTCAAAGTCACTTTGGATGCCGGTCATGGAGCACATGATTTTGGAGCAGTCTATAGTGGACGTGTTGAAAAAAATATAGCATTAGCTGTTGTTTTAAAAGTGGGGAAGCTTTTAGAAGCAAATCCTAAAATTGATGTGATTTACACCCGAAAAACAGATGTATTTATTGATTTAATCGAAAGAGCGAATATTGCCAACAGAGCAGATGCTAATATTTTTGTCTCAATTCATTGTAATGCAAATAAAAATACGGTTGCCGATGGGACTGAAACCTATGTAATGGGTATGAATAAAATTGCTTCAAATTTAGAAGCGGCCAAAAAAGAGAACTCCGTTATTACATTGGAAAAAGACTACAAACAAAAATATGAAGGTTTCGACCCTAATTCTCCCGAAACCATGATCGGGATGACTTTGATGCAAGAGGAATATTTAGACAATAGTATTTCATTAGCCAGTAAAGTGGAAGAATCTTTCGGTGCTTTAGGAAAAAAATTAAGACACGGAGGGGTAAAACAGGCGCCTTTTATGGTGTTGCATAAAGCATATATGCCAAGAGTATTGGTTGAAATGGGATTTATATCGAATCCGGTTGAAGGAGATAAATTGAATTCAGAAGAAGGACAAAACGAAATAGCCAGAGCCATTGCAGATGCTATTATTAGTTATAAAAACGAGTATTTTGGTAGTGGAGAAGCGGAAACACCCGATGTCAGACCTTCACAAAAAATTATTGAGAAACCAATCAAAGATACTTCAACTCCTGTAAAACCTAAAGTAATTATAAATTCTTCGGAACTTAAAAAAACAGAACTCAAAAAAAATGCTTCCGATGTTATTTATAAAGTACAACTTTCTGCAAGTGTAAAAAAGTTGGCTTTAGAACCTAAAAATTTTAAAGGATTAAATTCGATATCTATGTCTTATGACAATAAGGTTTACAAGTATATGTATGGTGAAACATCCGATTATGATGAAGCTCAAAAACAAATGCAGGAAGCCAGAAATAAAGGATTTAATTCCGCTTTTTTAATTGCATTCAGAAACGGTGAAAAAATCAGTATCCAAGAAGCAATTAAATAATACCCCCAAGTTCAATTATTTTATATTAATTTTGTAAAAAATACTCACATTTTGAAAATATCAAGAGAAATCAAAACCGCCATATTAGTCATTGCTTCTATTTTATTGTTTATTTGGGGCTATAGTTTTTTAAAAGGAAAAGACCTTTTTACAGATTACAAAACATTTTATGTAGAATATGATAACGTAGAAGGACTGGCTACTTCAGCGTCTGTTACTTTAAACGGACTGGTTATTGGTAAAGTAAACAGTATTACCATAAATGAAACTACAGGAAAATTATTAGTGGAGTTACAGTTAAAAACTGATTTTCCAATTTCTAAAACCAGCGTAGCGGCTATTTACGAGCCTGGTTTTATCGGAGGGAAACAAATTGCGATTCACCCTGATTTCAATAATAAAGTTTTGGCAGTTGATGGCCAGAAATTACAAGGAAACGTAAAGTTAGGATTAACTTCTTCTTTAAGTGAAAAGTTGGTTCCTATTCAGGAAAAGTTAGAAAAAGTAATGAGTAATGCTGATAGTTTATTGTCAGGATTAAATAATATTTTGGATAAAAAAGCGCAAGAAGACTTGAAACTGACTTTGTCTGAATTGAGTAAAACAATGGTTCAATTTAATAAAGCTTCTGTTAGTGCAAATTCAATTTTAGATGACAATAAAGCGCAAATAAAAGGAGTTGTAACCAACTTTAATAAAGTGTCAAGTGATTTTTCTAAAATTTCCGATTCATTGAACAAGGCCGATTTAGGAAAAACAGTTAAAAATCTCAATAAAACATTAGCCAAAGTAGATGGTATGATGGGGGATTTAGAATCCGGTAAAGGCACAGCAGGTAAATTATTGAAAGATGAAGCTTTGTATGCCAATTTGAAATCAACTACTAAAGAATTAGAATTATTGTTACAAGACGTAAGACTTTATCCAACACGATATGTAAATGTTTCTCTTTTTGGAAAGAAAAATAAACCTTATGTTGGTCCGATAAACGATTCTATTTCTAAAGCTAAAAATTAGCAATCATGAGCTATTTAGACAACATTTTATTTGCAATCCTACTAATTATTGGTTTTGGTTATTTTTATAACAGCGTCAAAAAGATTATTAGAAACATAAATCTGGGTACAGCAATAAATCGCAAAGACAATCCTAATGCCCGTTGGAAAAACATGGCAATGATCGCTTTGGGACAATCTAAAATGGTCAAAAGGCCCATAGCAGGAGTACTACACATTATAGTTTATGTGGGTTTTGTAATCATCAATATTGAATTACTGGAAATAATAATTGATGGACTCTTTGGTACGCACCGAGTTTTTTCTTTTTTAGGAATTACATATGATGTTTTGATTGCTTCTTTCGAAATATTGGCGCTGTTGGTTTTAGTGGCAGTAACTATTTTTTGGATTAGAAGAAATAGTATAAAACTCAAACGATTCATAAGTTCAGATTTGAACGGATATCCAAAAAAAGATGCCAATTATATCTTATATTTTGAAGTTGTTTTAATGACCTTGTTTTTGTTGATGAATGCTTCCGACTTGCATTTGCAAAATGTTCCTGGAGGTTTTTCTCATTTTGTAAAAGCAGGAGCTTTTCCGGTAAGTCAGTTTATAGAACCTATTTTTAATGGTGTTTCAAATGAGTTGGTTATGCTTCTTTCAGAAATATTCTGGTGGTTGCATATTGTTGGGATATTGCTTTTTATGAACTATTTGTATTTTTCAAAACACTTACACATATTGTTGGCTTTCCCCAATACTTATTTTGCAAATCTAAATCCTCAAGGACAATTTGATAATTTAGAATCAGTGACAAACGAAGTCAAAATGATGATGGATCCTAATGCTGATCCTTTTGCGGCAGCACCGGCAACAGAAACCGAAGTGCCAGCTAAATTTGGCGCCAGTGATGTTCAGGATTTAAATTGGGTACAATTATTAAACGCTTATACCTGTACCGAATGTGGCCGTTGTACTTCCTCATGTCCCGCTAATTTAACAGGCAAAAAACTGTCTCCTCGAAAAATCATGATGGATACCAGAGACAGACTCGAAGAAGTAGGTAAAAACATAGACGCTAATAAAGGTGTTTTTGTTCCCGATAACAAATCATTATTAAACGATTATATCACCGCCGAAGAGCTTTGGGCTTGTACATCCTGCAATGCTTGCGTAGAGGAATGTCCGGTAAGTATCAGTCCGCTTTCCATAATTATGGATATGAGACGCTATTTGGTAATGGAACAAAGTGCCGCACCAATGCCTATAAATGCTATGATGACCAATATTGAAAACAATGGAGCACCATGGCAATACAATCAGCAAGACCGATTAAATTGGAAAAACGAATAAAATAATTTGGGCGTGACCCTCCGTAAAAACTACGGGTCGGGCTATCCGTTCCCGCTTTTTTTGTAAGGCGAAAAAAGCCTCACAAAAAAGAGCTCCACTTCTATCCCTCACGCACACCGCAAATAAGAGCAAAGAAGGAGCATATAAAACTAAATCGAATAACAGATAAAAAGGATACAATGTCAGAAGTTTTAGTAGTACCAACAATGGCCGAAATGCTGGCCCAAGGAAAACAACCAGAAGTCTTGTTTTGGGTAGGTTGTGCAGGAAGTTTTGATGATAGAGCAAAGAAAATTACAAAGGCATTTGTACGCATATTAAATCGCACAAACGTTTCTTTTGCAGTACTTGGTACAGAGGAAAGTTGTACAGGTGATCCCGCTAAAAGAGCAGGAAATGAATTTTTATTTCAAATGCAGGCTATGACTAATATTGAAGTCATGAATGCCTATGAAATAAAAAAAATTGTTACAGCTTGCCCACATTGTTTTAATACATTAAAAAATGAATATCCTGAATTAGGCGGTAAATATGAAGTTGTTCACCATACTGAATTTCTAAAATCATTATTAGATGATGGAAGATTAACCATTGAAGGTGGTCAATTCAAAGGAAAACGAATCACTTTTCATGATCCATGTTATTTAGGCAGAGCCAATAATGTCTATGAAGCACCCAGAGATTTAATCCAAAAATTAGATGCTGAACTTGTAGAAATGAAACGTTCCCGTGCTAATGGATTGTGTTGTGGTGCCGGTGGAGCTCAGATGTTTAAAGATTCTGAACCAGGAAACAAAGAAATCAACATCGAAAGAACAGAAGATGCATTAGAAACCAAACCACATATTATTGCGGCAGGTTGTCCTTTTTGTAACACTATGATGACCGATGGAATTAAAAATAAAGAAAAAGAAGGCGAAGTAAAAGTGATGGATATAGCCGAACTTATCTCTAATGCACAAGATTTGTAAGTGTTAAACAGTACAAATCAAAAATAGTTAATTAGAATTCTAAAATATAAAATCATGTACGTTCCATTTGAAAATTTACCAGAAGAATCCAAAATTTGGATTTATCAATCAAACAGAAAATTTTCTGATGAAGAATTTGCTGAAATAGAGACCGCTTTGCAATCCTTCCTTGAAAGTTGGGCAGCACACGGTACCAGTTTAGAATCTTCCTATCAGCTAAAATACAATAGATTTATTATATTGGCTGTTAATCAGGATGTTCAGGCTGCAACAGGTTGTTCCATTGATTCCTCAGTAGAATTCATACAAAGCTTAGAAAAAAAATACAGCGTTGATTTGTTGGATAAAATGAATGTAACGTTCAAGTTGGGCGAACATATCGCTCACAAACCATTGATTGATTTCAAAAAAATGGTAAAAGATAAAGCGGTTACAGAAAACACAATCGTCTTTAATAATTTGGTTAACAACATCGAAGAATTTAACGAATCATGGGAAGTCCCGGCTGCAGACAGCTGGCATAGTCGTTTTTTCTAAAATATAAAATTGAATGAAAATTTTCTGTATCAGAATTGGTTTTTTCTTTGCCTTATTGTTTTTGGTTACTAATTGCGGAAGTGCTAAGAAAAGTATTGTAACACTCCCTTTTGAAAGACCCGCTATTTCTTTAGACGAAGAAATCTATGTTCCACACCTTAAATCGGAAAGAAAGAATTTTTTCAAAGATTCTGATGCCGAAATAAAGTGGGTTGACAGCATTTATAGTCAATTGACTTTAGAAGAAAAAATTGGCCAACTTTTTATGGTTGCCGCTTATTCTAATAAAGATACTACACATGTTAATGCAATCGATAAATTAGTTCGAGAGAATAAAATTGGTGGCGTTATATTTTTTCAAGGCGGGCCATTACGTCAAGCCCGTTTAACCAATCGCTACCAATCCCAATCAAAAATCCCTTTATTTGTAGGTATTGATGCAGAATGGGGACTAAGTATGAGACTCGATTCTACCTATCGGTATCCTTGGAACATGACTCTTGGCGCTATTCAGGATTTAAAACTGATAGAAAAAGTAGGCGAAAAAATGGGGAAAGAAAGTAAACGTATGGGAATACAGTTCAATTTTGCACCTGTTTTAGATATCAATACCAATCCTAAAAACCCAATTATAGGGAATCGTTCCTTTGGAGAAAACAAAGTGAATGTGACTGAAAAAGCGATTGCTTTGATGACTGGAATTCAGAATCAAGGTATTTTTGCTACCGGAAAACATTTTCCCGGACATGGTGATACTGCAACAGATTCACATACGAGTTTGCCAACAGTTAGCTTTTCTCGTGAACGCCTTGATATGGTTGAGTTGTATCCCTACAAAAGAATGTTCGATGAAGGATTAGTTTCGGTAATGGTCGCACATTTGAATGTTCCGAGTTTAGAATTACGTCAAAATTATCCAACATCAGTTTCGTTCAATGTAGTCACTAATTTGCTTCAAAGAGATTTAGAATTTGACGGTTTAATTTTTACCGATGCTCTAAATATGAAAGGTGTAAGTAGTTTCAAAAAGCCCGGAGATATAGATTTAGAAGCTTTCTTGGCAGGAAATGATATTTTACTTTTTGCAGAGAATGTTCCTTTGGCGATTGAAAAAATTTCTAAAGCGTATCAAGACAGCCTTATTTCGGAGGAACGAATTGCTTTTTCTGTAAAGAAGATTTTGCGTTATAAATTTAAAGCGGGTTTAAATAATTACAAGCCAATAGTAATTCCCAATTTATATACCGATATCAATCCTGTCGAAAATGATGCATTGCAATACCAATTGTTTGAAAATGCAACCACGGTTTTAAAAAATAAAAATGAAATCTTACCAATAAAAGAGTTAGCAAATAACAAAATTGCCTATGTGAAATTAGGCGATGATACAAATAGTTCTTTTGTTACAACCTTAAAAAAATATACAGAAGTCACTGAAGTATCAGACACCAATATTGACAGTCTCAATGTTAAATTAAAAGAATTTAATACAGTAATTATTGGATTTCATAAATCAGATAAGGCTTGGAAAAGTCATGATTTTACCGAAAACGAATTACTTTGGTTACAAGAAATAGCTAAAAAGAACAATGTCATTCTCGATGTTTTTGCAAAACCATATTCGCTATTGCCTATTACCAATTTTGAGGAAATAGAAAGTGTAATCGTTTCGTACCAAAATAATGCGATTGCTCAAGAAGTTGCTGCGGAGCTGATTTTTGGAGCTATTGATGCGAAAGGTAAATTGCCGGTTTCAATCAATCAGAATTTTAAAGTAAATGAAGGATTGACTACCGAAAAAATAAATCGGTTAGGATTTACAGCTCCTGAAAATGTGGGGATGAGTACGGCAAAACTAGCCCAAATTGATGTTTTAGCCCAAAAAGCAATATCAGGCAAAATGGCGCCCGGAATTCAGGTTTTGGTCGCGAGGAAAGGAAAAGTAATTTACCAGAAATCTTTTGGATACCAAACCTATGAACCTATCATGAAAATAGATAATTCAACTATTTATGACGTGGCTTCATTGACAAAAATTCTGTCTACTTTGCCTAATGTCATGCAACAATACGATCAGAAAAAAATCAATATGGAAACTACATTGGGAACCATGTTGCCTATTTTTAATAATACAGACAAACAAAATATCCATTTCAAGGAACTGTTATCGCATTATGCAGGACTTGTGGCTTGGATTCCTTTTTATAAAGGAACGCTAAATAGTGCTTCAAGACCTTTAGAAAAATATTATAGAAAAATACCAAGTGAGCAGTTTTCTAAACAAGTAGCCGATAGTCTTTTTATCAGAAACGATTATCATGACACTATTATGAAAATGATTGTTGACAGTAAATTATCGCTTAAAAAAGAATACAAATACAGTGATTTTACCTTTATGATTCTTAAGGATTATTTAGAAAAAACAACAGGTAAAAAGATAGATTTATTGAGTTTTGAAAACTTTTTTAAGCCTCTGGGAGCCAATAAAACCATGTATAATCCATTGCAAAAGACCAATAAAACTGACATTCCTCCAACAGAAATTGATACGTATTTTCGTCATCAGACGATTCAGGGGTATGTTCATGATATGGCAGCAGCTATGGAAGGCGGAATTGCAGGACATGCCGGTATTTTTTCGAATGCTATGGATGTGGCTAAAATAATGCAGATGTATCTTCAAAAAGGAAATTATGGAAATCATACCTATTTTTCAGAGCAAACATTTAATGATTTTAATACCTGCTATTTTTGTCCTGAAGGAAATAGGAGGGGAATTGGGTTTGATAAACCACAATTAGGAATTGAAGGTCCAACATGTGGTTGTGCTTCAATGACTAGTTTTGGACACACTGGTTTCACAGGGACGATGGCTTGGGCTGATCCGGATAACGAGATTGTTTATGTGTTTTTATCCAATAGAACTTTTCCAAACGACGCTAAGAACACATTATCTAAAGAGAATATCCGAGAAGATATCCAGAAAGTGATTTATGAAGCAATTGTCAAATAAAACCTCAAATTATTACTGTTAAATCGGAATTCAATCATAAGATTTAACGTAATTTTTCTAAAAATGCATTTCTATTTTCAGTAAATTCGTATCCTTAAAATATTTAAATGAAAATAGCAATAGTTTGTTATCCTACCTTTGGCGGAAGTGGCGTTGTAGCTACAGAGTTAGGTCTTGAATTGGCTCGACGCGGACATGAAATTCACTTTATAACCTATAGTCAGCCCGTACGTTTAGCATTATTAAATCCAAATGTACATTACCACGAGGTGAATGTTCCTGAATATCCTTTATTTCATTATCAGCCCTATGAATTGGCGTTATCCAGCAAATTGGTTGATATGGTTAAACTATATAAAATCGAATTGCTTCATGTGCATTATGCTATTCCACATGCATATGCAGGATATATGGCAAAGCAAATGCTGAAAGATGAAGGAATCAATATTCCGATGGTAACGACGCTTCACGGAACCGATATCACCCTGGTTGGGAATCATCCTTTTTACAAACCTGCGGTAACATTCAGCATCAACAAGTCTGACTTTGTGACTTCGGTTTCCCAAAGTTTAAAAGAAGATACTCTTAAATTGTTCAATATTAAAAATGAAATTCAGGTTATTCCTAATTTTATTGAATTAGAAAAAGAGGAAAAAGATCTTCATAAGCCTTGTCAGCGTTCGGTTATGGCAAATGAAAATGAACGTATTATAACACACATCAGTAATTTTAGAAAAGTAAAACGAATTCCGGATGTTATCAAAATATTTTATAACATTCAAAAAGAAATTCCAGCTAAATTAATGATGGTGGGTGATGGTCCTGAAAAAGAAAAAGCAGAATATTTATGTCAGGAATTAGGGATATTAGACAAAGTGATTTTCTTTGGTAACAGTAATGAAATTGATAAAATATTAGGATTAACAGATTTATTTCTGTTACCATCTGAAACAGAAAGTTTTGGTTTGGCTGCTCTTGAAGCTATGGCTTGTGGCGTTCCTGTGATTTCGAGTAATTCAGGAGGTTTACCGGAAGTGAATTTTGATGGAATTTCAGGATATTTAAGTGATGTAGGAAATACGGATGAAATGGCTCAGAATGCACTAAAGATTCTAAAAGAAGATGCTGTTCTTTCAAAATTTAAATCGAATGCCTTAGTTGTTGCTCAAAAATTTGATATAAAAAACATTCTGCCTTTGTATGAAGAATTATATCATAAAGCAATAAACAAATTTGTATAATTACTCTTTAAATAATTAAAAATGAAGAAAGGACTTTTATTCGGATTGAGTTTAATTTTGTTCTCATGTGGTGTTTCCTCTACCAAAAATTCGGAGAAATTACCTTTGTTTGAAGTTCTGACACAACAATCGGATGGTGGTGCCAGTATTCGTTTTTTTGAAATTCTGACAGAACCTAATGAAGTGAAAATGTTAGAAAATGATGCCAGTTTAAAGAATAAAATAAAGCCGACAGATATTGAGCATTCCAATTTTATTGTTTTAAATATGGGAGAAAAAACATCCGGCGGCTATACAATAGGAATTGAAAGTGCTTTAGAAACTGATAAAAATATCATTGTAACCATAAAAGAAACAATACCTGAATCCGGAAGTATGGTAACTCAAGCTTTTACAAATCCTTTTTGTGTGGTCAGAATAAATTCTAAAAAAGAAATCATCATAAAATAAAAAATCCCGTCATAATCAATATGACGGGATTTTTTATTGTTTTCAATTTAATTAGAACTGAAATTTAACTGCTAACGCAATATCTGATCCGTAGTGATTGTCGTAATAATCACTTCCGCCAATTTCTGGTCTGAAATCCAAAGAAATCAATAAAGGAATATCAAAATTGTACTCAATACCAATATCTCCGGCTGCAAAAGCAAAAGTTTCATTATTGTAGTTTGAATTGTCATAATAATCTCTATTATAAGTACCTAAACCACCACCTATACCAGCGTACCAGTTGAATCCACCGTCAATATTCCAAACCCATTGGTATAAACCAGTTAATTTGATAGCATTGTCATCGAAATCATTATTGTTGTAGTTATTTCTATTTCTCCAACCTAAATCTAATTCAAGACGATTGTCATTAGATAGAGCTCTTTGGTATGATATTTCAGTACCAAAACCGCCACTGTCACCAAAACGAAGACCTAAAGCATTTTTTGAAATTGTTTGTGCTTGTGCTGTAAATGCTAATCCAATTAACATAAAAGCTGATAAAATAATTTTTTTCATAAAGGGGTTTTTTTTATTACTGCAAACTTAGAACTATTGTAAACGTAAAAATTATACAATAATTGGAAAAAGTTATATAATTCACACTTATATGATTTCTAAAAAAGGTTTTATTTGTGTTTTTTATTTTTAAGTCATTGTAAAATAATTGTTTAATTCGTTGTGCTTTTGTGGTTTAAAAAGTAAACCTTTTAATAAAAAGATCAGAATTTACTACTTGGTTGCAAAGTTCTTTGTCTTGACTTCCATAAGTTTCAAGTGCGCATCTGTAAGGATAACCAATTCAAATTATTTTTTTTTCAATGTAATTTAATTTCAAGTTTTACAAATTAATAGCATTATTGTTAATTGAAATTAAACTATAAGTTAAGGAATTGACGGAAATAGTGCTAAATAGTGAATAATGATGAAAAGTTTATCTTGAAATTTCGGTTTAAACTTTTGAACTTTAAACTAAAATGGTACTTTTGTTCAAAACAAATCACAATGGCAGGAAATAGCTACGGAACACTATTTAGAATAACTACTTTTGGCGAATCTCACGGAGAAGCATTAGGCGGAATAATTGATGGCTGTCCATCAGGAATAACTTTAGATTTAGAAGCTATTCAACAAGAAATGTCAAGAAGAAAACCAGGACAATCCGCTATCGTTACGCAACGAAAAGAACCAGATGATGTACAATTTTTATCTGGAATTTTTGAAGGAAAAACGACAGGAACTCCAATTGGTTTCATCATACCCAATACCAATCAAAAATCAGACGATTACTCTCATATCAAAGATAATTACAGACCGAGTCATGCTGATTATGTTTATGAAAAAAAATATGGCGTTCGCGATTATCGTGGCGGTGGACGCAGTTCTGCCAGAGAAACTGCCAGTAGAGTAGTTGCCGGAGCAGTTGCAAAGCAAATGTTACCGGATATTAAAATAAACGCCTACGTTTCCTCGGTTGGACCTATTTATTTAGAAAAACCATACCAAGAATTAGATTTTTCTAAAACCGAAAGTAATCCTGTTCGTTGTCCGGATGAAGAATCTGCTGCAATAATGGAAGATTATATTCGTGATATTCGTAAACAAGGTGATACTGTAGGAGGAACCGTAACATGTGTAATTCAAAACGTACCAATTGGCTTGGGAGAACCTGTTTTTGATAAATTACATGCTGAACTTGGTAAAGCAATGCTTTCAATAAATGCCGTAAAAGGATTTGAATTCGGAAGTGGATTTTGTGGATCTAAGATGAAAGGAAGTGAACATAATGATTTGTACAATCCTGATGGAACGACAAAAACAAACCTTTCAGGCGGAATTCAAGGCGGAATCAGTAATGGAATGGATATTTATTTTCGTGTGGCTTTCAAGCCTGTGGCAACAATTATGCAAAAACAAGAATCATTAGATAACCAAGGAAATATCACCGAGATGACCGGAAAAGGGCGTCATGATCCATGTGTAGTTCCACGTGCAGTTCCTATTGTAGAAGCCATGGCAGCTATAGTTTTAGCTGATTTCTATTTGATAAACAAGACCTATGTCTAATTTTTACGAACTATTTCTGTAGCGTAATGCAAATTAAGTTCACGCAACTTCTTTTAAAAACAGAAACTAAGGAACTAATCACGGTTAAAACAAAATCACCAATATAATGACGCAAGCAGAAACAAAAAAACAATCTTTTTTCTCAGGCTTAACAGGACAAATTTTGGTAGCAATGCTTCTTGGAGCTGTCTTAGGAATTATTATTCATAATTCTGTTGGGACAGAAGTTGCACAATCTTTTAGTTCTAAAATAAAAATGCTGGCTACCGTTTTTATACGATTGGTTCAAATGATTATTTCGCCTTTAGTATTTACTACACTTGTTGTTGGTATTGCTAAATTAGGAGACATAAAGGCAGTAGGAAGAATTGGCGGTAAAGCATTAGGATGGTTTTTTACAGCATCATTTATATCCTTATTATTAGGAATGTTTTTCGTGAATTTATTAGAACCTGGAGTTGGTCTTAATTTATCTAACGTTGATTTGACCACAGCATCTGAGGTAACTGCCAAAACACAAAGCTTGTCTTTTGAAAATTTCATTGAGCACATTGTTCCCAAAAGTATTGTAGAAGCAATGGCTACCAATGAAATTTTACAAATTGTAATATTTTCTATTTTCTTTGGTTTGGCTGCGGCTTCCTTAGGCGATTATGTAAAACCAGTAATAAATGCCTTAGATAAAACATCACATATTGTTCTTAAAATGGTAAACTATGTAATGAAGTTTGCTCCAATTGGTGTTTTTGGTGCTATTGCAGGCGTTTTTGCAGTTAGAGATTTTCAAGAATTGGCGATAACATATTTCAAATTCTTTGGTTCTTTTTTAATCGGAATTTCATCACTTTGGGTATTTTTAATACTTGTAGGTTATATTTTTCTGAAAAGTAGAATGACCGTATTGCTCAAAAGAATTGTTAGCCCGTTGATTATTGCTTTTGGAACAACAAGCAGTGAAGCAGTTTTTCCAAAACTTACGGAAGAATTAGAACGTTTTGGAATTAAAGACAGAATAGTTTCTTTTATGTTGCCGTTGGGATATTCTTTCAATTTAGATGGAAGTATGATGTACATGACTTTTGCAAGTATTTTTATAGCACAAGCGTATGGAATTCATTTAGATATGGGAACGCAGATGACCATGCTTTTAGTTTTAATGCTCACCAGTAAAGGAATTGCCGGAGTACCAAGAGCCAGTTTAGTTGTTGTAGCTGCAACCTGTGGTATGTTTGATATTCCTATTGAAGGTATTGCTTTGATTTTGCCAATCGATCATTTTTGTGATATGTTTCGCAGTGCAACAAATGTTTTAGGAAACGCTTTAGCAACATCAGTTGTGGGGCAATGGGAAGGTGATGATGAGATTGAAACCGCAGTAAAATAGTCTGTCAAAAATAATATTCTATAAAAAAAAGAAGCCTCATTATGAGGCTTCTTTTTTATTTATTACATTACCCTAAACTCTATATAAAGAGAGTTTCATTATCTTGTGAATACATTAAAAACAGTAATGAATTTTGTAATTTTGTTCCTGATAAATTATTAAATGTTGCTATTTCAAATCTAGGACTAATCAATTGATTTCTCATTTGATATTCTTCATTTTGGTTTTTTTGGGAATCTTTTAGCGACTGTATTGGTTTTGGGAAATTTTTTGACGTATTCATAAGATTGGTTTTTTGACGTTATTTTAAATGCCTTTTATTTTTGAGAAATAATCAAAGTCGAGTTGAAAATGAGCGATTCAAAATTAAAATCGTTAAACCATATGTTTAGTAGGGTTTAACGATTTTAATCGAAAATTAAATTGTTATAAATAATTTAATTTCACGATTTTCTATTTGATTGCTATTTTTTTAGTTGTTTTTCTTTTACCGCCTTCTTTTTTAGCGATATCTATATGAAGAATACCATCTTTATAATTGGCTTCAATTTTACTTTCATCAATATATTCAGGTAGAGAAAATGATCTGAAGAAAGATTGATAATTGAATTCTTTACGGATGTAGTTGTCTTTTTTTCTGGTTTCTTCTTTTTCTTCTTCTTTTTCAGAAGAGATAAGAAGGGTATTATTGTCAATTTCAACTTTGAAATCTTCTTTTTTCATTCCAGGAGCTGCTAACTCAATTTTTAAGTGATCATCTGTTTCTTTTAAATTTACAGATGGCAAATTGCTTCCTATGGATGAAAAATTTCTATCTGTCCAATCAAAAACATCTTTTGTGAAAAGATCATCAAAAAAAGTGTTTACAGGTACTAACGGGAATAAGCCGTTTCTTTTAACTAATGTTTCCATAATTTTTAAATTAAATTGTTGATAATTAATTGTTTAACAAATTTAATTAAGTTGTTTGTTCATGGAGTCTGAATTAACATATAAATCGTTGTAAATAAGTATATTAACGATTAATAACGTTTTTGAAAACAGAAGCTAAAAGGAATTTCTTACACCCGATATTTAGAGCTAAAAGTTAGTTAATACCAACGCTTTTTATTTTGTTTTGATGCGTTTGATTTTCTTGATTTATGCGCACCGCCACTTCGGTTTGAATTGTTTTTTTGGGCAGGAGCGCCACCTTCAGGACTTCCGGAATGCCAAGGGTAAGGATGATCAATAACAGTTTTTACATCCACTTTTATGAGTTTTTGGATGTCTTTCCAATAGGCATGTTCGTCCTTGCTACAAAATGAAATAGCAATTCCGCCGTTTCCGGCACGACCGGTTCTCCCAATTCGATGCACATAAGTTTCCGGAATATTTGGTAAATCAAAGTTGATGACAAAAGGCAATTGATCAATATCAATTCCACGAGCCGCAATATCGGTAGCAACTAATACTCCAACTTCTTTGTTTTTGAAAGCATCTAAAACGCGTTGTCGGGCATTTTGTGATTTGTCACCATGAATAGCTTCGGCTGCGATATTATTTTTGCGTAATGCTTTTACAACATTATCAGCTCCGTGTTTGGTTCTTGAAAAGACTAAAACATCAGTCAGATTTTCATTTTTTATTAAATGATATAACAAATTTCTTTTTTCTGTTTTTTCAACAAAATAAAGGCGCTGTTCAACGTTTTCAGCAGTTGAGGATACTGGAGAAACGGTCACGGTTGCTGGATCACTTAAGAACATTTCTGCAAGTTCTCTGATAGCAATTGGCATTGTTGCAGAGAAAAAGAGTGTTTGTCTGTTTTTTGGTGTAAGCTTTACAATTTTTTTGACATCATTTACAAATCCCATGTCCAGCATTTGGTCTGCTTCGTCAAGAACTAATGTGTGTAAATGATCTAAATCTATAAAGCCTTGTTTGTGTAAATCTAACAATCTTCCCGGAGTTGCAATCAAGATGTCGACTCCGTTTCTTAAAGTGTCCACTTGAGGATTTTGTGAAACACCCCCAAAAATAGTCAATTGAGTTAGGTTGGTATATTTGCCATAAGTATCAAAACTTTGTCCAATTTGAACCGCTAATTCTCGGGTTGGAGTGACTACTAAGGCACGGATTTGTTTGGCTTTTTTTGAGGAACCTACAATTCGGTGTAATTGATGTATTATAGGAATAGCGAATGCGGCAGTTTTACCTGTTCCTGTTTGTGCGCAACCTATCAGATCTCTTCCGGCTAAAACGAGTGGAATTGATTGTTCTTGAATAGGGGTTGGACTGATATAGCCTTGTTCAAATACGGCTTTTTGGATACTTTTAGAAAGTGATAAATCTTCGAATAACATATTTTTGATATTAGATATCTTGTATTAGGTACACAGATAGTTTGGCAAAGATAGTATTATTATTTTTGATGGTTGATTATGTGAATTTTCTCTTTTTAATTAAAGACAATCCCTTGTAAAAGTGATCGGTTCTAAATTATTCGTGATTTGATTTTATGAAATCAGTTACTAAATGACCAATTAATTTCCCGATTAAGTGATTGTTTTTATCTTCACCTAAATCTGGTGCTCCCTCACAAATATGTAAATAAGTGGCGTTTTTATTTTTGGCAAAAAAGGATACAAATTGACGGAGTTCTTCTACCGAAAAGCCACTTAAAGTCATAGCACTACTGGCAATATTTGGAATAGCATCCAAATCTATTTCTATACCAAAAGGATCTGTATTGACAAATTCCATTGCTTGAACCATTTCCTGATGAAAGACTTTTTCTTTTCGAATGTTGATGCTGTCATAGGTTACATAACGCACTCGGTCTTCAATTTTTTTGAGGATATCCAACACGCTTTTTGAAGTGTAATTTTCGTGTAAGCCAAAGACAAAATATTTTTTTAAAAAACCTTCTTCATAAGCATATGAAAAACCGTTTCCGCTGTGACGACCTTCTAAAATTCTAAAATCAGAATGAGCATCAAAATTAATGGCGTTTATGGATTTTCCTTTGGCAAGAGCCGCACCTTTTATATTTCCGTAAGAATTATTATGGCCACCACCAATAACGATAGGTATTTTCCCCAGTTTTATAATATTAAAAATGATATGAGAAACATCTTTATCTATTTTTTCTACTAACTGACTCAATTTTGAACGATCATCGATATCATTAAAATCCAGATGTTCTACTTCTTTCATTTCTTGACAAACATTCAATTGTCCCAAAACAATGATTTGGCTTCCTTTACAAAAACGATTGTGTTGAATATTGGCAATCCCTTTTATGGCACTATCCCAAGCCGAAGCTGCTCCGGGTCTTCCAAAATTAGCTCTGATACCAATATCTTCCGGAATTCCGAGTAAAACATATTTTGCTTCACACGTTTTCAGGAATTCGATAGGATTAGTATCTTTTGGAACCGTTATCATTTTCTCTCCAAATTTTATTTCACCACTTCTATGGTTTGTAATTTTCGCAAGATCATTAATCGTAAACGGTATAAGCTTTTCCATAAAAAAATTTTTCCAAAAATAATATATTTGTGTCAAGTTACGTTACTACCTTATATTTATTATTAAATTTGTAAAAAAAAATTTAACCGATGGAAAATCAAAAAAGTAGTTCAAGTTTAAAAGCAGTCGTTGCCGTATTGGCAATTTTATTAGTGGGGAGTTTAGTATATATATTTAAAATGTCCTCTGATGCAGAAATCGTTCAAACTGAATTGAAATCTACAATGACTGAAAAAGAATCAGTTATGAAGGATTTGCAAGAGTTAAAAGCGACTTATGATGCAGCAATTGCAGAAAATACAACAATGTCTGAAGAGTTAATTCAAGAAAGAGACAAAGTTGTAAACTTAATGGATGATTTGAATAAATCAAAAGGAGATGTTGCTTCAATGGCAAAATATAAAACTCAATTTTTGGCGCTTCAAGGAAATATGAAAACCTTAATGGCTGAAAATGAAGGATTGAAAAAACAAAATACTACTTTAACTTCACAACGTGACAGTACAGTAGTGGTTTTGGGAGAATCTAAAAAATTCAATGAAGTATTAGTAGGACAAAATGAAGAATTAGCTAAAACTGTTGAGAAAGGTTCAAAATTGACTATTTTGAACACAAAAACTTCTGCATATAAATTGAGAAGTTCTGGAAAACAAGTTGAAACTGATAAAGCAAGCAGAGCTGATGTTCTTAAAATTAGCTTCACAATTGCTGAAAACCAAATTGCTAAATCTGGAGATAAAACATATTATGTTCAAGTAATTGACAGTAAAAACAATGTTTTAGGAGATAAGAAAACAGAAAATTTTGGAGATAAAATCCTTACTTACAGTTTTGCAAGTAATGTGAGATATGAAAACAAAACGGTTAATGTATCAGAAGATTTACCAGGTAAAGATTTTGCAAAAGGAACTTATTTTATCAATGTTTTTGATAAAGACGAATTGGTTTCTAAAACTAGTTTTACTTTGAAATAATATTTTTCAAAGACAGAATAAAAAAAGAGGAACTATAGTGGTTCCTCTTTTTTTATGTCAAAATTTTACCTTCAAGAAATACAGATTCAATTAGATTACTGCCAAAGGCATAAGGCAATTGATAATAAGAAGAAATAGGTTTTGTAATGCTGAAATTAGCTTTTTTGCCAATAGTAATACTTCCGTGACTATTTGAAATTCCCATGGCGTAAGCACCATTTATTGTAGCTGCATTTATGGCTTCATCGGGAGTCATTTTCATTTTGATACATGCGGTTGACACCACAAAATTCATATTTCCGGATGGAGTGGAACCAGGGTTATAGTCGGTTGCAAGGGTTAAAGGAAGTCCCGCTGCAATTATTTCCCGCGCCGGAGTATACGGAATACTCAGAAAGTAGGAGCAGGAAGGTAAAGCCACAGGCATTGTTTCTGTGTTTTTTAAAGCTTCAATATCTTCGGGTTTCATTATTTCTAGATGATCCACCGAAAGTGCTTTGTGTTTTATTCCAGCTTGAATTCCACCAATAGAATTGAATTGATTGACATGGATTTTTGGCTTTAAGCCAAAACGAATTCCGGCTTCCATAATCTGTTCGGTTTCTTCAACGGTGAAATAACCGGTTTCACAAAAAACATCTATGAAATCAGCCAAGTTATTTTTGGCAATTTCAGGAAGCATTTCAGTTATGATACAATCAATATATCCTTTTCTGTTTGTTGCAAATGCCGCAGGAATGGCATGAGCGCCAAGAAAAGTAGCTTTAATCGTTATAGGGTAGTTTTGTGATAATTTTTGAATAACGCGAAGCATTTTGAGCTCTCCGTCGATTGTTAAGCCATATCCGGATTTGATTTCGACAGCTCCGGTTCCTAAATGCATGATCTCTTCTAATCTGGTTTTAGATTGGTCGTAAAGATCTTCTTCAGATGTTTCGTTGAGTTTTTTTGCAGAATTTAGAATTCCACCACCACGATTGGCAATTTCTTCATAGGTCAAACCATTGATTCTATCTACAAATTCCTGTTCCCGATTGCCGGCATAAACAAGATGTGTATGACTGTCGCACCAAGTAGGTAAAATCATTTTTCCCGTTGCGTCAATCCTTTTGTCGGCATTGATTGTCGGTAGGTTTTTCATCATACCAAAATCAGCAATTAAATCATCTTCAATAATTAAAAATGCATTTTTAATCGTTGGGAGAACTGCCATTTCACTTCCCGAAACTTTCAAAATCGATGCGTCTCTAATTTGAATTAATTCCTTGATATTGATGATTAAGGTTATCATGATAATTATTCAGAAACCGTTATTTCAAACATTTTATTCCAGTTTTTTCCGGTTATAAAAATGGTTTTAGTTTTAGGATTATAGGCAATTCCGTTTAAAACATCATCAGGTGTTGCATTCAATAATTTTCTCAAACCAGACATGTCTAATATTCCTTCTACAGCTCCACTGGTTGGGTTTACAACAGCAATTGCATCTTTTTGAAAGACATTAACATAAAATTTCCCATTGATTAATTCTAATTCGTTGACTGCTTTTATCTTGAAATTCCCTGAATAGACATTAATATAATCAATCATTTTTTGAGTTTCCGGATCCATTTTCCAAATTTTTTCGGTACCATCAGTCTGATAAATGTATTTTCCGTCATTTGTCATTCCCCAACCTTCAATATCTTTGTCATAAGTGAAGGTTTTTTCTAGTTTTAAAGTAGTGGCATTATAAATGAAACCTGTTTTTTCCTGCCAAGTCAGTTGATAGATTTTATTATTTATAAAGGTAATTCCTTCTCCAAAATATTTAGAATCAATATTAACTTGTTGATATACTTTTCCTGTTTTGTAATCGTATTTTCTAAAATAAGAAGCCCCTTTTTCGCCTGTACTTTCATATAGAGTATCTTTATAAAACTCTAAACCTTCAGTAAATGAAGCGGTATCGTGTGGGAAAGTATTGACAATAGTATATTTTAATGATTTAGGCTGCACATTCGAAACCAATTCGATTCGCTGTGTTGCTACTGCATTTTCTCCTTCAAAATACACTAAAGCTTTAAAGTTTTGATAGCCCAGTTTTTGGTCTTTAAATGGAAAGTTTACTTTGTCCAACCCTTTTTTGGAACCGATTTTTTTGTCATTAACATAATAAACAATGCTGTCGATTTCTTTCGATTTTGGATTTAAAATTCCTAAATCTATCGCTTCCTGAGGCTGATATTGCTCCTTAAAAGTAGAAATATCAAAAGTAAACAGACTATTTTCTTCTTTTTTTGTATCGCCACAATTGGCTAAAGTGATTCCTAATAAAATGATAAATAGGAAGTTATAATTTCTCATAGTTTAAATTTTAAAGACCCCAATATACAACCTTATTTTATAGGGGCAAAGCACTTGCAAAAATATAAAAAGGTTGTATATTTGCACCGGCAAGTCCTACACGACCAGCTCCTGCAGACTCCCCCAGGATGGGAACATAGCAAGGGTACGTGGTTGAGCGGTGCGATGTAGGTCGCTTGCCATTTTTTTTAATCTGAATTTATTTCAGATTCTTTTCGAAATTCACAGAAATAAGTAGTCTTCCTTCGGGAGGATTTTTTTATTTTTGGACAATTCTAAAATAAAAATATGAATAAAGTAGTCTTAATTACAGGCGGTTCTTCGGGAATTGGTAAATCTATTGGGGAGTTTTTACACCATAAAGGATTTGTTGTTTATGGTACGAGTAGAAATCCTGAAAAGGTTTTGAATGCTATTTTTCCTTTGATTGCTTTGGATGTCCGTGATGTGGATTCTATTGATAAGGCTGTAGCCAAAGTCATTGCAATTTCCGGAAGGTTAGATGTTGTAATTAATAATGCCGGTGTTGGGATTACCGGTCCTTTAGAAGAAATTCCAACAGCAGAAATAAAGAATAATTTTGAAACTAATTTATTTGGCCCAATTGAAGTAATGAAGGCTGTTTTGCCACAAATGCGTGCGCAACAATCAGGTTTAATTATCAATATTACTTCAATTGCGGGTTACATGGGATTGCCGTATCGCAGCGTATATTCAGCCTCAAAAGGGGCTTTAGAATTGATTACGGAAGCGTTACGAATGGAGGTAAAACCATTTGGAATTCAAATTACAAATGTAGCTCCGGGTGATTTTGCAACTAATATTGCTGCGGGGCGTTTTCATGCTCCTCTACTTAAAGGTTCTGCTTATGAAAAAACCTATGGCGACACGCTTAAAACAATGGATGAACATGTAAACAGTGGGAGCAATCCAAATGAAATGGCCGAAGCGGTATATAAAATTATACAAACTAAGGAGCCAAAAATCCATTATAAAATAGGTGTTTTTATGCAAAAATTTTCCATCGTTTTGAAGCGAATTTTGCCTGACAAAGTCTATGAAAAAATGCTGATGAATCATTATAAATTGTAATTTTGAAGCGAATTTTTTTAAACACACAATTAAATATAACTATATTATGAAATTTTTTATTGACACAGCTAATTTAGCTCAAATTAAGGAAGCACAAGCATTAGGTGTTTTGGATGGCGTTACAACAAATCCATCATTAATGGCTAAAGAAGGAATTACCGGAAAAAATAACATTTTGAAACATTATGTAGACATTTGCAACTTAGTTGATGGTGATGTAAGTGCTGAAGTAAATGCAATGGACTTTGACGGAATGGTTAAAGAAGGTGAGGAATTGGCTGATTTACATGAGCAAATTGTGGTTAAATTGCCAATGACCAAAGAAGGTGTGATGGCTGCAAAATATTTTTCAGATAAAGGAATCAGAACTAATGTTACTTTAGTATTCTCAGCTGGACAAGCTTTATTAGCTGCCAAAGCTGGTGCAACTTATGTTTCACCGTTCATTGGTCGTTTGGATGATGTATCTACAGATGGTTTAGCTTTGATCGAAGAAATCAGATTAATTTATGATAATTACGGTTACGAAACTCAAATTCTTGCAGCTTCTGTTCGTCACACGATGCATATTGTAAATTGTGCTAAAATTGGTGCTGATGTTATGACTGGACCATTATCTGCCATTTATGGTTTATTGAAACACCCATTGACTGATATCGGATTGGCTCAGTTTATTGCTGATTTCGAGAAAGGAAATAAATAAGAAACAAGTTTTAGTATAAAAAAAAGTCCCGTTTTACAGTGTAAAACGGGACTTTTTTATTTGGTTTCTAGCGAGTTATTAGTGACCTCCTCCTTCGCTTTGGATATGATTAATTCCTTGTCTTTTTAATATTTTAGGGCAATAGTAACCGTAAAAGCCTAAATATGCAAAACCAAGAAGTGGAACTATATAAGAGAAATGCGTCCATGAAATACCAAATATTCCATTTGGACTAGTTAAATCTATATCGCAGATACTTCCTTGAACCAAAGGAATAACTCCTCCTCCAAGAATCATCATGATTAAGAAAGAAGATGCTTTTCCTGTATTTTTTCCTAAACCGGCAATAGCTAAATCAAAAATAGATGGCCACATGATAGATAAGAATAATCCACCGGAGATAAGGAAGAATTTAGCAATTTCTGTATCAGGACAAACTAATCCGATAAGCATCATCAGTAATCCTGAAAGACCAAAAAGCATTAATGTTTTACCTGCATTTTTACCACCTATAAAGCTTACTGCAATAAACATTAATATCCAGATAGGATAAATATAAAAGGCAGAAACATCATGACCTGCAAATATGTTAGCTCCTATAATAACTCCAAATCCTAACGCAGGTACGATAAATTTAAGAGCAATATTAGCTATTTTTGAAGTGTTAAAAACATTTACACCACCATTCCAACGACCAATCATCAAACTTCCCCAGTATAATGCAATAAATGGCGAAATGGCATCTTCTAAAATACTGCCAAATTCTGAAGTTTTTAACAAAGCTGGTAAATTACTAATTATAGTTACCTCGGTTCCAACGTAAATAAAAATAGCCAACATTCCTAAGTAAAGCTGTGGATAGTCTAAAATGCTGAATTTTTCGTGAGCATGTTTAACTTCTGCTTCTTCTAGTTTTACAGGATCCTCAATTTTAGAAAAGTTCATAAAAATGGCTACTGCAATAAAAGCAAGTCCTAAAATGATGAACGGTGATTTAATATCTTCTAATGAAAGGGATGTTTTTTTATCATCTCCCATTCCGAACAAAGCAATCCCTAATAAAATGGCACCGATAGTTGTTCCAAAAGAATTTACACCTCCAGCCAAAGTCAAACGGTGCGCTCCAGTTGATGGGCTTCCCATTTTGATGGCTAATGGATTAGCAACAATTTGTTGAATAGAAAAACCTAAACCTACGGTAAATAAAGCGGTTAAAAAGAACGGAAAACTTTCCATTGTTGCAGCAGGAACAAATAAAAAGGAACCAATAGCTGAAAGAATTAAACCAGCAGAAAGTGTTTTTTTGTATCCAAATTTTTGTAAAACATCTACTTTTAAAGATATTAGAAAGAAAATTATTGATCCTACAAAGTAAGCTGCATAAAAAGCCCAAGCGACTAATTGTGATTGAACTTGAGATAAAGTAAATACTTTTTTGAATACTGGGATTAGAATGTCGTTTGCTGACCCGACAAAACCCCAAAAGAAGAAGACGATTATCAAAGAGATAAACTGTCCCCATTTGGTTTGCACATTTTCTGAACTCATGATTTTTTTTTGGTTTTTAAATTATTTAATATGTTTTTTGCTGCAAGACTGTAAATATATTTCTTACCTAAACTAAAAAAAAATATTTTCCTATAAAAATTATCATTTTTATATAAACAGCATTATTTATTGAACAAAGTACATTTTTGTTGAGTTTTTGACTGTGAATTAACGGGTTTTGATTAAAAATTTATTCTAAAATTTTACTTTTTGCATCTTTACTGTAATTGCGTCCGATAGGAATGGTGTAGGAATGTATTTGTATTTTATTTCCTTCAATCGACTTTACTTTGTCAATTGCAATGGTGAAGGATTTGTGAATTCTGATGAATCGATCTGCGGGTAATTCATCGGACAAAGAAGTTAAAGATTTGCGGGTGATATACGTTTTGTCTACTGTAATTACTTTTACATATTCTTTCATTCCTTCGATAAAAAGAATTTCATCAATGTTTATTTTGATCATTTTTTTATCGACTTTGATAAAAATATGAGAATCAATTCGTTGGTTTTCAATTTTGATGTTGTTTTTCAGATTGAATTCGGTTGTAATTTTATTGATGCATTTAACAAATCGTGGGAGCGGGATGGGCTTCAACAAATAATCTAAAACATCTAAATCGTAACTTTCAACAGCAAATTCTCTGAATGCACTCGTTATGATTACTCTGGTTTTATTTTCAATCAAACTGATTAATTCAAAACCGGTCATCATGGGCATATTAATATCCAAAAAAACGGCATCAACACCATTGTTGTTAATAAATTCAAGAGCTTCTAATGCATTATTAAATGTTCCAATAATTTCAAAATCTGAAAAATCAGTAAAATAATTTTGTAAGACTTTAATAGCTAGTGGTTCATCATCAATCAAAATGCATTTAATTTTCATCAGCAATGGGTATTTGTAAACGAATGATATAATAATTAAACTTCACTTTTTGTTCTAAAGTAAAGTTGTTTTTGAAAATTAATTTCAATCTTTTCTTGGTATTTTGGAGTCCAATGCCCTTTTTGGGATTATTATTTTGTGAAAGTACAAAATTATTCAGGATAACAAAATCTAAAGTCGTTCCATCAATCACTTTAAAATTAATCTTTATCTGCAGTTGCTCATTATTGGTTCCGCCGTGTTTAAACGCATTTTCAATAAGAGAAATAAGCAGTAAAGGCGGAACTTTGACGTCGTCAATATCCGATTCTATGTTTATCGTAACTTCAACATTTTCAAAACGAAGTTTTTCAATTTCAATGTAATTTTGAATATAATCGATTTCGTTGATTAGCGGAACAAATTTAGTTTCTTCGATTTCATACAGCACATATTCCATTAATTTGGAAAGCTTTATAATTACATCAGGAACTTTTTCTGAGGATTCTAATGACAAAGCATATAAGTTATTCAGCGTATTGAAGAAAAAATGCGGTTGAATTTGTGTCTTTAAATATTTGAGTTTTATTTTAAATTGTTCTTCTCTTAATACTCTATTTCGATCTCTTTCCTTAAGCCAAGTCAATGTCAGATAAACAGAAGAAGCCATTGCTAAAACATACAATTCGCCAATACATACAGCAACAATATGGTTTATTTCAAAGGGTTTGTATTCTCTGTTGGCTTCTGGCCAAATGTTTTCTGAAATGATAAAATAAGTTAATCCTGTTTTTAATAAATAAATGATAAATAGACTTAACAAAAGTGTAACGGCATATGCTATATATTTTGATTTTAATACATAGCGCGGGACCAGAACAAACAAATTGAAATACACCAGCGGAATGTGTAAAGCAAATTCTATCAAATTGGATTTAAAGGAATATTCGTAATCATTAAAATAAGCGCCCCAGCGAAGAAAATTCAGTAAGAAATACAATCCCCAAAACCAAAAATGATTTTGAAGTTTAATATCGAATTTCATTTCTTTTAAATGGCTCACTTTTTTTGGAATATTTTGAAGTTTATGATTTGCAACTTTAATCAATTTGGCAACAAAAATCGGTTTTTTCGAATAAAAAAATTTAGAAACATAAATAGTAATCATTTTGTAAACGCATTATTGAAAGAATCATGTCGTTGGTTTAAAAAACAGAGCCGTTGGTTTAAATAATTTTTTTTAGAAAATAGTTTCATTTAATTTTATAGGTATATTAAAACAATTAATATCAGCGAAGTAATTAAATCGAATAAATAAAAATAAAATGAAAAGTGCTTTAGAAATTAAACCTGACATTAGCTATAAAAGTGCCGGTAAATTTGAAGAAACCAGATATGAAAAAATTCATAACGAAATCTTCAAAAACTCAATTGAAGCGTCCGTTATCGTCGCTCAGGAAATAGCACAATTAATCAAAAGCAAGCAAGCGGAAAATAAACCGTGTGTGCTTGGTTTGGCAACCGGTTCTTCACCCATAAAAGTATATGACGAATTAGTTCGAATGCATAAAGAGGAGGGACTAAGTTTTAGTAATGTAATCACATTTAATTTGGATGAATATTATCCAATGAACAAGGAGAATAAACAAAGCTATCATTATTTCATGCACGAACATTTGTTCAATCATATTGATATAAAACCGGAGAATATCAATATTCCCGACGGAACTATAGCTCTCGATCATTTGTATCAATATTGTATTGATTATGAAATGAATATTAAAAAATCGGGTGGACTTGATTTTCAATTATTGGGAATTGGTCGTACAGGCCACGTAGGTTTTAATGAACCTGGTTCACACGTTAATTCAGGAACTCGCATTATTACCTTAGATCACATCACAAGAGTCGATGCATCATCCGATTTTAATGGTATTGATAATGTTCCAAAAAGAGCAATTACCATGGGTGTTTCAACAATTCTTAGATCTAAGAGAATTGTTTTGATGGCTTGGGGCCAAAATAAAGCTGATATTATCAAAAGAACTATTCAAGGTGAAATCAGTTCTGAAGTTCCGGCTACATTTTTACAAAATCATACCAATGCAACTTTTGTTTTAGATCAATCTGCCGCTTCTGAATTGACACGATTCAAAACACCTTGGTTAGTAGGAGAATGCATTTGGAATCAGGAATTAAAAAGTAAAGCTATAGTTTGGTTGTGTCAAAGCACCAATCAATCTATATTGAAATTAACAGACAGAGATTACAATAATAACGGAATGTCTGATTTGTTGGCGCTGGAAGGTTCTGCGTATGATTTGAATATAAACATGTTCAATGTTTTGCAACATACCATCACAGGATGGCCGGGAGGAAAACCGAACACCGATGATTCCTTTAGACCTGAAAGAGCAAATCCGGCGAAGAAAAGAGTTATTCTTTTTAGTCCGCATCCAGATGATGATGTGATTTCTATGGGAGGAACTTTTTCAAAATTGATAAAACAAGGTCATGATGTTCATGTGGTGTACCAAACTTCCGGAAATATTGCAGTAACCGATGACGAAGCTTTAAAATTCGCTGAAGTATGTAATGATTTCGTAGGAGAGGATAACAGCAAAATTAATTTTCAGGAAATAATTGATTTTTTGAATAACAAAACAGAAACACAAGTTGACTCCCTGGAAGTTCGAAAATTAAAAGGACTTATCAGAAGAAGAGAATCCTATGCCGCTACCCGTTACATAGGGCTAAAAGATACGAATATTCATTTTCTGGACATGCCATTTTATGAAACCGGACAAGTAAAGAAAAATCCAATTGGAGCAGAAGATATCGAAATTGTTAAAGATATTATTGCAAAAATAAAACCACATCAAGTTTTCGCAGCTGGTGATTTAGCAGATCCACATGGTACTCATGAAGTATGTTTGAATGCTGTTTTTGCTGCTTTGAGAGCGCTAAAATCTCAACCTTACATGAACGATTGTTGGTTGTGGTTGTATCGTGGAGCTTGGCATGAGTGGGATATTCATGAAATTGATATGGCTGTTCCGTTGAGCCCTGATGAGGTTTTACTAAAAAGACATGCCATTTTATACCATCAATCCCAAAAAGACAGAGTAATGTTTCAAGGCAACGATTCTAGAGAATTTTGGGTAAGAGCCGAAGATCGTAATAAAAACACCGCAAAATTGTATGATGATTTGGGATTAGCGGAATACGAAGCTATAGAAGCTTTTAAACGATTTGATTACTAAAAAAAAAACTATTTGTAATTACTTTTTTTTCATTGACATAAATCAAAAACCATTTTTTTGACTTGTTAAAATCGGTTTAATTTTCTAATCAAAATACTTATGAAATACATTTTAATTCTTTTATTTTCTGGCTTTGTAGCCAATGCCCAAATAAAAACAACCTCATTAGATTTGATGCCCTGGCCGCAAAAGATAGAGATGAAATCGGGTACTTTTACTTTAGATAAAAATTTTAAAGTAAACATAAAAGGACAACCTGATGCCAGAATTTTTCAAGCTGCAACTCATTTTCTTCGAAGATTAGACGGGAGAACGGGATTGTTTTTAGAACAAGGATTTGTTACGAAAGAAAATGAATTTCCCACTGCTTCCTTACAAATAAATTGTGCCAAAGCAGGAAAAACAGGATTGTATGAAGACGAAAGTTATCAATTAGAAATTCAGTCTACAGGTATAACAATCAACGCTACATCAGATTTGGGGGCAATTCATGCCTTAGAAACAGTATTACAATTGTTGCAAAACAACGCGAGTTCTTTTTATTTTCCGATGGTTAGTATTACTGATTTTCCCAGATTTACTTGGAGAGGTTTGATGATAGATGCCGCAAGACATTTTCAGCCGGTTGATGTTATCAAAAGAAATCTTGATGCAATGGCTGCTGTTAAAATGAATGTTTTTCATTGGCATTTGGTTGATGATCAAGGATGGAGAATTGAAATGAAAAAACACCCAAGATTTACAGAATTAGCTTCGGATGGGGATTATTATACACAAGAAGAAATTAAAGACATTGTAAAATATGCCGACCAAAGAGGAATTATGGTGATTCCTGAAATTGATGTTCCTGGTCATGCTACGGCAATACTCACTGCTTATCCAGAAATAGGAAGTAAAGTGGTGAATTCAAATGCAAATTTTTTAGAAAATAAAACGCAGACTTCAACGATAGCTCCCTATTCTTTAGAGCGAAATTCAGGGATTTTTACACCAACTATAGATCCATCAAATCCCAGAACATATGAGCTGTTGAGTGAAATTTTTGATGAGGTTTGTCCGCTTTTTTCGGGAAAATATTTCCATATTGGAGGAGACGAAAATGAGGGGAAAGATTGGGATGCTAATCCTAAAATACAGGCGTTCATGAAAAAGAATAAATTGGCAAACAATCATGAATTGCAAACGTATTTCACGATGCAATTAATCCCGATGCTTAAAAAACATCAAAAGGAATTAATGGGTTGGGAAGAAATCATGACAAAAAACATGTCGAAAGAGGCTGTGATTCATTCTTGGAGAGGTCCTAATGAAGGGCTTTTGTCCGGACAATCATTAGTAATTGCAGCAAAGAGCGGTTATAAAACTGTTTTGTCAAACGGTTATTATATTGATTTGATGCAAAGTGTAGCAGATCATTATTTAAATGATCCAATTGCTAAAAATATAGCGTTGACCAGTGAAGAAAGAGCAAGAATTTTGGGAGGTGAAGCTGTAATGTGGAGCGAGCTTGTAACACCGTTGACTATTGATTCCAGGATTTGGCCAAGAACTGCAGCAATTGCCGAAAGATTATGGTCAGATGCTGCAATTACTGATTTGAGCAGCTTGCGCAAAAGGTTAAAAACCATTTCTTTTAGATTAGAAGAATTGGGGATTACTCATTTGAAGAACAAAGATGTAATTTTAAGAAACATCAGTAACAATCAAAAAACAGAAGCTTTAGAAGATTTTTCAAAGATTTGTGAACCACTGAAAATATATACCAGAAATAGCGAAGGAACAGAATATAAGGTGTATTCGCCGTTGACTTTATTTGCGGATGTTTGTACCCCGGATGCGGAAGATGCAGTAGCTTTTGAGGTAGCTGTCAATCAATATTTAGAAAATAAAAGCCCTGAGAATCAAAACAGAGTTACTGATTTTCTCAAAAAATGGATTGAAATTAACTCTAAACTGATAGCGTTAAGTTCTAACGCTCCTTTGATTCAGCCTATTTTACCTTTGTCAAAAAACATAAGTGAAGCATCGCAGCAACTTCTATTGAAAATAGAAAAAAAACAAGCCGTAAATACTGCGATTTTGAGCGATTTAATAGAACAATGCAATTCAAAAAAGTATGCCGATGTAGAATTGGCCGTTTACAGCAGTTTGATAAAATTACTATAAAGAAGAAACAATTCTAAATAAAATAAGGATTGGTAAAATTGAGTTTGGTTATTTATATTTTGCCTTATTTTATTTAGAATAAATAGTAGCTTCTTTTTAATTTTTTAAATAGGTTTTTTAAAGAAGATGATATTCTAAACCTGACATTTTTGTCAGGTTTTTTTATGGAATTTAATCAAAGACTTGTCAAACTAAATTTCGATAAATGTCTTCTTTTTGATTTATAAAAATCAGTATTTTTTTGTATTTTTGCAAAAATTTTTAATAAAAAGACATTCATGTTAACAGTCAATAATTTATCAGTTCAATTTGGCAAACGAATTTTGTTCGACGAAGTAAATACTACTTTTACACACGGTAATATTTACGGAGTTATTGGAGCCAATGGTGCTGGAAAATCTACATTCTTAAAAATAATAGCAGGTGATATGGACCCAACTTCGGGACACATACATTTGGAACCAGGGAAACGCATGTCGGTTTTGAACCAAAACCACAATATGTTTGATGAGTACACCGTTCTGGAAACAGTAATGATGGGGAACAAAGTTTTATACGCCATCAAAAAAGAAATGGACGAATTGTACTTGGATTACAATGATAAAAATGCAGATCGAATAGGGGAGTTGCAAGTGCAATTTGAAGAAATGAATGGTTGGAATGCAGATTCTGATGCTGCATCAATGTTGTCAAATCTTGGTATTTCAGAGGATAATCATTATACGTTAATGGGCGATTTAGAAGGAAAAATCAAAGTGCGAGTGCTTTTGGCGCAAGCCCTTTTTGGAAATCCTGATTTGCTTATTATGGATGAGCCTACCAATGATTTGGATTTTGAAACTATTGCTTGGTTAGAAAATTTCCTTGCTAATTATGAAAATACAGTAATTGTAGTTTCGCATGACAGACACTTTTTGGATTCAGTTTGTACACACATTTCAGATATTGATTTTAATAAAATTAATCATTACTCCGGAAATTATACTTTTTGGTATGAATCAAGCCAATTAGCAGCAAAACAACGCGCACAACAAAACAAAAAAGCAGAAGAAAAGAAACAGGAATTAGAAGAATTTATTCGTCGTTTTAGCGCGAATGTGGCCAAATCAAAACAAGCTACTTCCCGTAAAAAGATGATTTCTAAATTGAATATTTCCGAAATTAGACCATCAAGTCGTCGTTATCCTGCGATTATATTTGACCAAGAACGTGAAGCTGGAGATCAGATTTTGAATGTACAAAATTTGAGTGCTTCTGTAGATGGTGAGGTTTTGTTTAAAGGAGTGGATTTGAATATGGCAAAAGGCGATAAAATCGTGTTGTTCTCTAAAGATTCGCGTGCAACAACTGCTTTCTATGAAATCCTAAACGGAAACCAAACAGCAGATTCCGGAACTTGTGATTGGGGAGTTACCACAAACCAAGCGTATTTGCCGGTAGAAAACCATTCGTTCTTTGAGAGTGATTATTCGCTTGTAGATTGGTTGCGTCAATGGGTAAAAACGGAAGAAGAGCGCGATGAGGTAAATATTCGCAGCTTCCTTGGGAAAATGATTTTTTCTGGAGAAGAAGCCTTAAAAACGTGTCGTGTTTTATCTGGAGGAGAAAAAGTACGTTGTATGTTATCTCGAATGATGATGGAAAGAGCTAACGTTTTGATGCTGGATGAACCAACAAATCACCTGGATTTAGAGTCAATCACAGCGTTTAATAATTCTTTGAAAAACTTCAAAGGTTCGGTAATTTTTACAACACATGATCATGAGTTTTCTCAAACTGTTGGAAATAGAGTAGTTGAATTGACTCCAAAAGGAGCGATTGACCGTTACATGACTTTTGATGAATATTTGGACAACGAAGGAGTTCAGGAATTAAGAACGAAGATGTATTCTTAAATAAAAATATTTTTTTTTAAATCCCATTATTTACTAATGGGATTTTTTATTTTTTCTATTTTTTGCCAAACAGTTTGCTAATCACAAAAAGGATTACTGCCAATACTATTACTACCAATGCAATTCCAAAACCCATACCAGCTTTAAAAATACCTCCAATAACTTCGCAGCTCGTGAACGATACAATCATTACAAATGCAACGATTAATTTGATTAATTTGTTTCCCATGATTTTTTTGTATTAAATGAAATTCAACAGATTAGTTTCGTATAAAAGTATCTCATTTTAAAAGTTGAATAGTTACATAATTCGTGTAAAAACTTCTATTATTCCTTTTTTAAATTATTAAAATAGGGCTCAAAAACAGGATTTTATAGCATGAATTTTAATATAAAAAATTACTTTTGATTTCAAATAGAAATTTTAATTCATATGCCAAATAATTCTTTTAATTTAAAAGCACCTAGGATAGAAGTTGTTGATGCTTTGCGCGGTTTTGCCATTATGTCGATTATGTTACTTCATAATATTGAACATTTTGATTACTATTTTTTTCCGGAATTCTTCCCGGATTGGTTGAAAGCATTGGACAAAATAATCTGGGATACTTTGTTTTTTTTATTTGGAGGAAAATCGTATGCTATTTTTGCATTGCTTTTTGGATTTAGTTTTTATATTCAAAATAACAATCAAGAACAAAAAGGGAAAGATTTCAGAGTACGTTTTTTTTGGCGATTGATACTGTTGTTTGGTTTTGGTTTTGTGAATACTCTTTTTTACTAAGGCGACATATTGATGCTTTATGCAGTACTCGGACTCACATTAATTCCGGTAGTAAATTGGAGTAATAAAGCTGTTTTTAGTATGGCTGTGATCTTGATGTTGCAACCTTTAGAATGGACTAAATATGTTTATATTTTGTTTCATCCGGATTATATTCCTGCGCCAAATACCTCTGATTTTTATTTTGGTAAAATGGGACTTTATCTGAACAGTAATTCTTTTATAGATTACGCTATCGGAAACTTGCAAATTGGGAAAATGGCTGCCATGTTTTGGTCTTGGGAAAACGGAAGATTTTTTCAGGCACCAGCTTTGTTTATGTTAGGAATGTTAGTTGGTCGAAAACAACTTTTTGTTATCAATACAGCAACATCCCGTTTTTGGAAAAAAGTATTCTTGTATTCAATCCTTTTATTTGTCCCTTTATTTATATTAAAAACACATCTACCGGATATTATTTCCAGAAAAGCAGAACTAGACCGACTTTCTGTTATCATTACTTCTTGGTCGAATGTTGCTTTTATGGCAGTTTTAGTTTCTTCATTTGTACAGTTATATCAAAAAATGAAGCTGAACAGATTGCTTTCTAAGTTGGTTCCTTTTGGCAAAATGAGTTTGACTAATTATATCATGCAATCTGTTATAGGCGCTTTTATATATTATCAATATGGGTTAGGGTTGTTTAAGTACACAGGAGCAACGTATTGTTTACTTATAGGAATCAGTTTGTTTATTTTACAATTATTATTTTGTACATGGTGGCTAAAAACCCATAAACAAGGTCCTTTGGAGTCAATTTGGCATAAAGCAACTTGGTTTTCATTTCGCAAATAATTATGCATTACACATGTAATTGTTTAAAAATGAGAAAGTCTCAACTTCAGGTTTGGGGCTTTTTTTTCGTCTAAAGGGGCGCTGATGGATTTAATTATTTTATAAAATTAGATTTTCTTCAAAAAAAAATTATATTTGAAATTCGCTAAGTTTAAATTTATACCAATTTTAAAAAATGACCAACAGTACTTTCAGTTTAAAAAATCCTAGAATAGAAGTTGTTGATGCCTTGAGAGGTTTCGCTATTATGTCAATAATGTTACTTCATAATGTAGAACATTTTGAATATTATCATTTGCCGGAATCCTTTCCGGATTGGCTTGTAGCTCTTGATAAAATAGTTTGGGATAGTTTGTTTTTTCTTTTTGGAGGAAAATCGTATGCTATTTTTGCCCTTCTTTTTGGATTTAGTTTTTACATTCAAAATGATAATCAAGTAAAGAAAGGAAATGATTTCAGGGTCCGATTTTTTTGGAGAATGATGCTATTGTTAGTTTTTGGTATGATTAACACTGCTTTTTACCAAGGGGATATTCTAACTTTATATGCCTTTTTGGGACTTATATTAATTCCGGTGGTGAACTGGAGCAACAAAGCTGTTTTTATAACTGCGGTTATTTTGATGTTACAACCTTTGGAATGGGCAAGATGCATCTATTATGCTTTAAATCCGGATTATGTGGCTCCGCCAAATTTATCTAATGCTTATTATGAAAGTATAGGGAATTTTATGAAAAACGGTTCTTTTATGGATTATGTAATTGGGAATTTGACATTAGGAAAAATTGCTTCATTATTGTGGTCTTGGGAAAACGGACGATTTTTTCAAGCTCCAGCTTTATTTATGTTAGGAATGTTGCTGGGCAGAAAACAAATGTTTACCACAACGGTTGAAAATATCCAGTTTTGGAAAAAGGTTTTGCGTTATGCTATTGTTTTATTTGTTCCCTTGTATTTATTAAAAACATATATTGCAACGCTTGTAACGAGAGTAACGATGTCTAATAAACTGTCGGTTATTTTTTCTTCTTGGTCAAATTTTGCCTTTATGTGTGTTATTGTTTCGGTTTTTGTACTCTTGTATCAAAAAGAATCAGTTGTGGGAACCCTTGCTAAGTTGATTCCATTTGGAAAAATGAGTTTGACCAATTATATCATGCAATCTATGATTGGTTCGTTTATATATTACCGTTACGGACTGGGACTTTTTGAATATACCGGCGCAACATATTGCTTGTTAATAGGTATTGTTTTGTTTTTTATCCAATTGTCTTTTTGTACGTGGTGGCTTAAAACCCATAAACAAGGGCCATTAGAATATATTTGGCACAAAGCAACTTGGATTTCTTTTGGTAAATAATAAATAATAGTTCTATTCTGAATTATTAATAAATCATTAAATCGGAATTTGTATATTTGCTCAACCAAACAAAATCGTATTATGAATCAAAAAGTATTGCTCACTTCTAAGGAAGTCAATATCATTCTGCACCGTTTGGCTTGTCAGTTAATTGAAAAACATCTAGATTTTTCGGATACGATATTAATAGGGATTCAGCCAAGAGGAACTTTTTTAGCAGAGCGTTTAAAAGATTTGTTAGAAAAGGAATATCAGGTGCCTAATATAGCTTTAGGGTATTTGGATATTACTTTTTTCAGGGATGATTTTCGTAGAACTAACAAGCCTTTAGAAGCAAATAAAACCCAGATTAACTTTTTAGTTGAGAATAAGAAAGTCATTTTTATTGATGATGTTTTATATACAGGACGCAGTATTCGTTCAGCTTTAACGGCAATACAATCTTTTGGAAGACCTTCCGGGATTGAACTTTTAACCTTAATAGACCGTCGATTTAGCCGTGATTTGCCTATTCAACCAGATTACAGAGGGCGTCAGGTAGATGCAATTAATGGCGAAAAAGTAAAGGTATGCTGGAAAGAACAAGACGGTGAAGATGGTGTTTTTTTAATCAATAATAATCAATAAAAATAGAAATGAGCGAACTAAGCGTAAATCATTTATTAGGAATAAAATATATCAACAATAAAGATATTGACCTTATTTTTGAAACAGCCGATCATTTTAAAGAAGTTATCAATAGACCCATAAAAAAAGTCCCATCCCTACGGGATATTACCATTGCCAATATTTTTTTTGAAAACAGTACCCGAACAAAACTTTCTTTTGAGTTAGCACAAAAAAGGTTATCAGCAGATGTTATCAGTTTTTCAGCGGCTCAGTCTTCTGTGAAAAAAGGAGAAACACTTATAGATACTGTCAATAATATCCTTTCGATGAAAGTTGATATGGTCGTAATGCGCCATTCAAATCCCGGAGCTGCTTACTTTTTGTCAAAAAATGTAAAAGCAAGTATCGTAAATGCAGGCGATGGAGCGCATGAACATCCTACACAAGCTTTATTGGACAGTTATTCAATTAGAGAAAAATTAGGTGATGTGGCGGGTAAAAAAGTGGTTATTGTTGGTGATATTCTGCATTCAAGAGTGGCTTTGTCTAATATTTATGCCTTACAAATGCAAGGTGCAGAAGTTAAGGTTTGTGGTCCTAATACATTAATTCCAAGGTATATTGAATCGCTCGGTGTTACAGTTGAACCTAATTTAAGAAAAGCGCTTGAATGGTGTGATGTGGCTAATATGTTGCGTGTGCAAAACGAAAGAATGGATGTGAATTTTTTCCCTTCTACCAGAGAATATGCTCAACAATATGGAGTAGATAAAAACCTTTTGGATTCCCTTAATAAAGAAATTGTAATTATGCACCCAGGCCCCATTAATCGTGGAGTTGAAATTACCAGTGATGTTGCAGATTCACAACAATCTGTAATTTTAAATCAAGTAGAAAATGGTGTTGCGATACGAATGGCAGTTATCTATCTTTTGGCTTCAAAAATTCAGTAGTTTGAGAGAAAGGTGGTAACTTAGCTTATCCGTAAATTAGAAATCTAAAAAAGATGAAAGTAGATCAAAAAGGCCACACGATTACAATTAAAGACACACAAGGTGATCTTTCTTCTTTTTTGACGAAAGTCACCAGCCAATTTAAAACATTCGAAAGCCATAATATAATTATAGATTTGTTGCATTATAATAACTTGTCTATTGACCAGATTAAGTTGTTTTTGCCATTATCTAAACAGCATAAAAAAAATAAAAAATCATTTATTATTGTTGCTTCCGATTTTGATTACAATGCAGTTCCTGCTAAATTAATTGTTGTTCCTTCAGTATTAGAAGCCCACGATATTATTGATATGGAAGAGATTGAAAGAGACTTGGGATTTTAAACCTAAATACATGGATTTTTACAAGAACTCAAAAAGACTAAACATTTTCCGAATCATAGTACTTGTTGGTTTTTTAATTTTATTGGGTGTTAATTTGTTTAGCGTATTTGTAAATAAATCAACTAATTATTGGGGAATAGCGGCAAATTTATTGATGGCTGTTTCAATGATTTTACAAATAAGACAATCCAAAAAAGAAAAGAATATTGATGCTATATAATTCAGTTTTAAATAAAAATTGGAATAAATTATAGAAAGTGTTCAATTTTAAGTCTATGCTAACTTTAAATTTAAACTAAAAATTGAAACTAACCATACTTGGTTGCTACGCAGCAACGCCGCGAACTTTTACAAATCCTACTTCCCAGTTATTAGAAATAAAAAATCGACTTTTTCTGATTGATTGCGGAGAAGGGACTCAAGTACAATTGCGCAAAAACAAAATCCGGTTTTCAAAAATCAATCATGTTTTTATTTCGCATTTACATGGAGACCATTTTTTTGGACTAATTGGTCTGATATCTACTTTTACATTGCTTAACAGAGTCACTGATTTGCATATTTATGGTCCAAAAGGAATAAAAGAAATTTGTCTGTTACAATTGCGTTTGTCAAATTCCTGGACAAATTACGGATTGTTTTTTCATGAATTAGAATCAAACGAAAGTGAAGTAATTTTTGAAGATGAAAAGGTTTTTGTGAAAACCATACCGTTAAAACATCGTATTTATACCAATGGTTTTTTGTTTCAGGAAAAGATAGGCGAGCGGAAACTCAATTTAGATGCTGTTCAAAATTATGAAATCGATTCCTGTTATTATCAAAAAATAAAAAACGGGAAAGACATTATTTTAGATGATGGAAGAGTTATTGAAAACGAAAAATTGACTTTTGATCCGCTTCCAGCAAAGAATTATGCCTTCTGTTCTGATACAGTGTATAATGAATCAATACTTCCTATTATAGCAAATGCAGATGTTTTATATCATGAATCTACATTTTTGCAATCTGAAGAGCGTTTAGCAGAAAGAACCTTGCATTCTACGGCGCAAGATGCTGCTAGAATTGCTTTTAAAGCAAATGTAAAACAGCTTATTTTAGGTCATTATTCTACTCGATATGACTCTGTAGAACTTTTTAAAGAAGAAGCTTTACAAGTGTTTCCAAATGTACTTCTGGCTGATGACGGTGTGTCGTTTGAGTTATAATTAAAAAAATCGGTGATAACCGTTATAAAAATAGTATAAAATGAAAGATTTAAGTAATTACAGGAAATCGTACGAAAAGAGCGAATTGTTAGAATCTAATATTCCGGAAGATCCTATTAACCTTTTTAACAGATGGTTTCATGAAGTCGAAGATTTTGGGGGTAATGAGGAAGTAAATGCTATGACGGTTTCAACGATTGGTTTAGATGGGTTTCCTAAATCAAGAGTGGTTTTGTTGAAAAAATTTAATGAAGAAGGTTTTATTTTTTATACCAATTACAATTCAGAAAAAGGAAAGGCCATTGAGTTGAATCCAAAGGTTTGTCTCTCTTTCTTTTGGCCTAGTATGGAGCGTCAGGTGATTATAAAAGGAATAGCTAATAGAACTCCGGAAAATATATCTGATGGTTATTTTGATTCGAGACCCGATGGAAGTAAACTGGGCGCAATAGTTTCTAATCAAAGTGAAGTTGTTCCTTCCAGAGCGTATTTAGAAGAAAATTTAAAACAATTAGAAGCTGATTATGAAGGTATAGTAATTCCCAGACCTAAACATTGGGGAGGTTTTTTAGTAACTCCTTTAGAAGTAGAATTTTGGCAAGGCAGACCAAATCGATTGCATGACAGAATTCGATTTATTGCTCAAGAAGATTATTCTTGGAAGACAGATAGACTTTCTCCATAAAGTAAGAAAAAAGAATATTTTTTAAATAAATAAATGTATTTTGTCGATATTGTTTGTTTTTTAGCGGTATTTTTAAGTTTTAAATCAAATAAAGAATTTAAAAAGCAAATATTTTACCGAATATTTTTTAATATAAAATAGGAATAACTTTTATAAGATGATTATTACTTTAGTAATTAAAGTTATAATCATCTTTTTTTTTAATAATTTTTTTTCTCTTAAAATTGAATTGTAATCCTTCTTAAGCCCATTTAATACTATTGTTTTTATAGAACATTTTTTAATATTGATATTTTCCTTTTTTTACAGCATTATAATTTCTTTAAGTTTTATGATTTTTTAGTGCTATGTAATTTCTTTTTTTTTGACTAATTCATAATTTGCGTTTTAAATATTTTTATTTTATGTAGTATATGTACTATGAAAAATAACAAAATATGTATTTCATCGATTATCTTGTGTGTTTTAGCGATGTTTTTTGTAAATTTGAGTAATAATTCAAAGCAGTTATTCACTTAAAGTTACACAATTTAAATTACCATTGCCATGAAATCAACAATTATCCGTTCGTTAATGCTTATAGCAATTATGTTCACAATGAATTCTTGTTCTCCTGATTCTGCTGATTCATCAGACGTAAGTTCAACTATAGCTTCTACATCTACTCTTGTAAAATATTCATATAGTGCATCTGAATTAGAAACTTTAAATTTAATCAACACTTACAGGGTTAGTATCGGATTAAACGCTTTGGAAAAAAATGATTATGTTTCTTTTAAATCTGAAGAACATGATAATTACATGATAACAAACAATATAGTTAGCCACAATGATTTTGTAGCTCGTTCTGAAGATATTATGAAAAAAGTTGGAGCAAAATCAGTTTCTGAAAACATTGCATTCAATTACAATTCTCCTCAAGGTGCAGTTGATGCTTGGTTAAAAAGCCCATCTCACAGAGAAAACATAGAAGGTAATTTTACTCACTTTGGAATTGCAATAAGAGAAAATCCTGCTACTGGTAAAAAATATTACACTAATATATTTATTAAAATATAAATTTAAATTCTTTATTTTAAACTAAAAAACTACCTTTTTGGCGGTTTTTTTTTATTTGTAATCTATTTATATTATATCAATAAATTGATGCAATGACAAAAGTAAAATGCCTTTTTAAGGACTTTTATAATGTGTCTTTCTCACTAATTAATATTCTTGTAGTAAGATTTATTTCAAACAAAAAAGCTACCTTTTTTAGAGACAGCTTTTTGAATTTTAAGATTAAAGTATTTATAAGGCAGTGATAATAAATTCACTTCTCCTGTTTAGTTGATGTTCTTCTTCGGTACATTTTACCCCGTCTGAACATTTATTTATCAACTGTGTTTCACCATAACCTTTACCGGTTAATCTACTGGAATCGATGCCGTTTTTGATTAACCATTGTACAGTAGATTTTGCCCTTCTTTCAGATAATGCTTCATTATATTTGAATGTTTGTCGGCTATCAGTATGTGAACGAATATCTAATTTCATTGTTGGATTTTGGTTTAATACATCTAATATTTTTTCTAAATCTAATGCAGCCTCAGTTCGAATGAATGATTTGTCTAAATCAAAATAAATCATTTTTATACCAAAACATTTACCTAAATCATCACCAATCGCTACTTTACAAGTTGCTTTTTCAAGCGCAATAGGTAAAGTTGTTTTTCCGTTTGATACTGCTATTGTGATTTTTTGTTCTTTGGTAGTGTACTCTTGTTTTTCAGCTCTTATATTGTATGTTTTACCACATTCAACCTCAAAAGAATAGTAGCCATTTCCGTCTGTAATAATAGTACTAATACTATTGAATTGATTATCAAACAAAGAAACTTTTGTTCCGGGAAGTATTTCAGATGTTTCTAAATCAGTTACAATTCCGGATAATTCTTGCAAGCAAATTAGTTTTCGGGTCTCTAAAAATTTATAAATATCATCAGATCCTTGTCCGCCATCTCGGTTAGAAGTAAAGAAACCTTTTCTGGATTTAGTGTCAATTAAATAAGCAAAATCATCTTTGGGAGAGTTTATGTCAGAACCCACATTTTGGACTTCTCCAAAAGTTCCGTCTGAATTTATTTTGGACATAAATACATCTAATCCTCCAAGTCCTGGATGTCCGTCTGAGGCAAAATAAATTTCATTCTCATCAGTTATATTAGGAAAAGTTTCTTTTCCTTCGGTATTGATTGTATTGCCTAAATTTTCAGGTGTTCCAAAGCTTCCTTCTTCATTTATTTTTACTTTAAACAAATCAGATTGTCCCAAAGTTCCTGGCATATCCGATGCGAAATATAGTGTTTTTTCATCCGGACTTAGTGCAGGATGTCCTGTACTATAATTATTGCTGTTGAATGGTAATTCAGTAATATTTGTCCATTTATTTTCTGCTAAAGTGGCCTTGTATATCTTTATTAAAGTAATTTTATTTTCATTTTTTCCCTTTTTACCATCGAGATAGTTGTTTCTGGTGAAATACATTGTTTTTCCATCTTTTGTAAAAGTAGGAGTGGACTCATGAAATTTTGAATTTACAGTTGCGTCAAATTTAGTAATCGTCCCAGGAGTAATCTCTTCCCCTAAATCCGAAGTGTATAGATTGGTGAAATATTGACCAGTCCATTTGTGTTTGCGTTGACCAAGACTTCCGGTATCTCTCGCTGATGCAAAAACTAGTTGGTTTGAGTTTATTGCGCTTCCGTAATCTGAATATTTAGAGTTAATTCCCGCATCTTCAATCTTATATCTGCCAGAATTAGCTTTTATTACTTCTAAATAATTGCTGTCTTTTTTGAAAAGTTTTGCTCTGGTTTCGTTACCAGATTTTTGACTGAATTTTTCCAGCATTTCATTCGCTTGGTTTTCTTTCCCTATTGCTTTTAGTGATTGTGCGTAGCGATAATAATATTCAGGTTCCAAATCCGGAGTTAAGGCATACAATTCACCATACCATTTTGCTGCTTTTTCAAAATCAGAATTGAAGTAGTAGGCATTTCCAAGTTTTTGAAACATATCGGCAGATTTGTATCCTTTTTCAGCGACTCTTTCATAGGTTTTTATAGCATCTACATAAGCATAGCTGTCATATTTCTTATCGCCAGAAATGATTTTAGCTTTCTGTGAATACCCGTTGAATGAAAAAACACTTACTATTGTGATGTAAAGGAGTATATAATTTTTCATAATAATTATTTTTAGAAGAATCTTGGAGTTGTAATTTTACCGTTGTTTTTAAATATTTCATAACGCAAGAATATTTCATGTGAACCAGAATTGTAATTTTCTAAGTTTGTTGTTTCTTGGTCATACCCGTATCCTATATACATGCCATCTGAAACCTGAAATCCAACCATAGCGCTCATTGCTGCACTCCATCGATAAGCTACTCCAATAACAAATTTTTCGTTGATCATAAAGTTTCCTGAAACATCTATTTGAAGTGGTGCGCCTTCGGTCATTTTTGATAGAAATGCAGGTTTAAATTTAATTGAATCGGTAAAATCAAAAACGTATCCAGCGATTAAGTAGTAATTGATTTTTTCTTTGAAAATAGCTACTTCATTATCATCATATCTATTTGTTTCAATAAAATTTGGAATTGAAAGTCCCACATACGCTTTGTCAGAATGTAAATATACACCGGCACCAATATTTGGGGAAAATGTATTGTAATTTTGTAAAGACGGATCACCTGCTTGGGCGGGAGTCAATCTTGATTCATCTAAATCAAATAAATTAGCGGTTGCTTTGACTCCAAATGAAAGTTTATAAGTTTCTGAAGTGGGCACAGTATAAGAAAAATCAGCTGAAATTGTATTTTCGTGAGTAGGGCCAATTTTATCATTTATTAAAGAAATTCCTAACCCTAAGTTACTCGAATTTAAAGGAGTATTCATCGATACAGTATTTGTAACAGGAGCTCCTTCTAATCCAACCCATTGGGTACGATGCAATGCAAACATACTTAATGCACCTCTTGAACCTGCATATGCTGGATTTATATTAATTGTGTTGTACATATATTGAGTAAATTGAGCATCTTGTTGTGCAAAACTTACAAAGGTTGTAAACATCAAAACGATAGAAAATATTTTTGTTTTCATAGTAGCTGCTTATTATTTTAGTTGGCTATCAAATTTATTCTTTAAAAAAATACTTAAGTTCATCAGAAGAAATAGTAATAGAGTTTATTTTAAATTTGGGTTTTCATAATCTTACCTATTTAGAACCTGAGGACTTTGTATCGCCCTCAGGAATTAAATTATTTACTTAGGTATAAATACCCGTCTTTTTTATTAGTTACAATGTTGTTATTACCATCAATAGAAGTGTAATTCAAGATGTAAAAATAGGTTCCTGTTGGAAGTCCTGATGATTGACTTATAGTTGTTCTGCCACTAGAAGTACCATCAAAATAATTGGTTTCATTATTATAATTTTTTGTTTCAAAAACTAAAACGCCCCAACGGTTGTAAATCTCAACTGTATTCTCAGGATAACATATTACATCATCAATATTATCAATTACAAATTTCTGATTGAAAGCGTCACCGTTTGGAGAGAAAGCATTATGAACAAATATCGATTCACAAGGTAATACTATACAATCATCATTTATGGCAATATTTAATACAATACTTCTAGGACAAGTTTCATCATTTATTTTATATTCAAATGATACCGAACCTAAAGGCAGTCCAAAAGGAGAAAGTATACTTCCTTGTAGAGCATTAGTCGTATTAGTGTCGATCCAAGTTCCGTTAGTAGGAGTACCTTGAGGTAGTAAGTTCAATAAGTCTAATGTTGATGTATCTGCGTTACAAGAAGAACTATTGATAATCGTTTGAATAGCTCGTGTACCCGTTACCTCCCAAGTACAAGAAACGGTATTGAAAGTCGCCGTTTCGTAGCAAGCCAAAGCAGGTTGTTCCGGTTTAGTACCCGTTACTTCCCAAGCACAAGAAACGGTATTGAAATTCGCTGTTTCGTAGCAAGCTAAAGCAGGTTGGTCCGGTTTAGTACCCGTTACTTCCCAAGCACAAGAAACGGTATTGAACGTGGCCGTTTCATAGCAAGCAGTTATAGGTTGTTCCGGTTTAGTACCCGTTACTTCCCAAGCACAAGAAACGGTATTGAACGACGCCGTTTCGTAGCAAGCAGTTATAGGTTGTTCTGGTTTAGTTCCTGTTACCTCCCAAGCACAAGAAACGGTATTGAACGTGGCTGTTTCGTAGCAAGCTAAAGCAGGTTGGTCCGGTTTAGTACCCGTTAGCTCCCAAGCACAAGAAACGGTATTGAACGTCGCCGTTTCGTAGCAAGCTAAAGCAGGTTGGTCCGGTTTAGTACCCGTTACCTCCCAAGCACAAGAAACGGTATTGAAAGTCGCCGTTTCGTAGCAAGCAGTTATAGGTTGTTCCGGTTTAGTACCCGTTACTTCCCAAGCACAAGAAACGGTATTGAAAGTCGCCGTTTCGTAGCAAGCTACAGCAGGTTGTTCCGGTTTAGTACCCGTTACCTCCCAAGCACAAGAAACGGTATTGAAAGTCGCTGTTTCGTAGCAAGCCACAGCAGGTTGCTCCGGTTTAGTACCGGTTACCTCCCAAGCACAAGAAACGGTATTGAACGACGCCGTTTCGTAGCAAGCAGTTATAGGTTGTTCTGGTTTAGTACCGGTTACCTCCCAAGCACAAGAAACGGTATTGAACGTCGCCGTTTCGTAGCAAGCAGTTATAGGTTGCTCCGGTTTGGTACCCGTTATCTCCCAAGCACAAGAAACGGTATTGAAATTCGCCGTTTCGTAGCAAGCAGTTATAGGTTGTTCTGGTTTAGTTCCTGTTACCTCCCAAGTACAAGAAACGGTATTGAACGTCGCCGTTTCGTAGCAAGCAGTTATAGGTTGCTCCGGTTTGGTACCTGTTACCTCCCAAGCACAAGAAACGGTATTGAAAGTCGCCGTTTCGTAGCAAGCAAAAGCAGGTTGCTCCGGTTTAGTACCGGTTACCTCCCAAGCACAAGAAACGGTATTGAACGTGGCCGTTTCATAGCAAGCAGTTATAGGTTGTTCCGGTTTAGTACCCGTTACTTCCCAAGCACAAGAAACGGTATTGAAATTCGCTGTTTCGTAGCAAGCTAAAGCAGGTTGGTCCGGTTTAGTACCCGTTACTTCCCAAGCACAAGAAACGGTATTGAAAGTTGCTATTTCGTAGCAAGCCACAGCAGGTTGCTCCGGTTTAGTACCCGTTACTTCCCAAGCACAAGAAACGGTATTGAAATTCGCCGTTTCATAGCAAGCCAAAGTAGGTTGCTCCGGTTTAGTACCCGTTACTTCCCAAGCACAAGAAACGGTATTGAAATTCGCTGTTTCGTAGCAAGCCAAAGTAGGTTGCTCCGGTTTAGTACCCGTTACCTCCCAAGCACAAGAAACGGTATTGAACGTCGCCGTTTCGTAGCAAGCTAAAGCAGGTTGTTCCGGTTTAGTACCCGTTACTTCCCAAGCACAAGAAACGGTATTGAACGTCGCCGTTTCGTAGCAAGCCACAGCAGGTTGTTTCGGTTTAGTACCCGTTACTTCCCAAGCACAAGAAACGGTATTGAACGACGCCGTTTCGTAGCAAGCAGTTATAGGTTGTTCTGGTTTAGTTCCTGTTACCTCCCAAGCACAAGAAACGGTATTGAAAGTCGCCGTTTCGTAGCAAGCAAAAGCAGGTTGCTCCGGTTTAGTACCGGTTACCTCCCAAGCACAAGAAACGGTATTGAACGTGGCCGTTTCATAGCAAGCAGTTATAGGTTGGTCCGGTTTAGTACCCGTTACCTCCCAAGCACAAGAAACGGTATTGAAATTCGCTGTTTCGTAGCAAGCCAAAGTAGGTTGGTCCGGTTTAGTACCCGTTACTTCCCAAGCACAAGAAACGGTATTGAAATTCGCTGTTTCGTAGCAAGCCAAAGTAGGTTGCTCCGGTTTAGTACCCGTTACCTCCCAAGCACAAGAAACGGTATTGAACGTCGCCGTTTCGTAGCAAGCCAAAGTAGGTTGCTCCGGTTTAGTACCCGTTACTTCCCAAGCACAAGAAACGGTATTGAAAGTCGCCGTTTCGTAGCAAGCCACAGCAGGTTGCTCCGGTTTAGTACCCGTTACTTCCCAAGCACAAGAAACGGTATTGAAATTCGCCGTTTCATAGCAAGCCAAAGTAGGTTGCTCCGGTTTAGTACCAGTTAGCTCCCAAGCACAAGAAACGGTATTGAAAGTCGCCGTTTCGTAGCAAGCTACAGCAGGTTGTTCTGGTTCAGTGCCGGTTACCTCCCAAGCACAAGAAACGGTATTGAAAGCCGCTGTTTCATAGCAAGCAATTATAGGTTGTTCTGGTTTAGTTCCTGTTACCTCCCAAGCACAAGAAACGGTATTGAAAGTCGCTGTTTCATAACAAGCAGTTACAGGTTGTTCCGGTTTAGTCCCCGTTACTTCCCAAGCACAAGAAACGGTATTGAAAGTCGCCGTTTCGTAGCAAGCCAAAGTAGGTTGCTCCGGTTTAGTTCCTGTTACCTCCCAAGCACAAGAAACGGTATTGAAAGTCGCCGTTTCGAAGCAAGCCAAAGTAGGTTGCTCCGGTTTAGTACCTGTTACCTCCCAAGCACAAGAAACGGTATTGAACGTCGCTGTTTCGTAGCAAGCAGTTATAGGTTGCTCCGGTTTAGTACCCGTTACTTCCCAAGCACAAGAAACGGTATTGAACGTCGCCGTTTCGTAGCAAGCAGTTATAGGTTGTTCCGGTTTAGTTCCTGTTTGTATTGAACGTCGCCGTTTCGTGGTTTAGTACCCGTTACCTCCCAAGCACAAGAAACGGTATTGAACGTCGCCGTTTCGTAGCAAGCCACAGCAGGTTGTTCCGGTTTAGTTCCTGTTACCTCCCAAGCACAAGAAACGGTATTGAAAGTCGCCGTTTCGTAGCAAGCCAAAGTAGGTTGCTCCGGTTTAGTACCTGTTACCTCCCAAGCACAAGAAACGGTATTGAACGTCGCTGTTTCGTAGCAAGCAGTTATAGGTTGCTCCGGTTTAGTACCCGTTACTTCCCAAGCACAAGAAACGGTATTGAACGTCGCCGTTTCGTAGCAAGCAGTTATAGGTTGTTCCGGTTTAGTTCCTGTTACCTCCCAAGCACAAGAAACGGTATTGAACGTCGCCGTTTCGTAGCAAGCCACAGCAGGTTGTTCCGGTTTAGTACCCGTTACCTCCCAAGCACAAGAAACGGTATTGAAAGTCGCCGTTTCGAAGCAAGCAGTTATAGGTTGTTCTGGTTTAGTTCCTGTTACCTCCCAAGCACAAGAAACGGTATTGAACGTGGCCGTTTCATAGCAAGCAGTTATAGGTTGTTCTGGTTTAGTTCCTGTTACCTCCCAAGCACAAGAAACGGTATTGAACGTCGCCGTTTCGTAGCAAGCAGTTATAGGTTGTTCTGGTTTAGTTCCTGTTACCTCCCAAGTACAAGAAACGGTATTGAAATTCGCCGTTTCGTAGCAAGCCAAAGCAGGTTGCTCCGGTTTAGTACCGGTTACCTCCCAAGCACAAGAAACGGTATTGAACGTCGCCGTTTCGTAGCAAGCCAAAGCAGGTTGCTCCGGTTTAGTACCTGTTACTTCCCAAGCACAAGAAACGGTATTGAAAGTCGCCGTTTCGTAGCAAGCCACAGCAGGTTGCTCCGGTTTAGTCCCTGTTACCTCCCAAGCACAAGAAACGGTATTGAACGTCGCCGTTTCGTAGCAAGCCACAGCAGGTTGTTCCGGTTTAGTCCCCGTTACTTCCCAAGCACAAGAAACGGTATTGAACGTCGCCGTTTCGTAGCAAGCAGTTATAGGTTGTTCTGGTTTAGTTCCTGTTACCTCCCAAGTACAAGAAACAGTATTGAACGTCGCCGTTTCGTAGCAAGCAGTTATAGGTTGTTCTGGTTTAGTTCCTGTTACCTCCCAAGCACAAGAAACGGTATTGAAAGTCGCTGTTTCGTAGCAAGCCACAGCAGGTTGTTCTGGTTTAGTGCCGGTTACCTCCCAAGCACAAGAAACGGTATTGAAAGTCGCCGTTTCGTAGCAAGCCAAAGCAGGTTGGTCCGGTTTAGTACCCGTTACTTCCCAAGCACAAGAAACGGTATTGAACGTCGCCGTTTCGTAGCAAGCAGTTATAGGTTGTTCTGGTTTAGTTCCTGTTACCTCCCAAGCACAAGAAACGGTATTGAAAGTCGCCGTTTCGTAGCAAGCCAAAGCAGGTTGCTCCGGTTTAGTACCTGTTACTTCCCAAGCACAAGAAACGGTATTGAAAGTCGCCGTTTCGTAGCAAGCCACAGCAGGTTGCTCAGGTTTAGTCCCTGTTACCTCCCAAGCACAAGAAACGGTATTGAACGTCGCCGTTTCATAACAAGCAGTTAGAGGTTGCTCCGGTTTAGTTCCTGTTACCTCCCAAGCACAAGAACCTGTGTTGAACGTTGCCGTTTCGTAGCAAGCAGTTATAGGTTGTTCTGGTTTAGTTCCTGTTACCTCCCAAGCACAAGAAACGGTATCGAATGTAGCTGTTTCATAGCAAGCAGTTATAGGTTGTTCTGGTTTAGTTCCTGTTACCTCCCAAGCACAAGAAACCGTATTGAACGTCGCCGTTTCGTAGCAAGCCACAGCAGGTTGCTCCGGTTTAGTCCCTGTTACCTCCCAAGCACAAGAAACGGTATTGAACGTCGCCGTTTCGTAGCAAGCAGTTATAGGTTGTTCTGGTTTAGTTCCTGTTACCTCCCAAGCACAAGAAAGGGTATTGAAAGTCGCTGTTTCGTAGCAAGCAGTTATAGGTTGCTCCGGTTTAGTACCCGTTACCTCCCAAGTACAAGAAACCGTATTGAAAGTCGCTGTTTCGTAGCAAGCTAAAGCAGGTTGTTCCGGTTTAGTACCCGTTACCTCCCAAGTACAAGAAACGGTATTGAAAGTCGCCGTTTCGTAGCAGGCTAATCCTATTGGTTTTGTCGGACCATTCACTGTAACAATTTGTTCACAAGTTGCTTTGTTTCCACATGCATCTGTGACTGTCCATGTAACAGTAGTATCACCAATAGGAAATATTGCAGGAGCATTATTTGTCACTGTAGGTGTAGAACAATTATCATCAATTGTAGGGTTTCCTAATGTAACATTTGATGCTCCACAAGTTCCTAAATCTGTATTTACAATAATATTTGTAGGACAAATAATTGTTGGTAAGATATTATCGTTTACTGTTATGTTTTGAATAAATTCTGAAGAGTTCCCACAAACATCAGTTGCTTTATATGTTCTTATAATACTGAATTTATTTGCGCAAGTTCCTGAAATAATTTCATCACCTAAATGACTGATAATAACAGATTCCTGACAATTGTCAGTAGCGGTAATAGCTGATATATTTATTGCAGGTACATCAGCGGAACAAAGAACAGTCGTATCTAATGATCCTGCTGTATTAGAAATAACAGGGGGAGTTGTATCTTTTATTGTGATTGTTTGACTCACTGATGTTATACCACATGCAGAGGTTATTTGAAAAGTTCTATTAACTATAATTGGACATGTACCACTTTTTGTATCTATATAAGACAGTGAATACATCCCAACATTTGCATTATTGGAGAATGAACCTCCTGCTGTTGTTAATTGTGATAAAGTAATATTAACAGCAGTTTCACGATAAGCAAGGTTTGTAATAGCACTAGTGGAACAGCCTTCAATAGTTGTATTAGTTGGGCCTGTAATTAATGGTTTTGGATACACAAGTACTTTTAATTCTTTTTTTGGACCAATACAAGAGTTAGTTTGTCCTTCGGCAACATAATAAGTAAACTCACCTGCAGTAGTTGTAGAAGGTGTTATTGATGTTTGAGCAGAAGAGGTTAACGTAGTATAATAATATAATGTATAGGCAGGATTGCTTGCTGTTGCTGTTAAAGGCTGAGCAACATCGTCTATACAATATTTAATATCAGTTGTGGAAGGTTGTGAAGTAATGTCAGTTACTATTATTTTAAATTCAAAATAACAACCGTTACTTACTCCAGGAGGAACTGCATAATAGGTTGAAGTTCCTACTACCGCTGGAAAAGGGTTGTTTATTGTATATTCGATTGTTGACCCTGTTACTATTGGATACGAACTATAAAAAGTAGATCCTGGAGGAAATGCACCGCTGATATCAGTAATAGGAATTGTTGTTGCTTCTTTGCAAAATGTAAAAGAAGTAATTGGAGGGGTGGACTGACAGTTGGTATTAACAAAATCTGCTGCATTAATGGTAATTACATGTGGAGCAGGTATCACATTTCCTTCACAATTTCCTCCCGAAGTATATCCTTGAATTAATGATTTATTACTTACACTTACTAATGAATTTACACCAACACCATTTAACAAGCCGTTGACAAGAACTACATTATTACAGTTTGCATTTTTTAGTAAAGTACAATCTTCAGTTACATTAAATTTGAATGAAAGCTCAGCTAATACAGTATTTGGGTCATTATTTGCGGGTAATGGTAATGTACCAAAATCCCATACAATAGATCCATTTGCACCAACGGTAGGTTCAAAAGTTAAATTATTAGGGGTTGGATTTGGAGAGAAATTAATGGTCTTTTGAGCACTATTAGCTACATATGTTGTATTGTAAGGAACGGGAATTGTAATTTTTGTGTCTTTTACAGGTTCTGTTCCTCTATTTTTTATTTGAATTTTATACTCTAATTGTTGACCAGGTAGAGCAGTATAAGGTCCGGCGCCAGCTGGTGAACCATTAATTGAAACAGCCGAAACAACTCCTTCAATTTCAGGAACATAAGCATCAACGGCCATGGCAATTGCGAAAATTACATAAGTGTCAATTGTTGATCCGTATTGAAAATTAGTTGAATTTTGATTATTTCCTATTATACTTTTGTCTGAATTAGGTAAATTAAACATACTAATGTCTAATCCTGAATTGTTTGTTAAAATTGGATTTCTAGCATTTCCACCTGTTTGAATAGATGAATTAAAGAAGTTATTTGTTGTGTTTCCGGTATGATTCAGACTTAAATAATTCGAAGAATTTAATTTTTGTATTTTGAAATAATCGCCGGTATAATTCACATCACCTTCACCAGCCATTATTCCTAATTTAATGCCTACATCACCAGTTGTAACAGAATTAAAACCTGTAACCGGAATGTTATAATTTACAGTTGTACTTTCTTTTACCCAGGCATGACCATCAAAAATAGTGATATCTCTATTTTTCATAGCAGAATTTTCATAGACAACAATTAATCCCCAACCTCCGTAAGTTCCGATATCACCACCTAAATTTCCTTCTTTTAAGGCTATATCTGCAGCAAAATATTCCCCAATTCCATGATCTTTTACATAGGAAGTAACTTCTGCATAAGCGGTATACATAAAACCGTCTTTTGTCGTAGGGAAATATATATCGGTAGCGGTAAATTCATCGTAAGTCGATGATCCTGGACCCTTAAATGAAATTTTTCTTTTATTTAAAGTCTTGGTTAAAGAACCTTTTGTAACAGAAAAATTATCTGGATTAGGATTGCTTTGCGATACTCGTCCTGTCCAATATAAACCCGCATATACAACTTTTGCACAACTTGAAGCGATACCATTATCAGTCGGTAATACTAATGTTGATGAGGATGAATTTAAAGTATTTGGATCACCGTCAATGTCAACATACTTCATAGTATTGTTTCCATTGGTTTTTGAATCTGTATAATCTTGAAGTGTTAAATTAGTATTACCCATCATGGTAAAATTTCCTTTAACATTATACGTCTTTTTCGAAGGAGTAAATGAAGAAGTTCGTTCCTTAAACGGAACCATAACTTGCGCATTTGATGTAAAATAGCTTCCTAGTATAAAAAATAATATAAATAAATAGTTGATTTTATTTGCTATTATATAATGAGAGTAGTTTTTTTTCATAACGATAACTTTTAATGGTGATTTATCAGATGATCAATTTATCCTCCAATTGATATTTTGTAAATAATCGTGTATTGTGGATTAGGATTTTGTATCAATTGATTGATATTCATTTCGTTAGTCTGAATGTTTGATAAAATATAGATGTATTTTAATTTGTTGAAACCTGAAAACTGTGATAAATCGATAGTTTTGCTTAAATCTGAAATAGAATTAATCTCAATAGTGACTATTTCAATATCATTTTTTAAAGTTGCTGATGAACCAATCGTACTTATTGAATTGATTTCTGTAAAAAAAGAAGTTGGTTTTTCTCCATATGTTTTTATTTCCCCTGAAAAAAAATAGACAGCTGATTGTAGATCATATAATAAATGTTCTAATTCAGTTGCACTAGCATTCTGCCCAGATGCCTTTAAATTCTGTATGTAAGAATCAGATGGAATGGATTGAGAATAAATAGTTGTACTATATAACACAAAAGCAATAAAAGGTAATATGCTTTTTAACGAAAAAGATAATCGGTTGTAAACTGCGATTATGTGTTCGGATTGCTTAAAAATTTGATTTGGGATATTTGTTTTCATACAATCAGGATTTTAATTTTTTGTAAAATATTTTGATATAAAAAGTTGTTTCATAATTTAATTTTAAATCATATTTTTCAATTTTGAAAAAAAAGTAAGAATATAAAGTTAAATGCAAGGAGTTGATTTGGTGCTTTTTATCTGTAAAAAACCTAAATAATCGATGAAAGGACGTTTTTAGTTAAAAAAAATAAAAAATTAGTATATTTTTAACTAATGTTTGTTAACATGTGTTTGATTTTGTGTTAATTAGGTTTGGTATTTTTTAATTTGTCTTAATAACTTTTTTGGGATAACAATTTGAAAATGTTTTTTATATAAAAGTTTAAAAAATAAGATGATAAACTTTTCTTTTGTAAATTGTAGCTTAAATATTGGATGCTTTGTAAAACCAATTAAGAAAAGATACTCTACTATGAAAAATTTAATATTAATTAGACATGCAAAATCAAGTTGGGAAGCTCCATTAAAAGATTTTGACAGACCTTTAATTAAGAATGGTATTCTTGATGCTCATTTGGTTTCTTCGAATATATCTGATTTTATTCCGAAAACGTATCTAATTTGGAGTAGTCCTGCCAGAAGAGCTTCTGATACAGCACTTATTTTTGCTCAAAATATAGTATATCCAATTGAAAGTATCGTTTATAAAAAGGAACTGTATACATTTGATGAAAACCAATTGGAAAAAGAGATTAAATTATGTGATAATAGTTTTGAAAGTGTTATTCTTTTCGGACATAACGAGGCTATTACAAATTTTGTTAATAAATTTGGAGATGTTTTTATAGAAAATGTTCCCACCTCCGGATTTGTATCTTTACAATTTGATACCGACAGTTGGGTGAATATCAATAAAGGCAAAACCAAAAAAACAGTATTCCCAAAAGATTTAAAATAAAAATTGTGTTAGAACAAAAATATATTGACAGAGAAAAAAGCTGGTTGGCTTTTAATGCAAGAGTACTTCAAGAAGCGTCAGATGAATCAGTACCACTTTTAGACAGACTTCGATTTTTAGGGATTTTTTCTAATAATTTAGATGAATTTTTTAGAGTTCGTTTCGCTGCAATCAGACGATTAAGTTTAACAGGAATATCAGGTGAAAAGTATCTTGGAGGCGTTTCTGCACAACAATTGCTTAAAGATATTACTGAAATAGTTATTAATCAACAAGCAGAAAGTTTAGAAATTCTTAGTGATATAGAAGCTAAGCTTGAAACTGAAAACATATTTACAATTGATGAAAATAATGTTTCGGCAGAGCAGAGAAATTTTATAAAAGATTTTTTTGTTCAAAAAGTTAGCCCGGAATTAGTTACAATTATCCTTAATGATTTGGCACAATTTCCATTATTGAAAGATACTTCAGGATATTTGGCTGTTAAATTAGTGATGAATAGTAAGGATAAAGCAGTTTCTTTAAATGAAACTAAACCAAAATTAGAAGTTCGCTATGCAGTAATCGAAATTCCAAAAACAATCAACCGATTCGTAGTTTTACCTTCCGAAAATGAAAAGCAATATGTAATCATGTTAGATGATGTAATCCGACTTAATTTAAGCAGGATTTTTGACATTTTTGATTACGAAAGTGTTTCGGCACACATGATAAAAATTACAAGAGATGCACAATTAGACATCGACAGTGATTTGAGTAAAAGTATGCTTGAAAAAATTGCTACAAGTGTAAAAGATCGAAGAATTGGGGAGCCGGTTCGTTTTATTTATGATCAATCTATAGAAAAAGATACTTTAAAATATTTCCTTTCCAATATGGGAATTGATGCCACCGATAGTATAATTCCAGGTGGAAGATATCATAACAGGAGAGATTATATGGATTTTCCAAACCTTGGGAGATTCGATTTATTGTATAAAAGTAATCCACCTTTGCAAATTCCAGGATTGAGTTTGGATGAAAATATCATGAAAAAAATTGCCCTGAAAGATTACATGATTCATGCGCCATACCAATCTTATTCGTATGTTATCAAGTTTTTGCGCGAAGCAGCTTTGGATCCAAAAGTTACTTCTATAAAAATTACATTGTATCGATTGGCCAAAAATTCACAGATTATTAGTTCGCTTATAAATGCGGCCAAAAATGGTAAAAAAGTAACTGTTCAAATAGAATTGCAAGCTCGTTTCGATGAAGCCAGCAATATATCGTATGCGGAACAAATGCAAACCGAAGGAATTGAACTCATTTTTGGAATTAAAGGATTAAAAGTACACAGCAAAATTTGTGTAATCGAAAGAATTGAAAACAAAAAAGTGAAGCGTTACGGGATTATTTCCAGCGGAAATTTCAATGAGACAACAGCAAAATTTTATACAGATGTAACCCTTTTTACCTGCCATCAAAAAATTCTAAAAGACATTTCTAAAATTTTTGATTTTTTCGAAATAAACTATAGAATACATCGTTACAAACATCTTATTGTTTCACCTCATTACACCAGAACTCGTTTCTACAAAATGATTGACAGAGAAATTGTTCACGCAATAGCAGGTAGAAAAACATATATGAAATTGAAAATGAACAGTTTGTCTGACTTTGATATGATTGATAAATTATATGAAGCCAGTAGAGCAGGGGTGAAAATACAACTCGAGGTGAGAGGAATTTGCTCGTTAATTCCAGGAATTACTGGAATGAGCGAAAATATAGAAGCCATAAGTATCGTTGATAATTATTTAGAACATTCAAGAATTTATATTTTTGGAAATGCTGGACTAACCGAAGTTTATATTTCTTCGGCAGATATTATGACCAGAAATATAGACGGAAGAGTTGAAGTGACTTGCCCAATTTATGATCAGGACATCAAACAAGAATTAATAGATATTTTTGATTTAGCATGGAAAGGCAATGTTAAAGCCAGATATCATTCTCATAAATTAGACAATAAATACAGAGAAAGAGGAGATAATCCTGTTTTTAGGGCTCAATTAGAAACCTATAAATACTATCAAAATAAAATAACCGTAGAAGAGGAAATCGTTTAATTCTAAATTTGGTTTTTGGAAAAACGTTTATCAAATAAAGGAATTAACAAATCAACGAATCATCAGGAAATGATAAAAATAAAAAAATATGCAGCAATTGATATTGGATCTAACGCGATGCGTTTATTGATTGCAAATATTGTGGAACAAGACGGTAAAGAAACACAATTTAGTAAAAGTTCTTTGGTTCGTGTCCCAATCCGTTTAGGACAGGATGCCTTTACTGTTGGTGCAATTTCCGAAGAAAATATAGAAAGAATGTGTGATGCTATGAAAGCTTTTAATCTGTTGATGAAAGTGCATAAAGTAGAGCGTTATATGGCATTTGCAACTTCAGCAATGCGTGAAGCTTATAATGGAAAGGAAGTTGTAGCAATCATCAAGAAAAAAGCCGATATAAAAATTGAAATTATTGACGGAAAAAAAGAAGCTGCCATTATTGCGTCAACTGATTTACATCATTTGCTGAAAACAGACAAAACCTATCTTTTTGTAGATGTTGGTGGTGGAAGTACGGAGTTTACTTTATTTTCGAATGGTAAAATGATTATTTCCAGATCTTTCAAAGCTGGAACGGTACGATTGCTGAATAATATGGTTTGTGATGTGGTTTGGGATGAAATAGAAAAATGGATTAAAACAAATACCAGTGATTATGACGAAGTAACATTGATTGGTTCCGGTGGAAATATCAATAAATTATTCAAAATGTCTGGTAAGCAACAAGAAAAGCCATTGTCTTACATCTATATTAACTCGCAATATGCTTTTTTGAATTCACTTACTTACGAACAACGAATTGCAGAATTAGGTTTGAATTCAGATCGTGCCGATGTAATTATACCTGCAACACGAATTTATCTTAATGCAATGAAATGGAGTGGCGCCAGAAATATTTATGTGCCAAAAATAGGTTTAGCAGATGGAATTGTAAAAGCCATGTATTATGGAAAAATTTAAAAAGCCCGTTTACAGTTGATTTTTAGACCGAAAAATAAATAGTATTTTACTCAAAATTATTCATAGACTCAATTAAAAACAAAACGTTTTTTAATTGAGTTTATGCATTAATATCTAATCCAAAAGTAGTTCTCAAGAGTTCTATATTAGGATTTATTTCATGTAATCTGTTGTAGCGATCCTGGTCATTGAAACTTCTTTTACTTTCAAAACTTTCGTTTACTATTACTTCAATAGTAATGTCATGATTGTGTAAATGTCCTTTTAAATATCCTAAAAGCCCATTAAGTTCACTTTCAAAATCTAATTTTGAACCTTCATTTGGGAGTTCAATCGATATGGCGGTTCCGTTTAATTTTGGATCATTAATTAAGAGTAACGACTCCATAATTTTATATCCTTTATCGCCCAAACGTTGCGCATATTTGTTCCAATGCAGTAACATTTCAGTTTCCGAAAAAGCTTCTGTAGGTAAATGAGTGACTTCTTTTACAATGCCTTTATTATTTTCTTCTAATGCTTTTTTAGCACGAATACTAGACAAAGAAAGCGCTGAAATTTTTGTCCCATTGTCGTCCAAAGGGTTGTATTGAGGAATAATTGGAGTAACCGGAATAGGTTTTTGAATTTCAATAGCTGGAGTTTCAGTCCCTTTTTCTGCAACTTTAGTTGGAGTTTCTTCTTTGACAGCAGGTTTACTTTCAACTATAGAATAATCATTCCTTCTGTAATAAGTGGGCGGAATTATATATTGCTCAACTTTTTTTTTTCTCCATCAAAAGTGATAGAGGCAAGTTGCATCAAGCAAAGTTCAACGAGTAATCGCTGGTTTTGACTGACTTTATATTTCAAATCGCAATCATTTGCAATTTCAATACCTTTCAATAAAAAATCCTGGCTACATTTTTGAGCTTGTATTCCGTACATTTTTTGAGCTTGTTCACCAACTTCTAATAAAGAAAGTGTTGAAGGCGTTTTGCTGACTAATAAGTCTCTAAAATGAGACGCTAATCCGGATACAAAATGATGTGAATCAAAACCTTTTGATAAAATGTCATTGAAAGCCATCAGTAGTTCCGGAATTTTATTTTCTAGAATCAAATCCGTTACATTGATGTAGGTTTCATAGTCTAAAACATTCAAATTCTCAGTAACCGCTTGGCGTGTCAGGTTGCTTCCGCAAAATGAAACTACTCTGTCAAAAATTGACAACGCATCTCGCATGGCACCATCTGCTTTTTGAGCGATAATATGCAAAGCATCATCTTCATAATTGACTCCTTGACTTTCTGCTACATCGGCCAGATGTTCTTTAGCATCTTTTACAGTAATTCTTTTGAAATCAAATATTTGACAACGGGATAAAATCGTTGGTATAATTTTGTGTTTTTCGGTCGTAGCCAAAATAAAAATGGCGTGTTTTGGTGGTTCTTCCAATGTTTTCAAAAAAGCATTAAAAGCTGCCGAAGACAACATATGCACCTCATCAATAATATATACTTTGTATTGTCCGGTTTGCGGTGGAATTCGAACTTGGTCAATTAAATTACGAATATCATCAACAGAATTGTTTGAAGCTGCATCTAATTCGAAAACATTAAACGCAAAATCTTCATTTGGATCATCGTATCCGGGCTGATTTATTTTTCGAGCCAAAATACGGGCACAAGTTGTTTTACCCACACCACGAGGTCCTGTAAATAATAAGGCAGAAGCAAGGTGGTTGCTTTCTATGGCATTCAATAAAGTATTGGTAATGGCTTTTTGTCCCACAACATCTTTAAATGTTTGAGGACGATATTTACGAGCCGATACTACAAATTGTTCCATTAGAATTTTATTGGTTGACAAATATAGCAGGAAATAATCCAAATGCCAAAAAACAAATCCCAAAATCAATAATCATTATATTTTAAAATTTCCAAGCAATTATTTTCAACTGCTCATGCTTAATTTATTTAAAACAATCGTAGTTTCATCATCGGAATTTGCTGAAAATCCAGCTACAAAAACTCCTTTTTTACCAAAAACGGATTCTATCCCATACACCACAGATTCTTCATCGGGATCCGTATCTCCTTCATAGCGGTATATGTGTTTTACCTCATAATTTTGCGGATTTATTTTAATATCTTGTTGATGAAGGTTGAAATCATAGGTAAAACCCTTTTCATTCAAATCTTCTAAAGCTTCTAAAACTGTGGTATAATGATAGGTTGGTTTCATAATTAATGGAGATTAATTGTTTGATAATAAAGTTAAATAATTTATTATCAAGTAATTGCAAAACTATTGTTAAAGTAAATACACGAATCTTGGCAACCAATGATTAATATTGTAAGTTTGCGCCGCAGACCGCCTTATCGTCGTTCGCTTACAGCGAAGGGAGGAAAGTCCGGACACCATAGGGAAGCATAGCGGGTAATACCCGTCGGTTCGAGTAATCGGATTAGGACAAGTGCAACAGAAAGTATGTACAGATAATGCTGTAGTGAAACCAGGTAAACTCTATGCGGTGAAATATCAAGTATATCAGCATTTAAGGGCTTCTCGTCCGTTGCTGAAGGGTAGATAGCTTGAACTTACGAGTAATTGTAAGTCTAGATAAATGATAAGGCTCCGATTTTTCGGAGACAGAATCCGGCTTATAGGTCTGCATTTTTTTAATTCTTAATAGAACTTCCAGTCGCTTTTTTTGTGTTTTTCTTTCAAAAGATTTCCTTTTGTATATTTCCTTAATCTAAAATCTAAACTGCATATTAGTAAAATTTTTATTTTTACTTTATTTTAGGTATCCGGATAGCTTTTATAATTTAAAGTCATTTGTTTTAAATTATGAGTAGTATTATGAAGTTTGATTCTTTTTTAAAATATTTTTATTTTTTACAGTTATCAAAAAAAAGCATGTCAGAAATACCTGAATTTAGGATTTTAGCAATTTGCATATGATTAAGACTATATGTAATATCATAGATACTTTTTCAATGTCTGCTATTTTGTTAGATAATGAATTTAAAATTTTATATTTAAATAATTCCGCTTTAGAGGTAACTAAACTTTCATTGTCTGATGCTAAAGGAAATGATTGTAGTATTTATTTTCCAGATATTAATTTTTGTTTAGCCAATAAGTCAAAATCTGTAGAAACAAGATATATAGATACTAGTGGTAAAACTTTTGATATCGTTTTAAAATATGAAGAAGTGCTGTCAGATCTTTGCTCTGGTTTATTATACATAACTTCTGATCCTAAAACAGCGATTAATCAATCAAATTATTCTCAAATTAGATTAAATATATATAAAGAAAGACTTCATTTTTTTGAATCTTTTTTAAATCACTCCAATCAAGGAATTCAAGTTTTTAATAGTCAAGGTCTTTTGATTTATTTAAACAAAAGTGAAACGGCCAGACTTGGAATAAAATTAAGGCAACACACCCAATATCACATCTGGGAGATTGAATCCTATTTTGAGAATGAACTTCATTGGAAAAATGTAATAACAGAACTTAAGGCAAATAATCATTATAGTTTTTTATCAAAAAACATCCAAGACAATGGGAATGTTATTAATTTATCTGTAAATATTCAGTACAGAAAAATTAATGATGAAGAATATTTTGTTTTGACAAACACTGAAGTTTCAGATTATCTGATTCAAAAACATGTAGTTGAAGAAAAGGCCGATCAAGTTGTGCTATTTAATAAAAATATTCCGGCGGTTGTTTATCAATTTGTTGTTGATAAGAGTAAACAAGGGTATTTTACGTATGTAAATGAATCATTCGAAAAGATGTTTGGTTTTCAATTACCATTATTTGAGAAAAATTGGATCACTTGCTTAGAATTTGATGTGTCTTATTTAGAGCCATTTTTGAACTCATTAAATAATGTCATAAAACAGAAAGAAGAATATAATTATACCTGGAAATTAATGTTGCCTTCCGGCGTGAAAAAGTGGTTTCAAGTAAATGCGTTACCTACCTTATTAGAGGATAAAATAATTTACAGTGGAATAATTTTAGATATAACAGAACGAAAAGAACAGGAAGCCGAAAATAATAAAAAGCAAAAATTTAACGAAACTATTTTAGACAATATCCCAGCCGATATAGCTGTTTTTGATCAAAATCACAATTATCTTTATGTTAATTCAACTGGGATAAAGAACGAAGAGATTAGAAAATGGCTTATAGGTAAAAATGATTTTGATTATTGTGATTTCAGGGGAGTAGATACAACCATGGCAAAATCAAGAAGAAAACTTTTTGAAGAAGCTATGCGAACACAAAAGCAAGTAGAATGGATAGATGAATACCATAAGGAAGGTAAAGATAGTTATGTAATGCGAAGATTTTCACCGTCTATCATTGATGGTGAATTTAAATATATGATTGGTTATGGTGTTGATATTACAGAATTAAAAAACACACAGAATATTGTAATTAAAAACCAACAGCGTAATGATTTAATATTACAATCTTCATTCGATGCTGTAGTGAAATTTAATGCAAATGGAGCAATTACTTTTTGGAATCCCAAAGCAGCACTATATTTTGGTTGGAGTTCTGAAAATGTACTTGGAAAAAGAGTTTATGATGTCATTTTTCCAAAATCAACCAGGAATTTTCATGCTGAAGATGTAGAGCAGTATTTAATGACCGGTAAAGGATATACTTTTAATAAACTATTGGAACTTTCAGGTATTAATAAAAACAAAGGAGAATTTCCTATTGAAATAACTATTCTGCCTCTTACTGAAACAAATGAAGATGTTACTTTTTGTGCTTTTATCCGAGATATAACATCTAGAAAATCAAAAGAATTAGAAATACTAAAAGCGAACCAATTACTTAAAAATCAAAATACTGAATTAGAGCAATTTACTTATATCACATCACATGATTTACAAGAGCCTTTGCTTACGCTTATCAGTTTATCTGAACTTTTATTAGAGGAATACACTGAAGTATTAGATGAGGAAGGGAAGCTGTTTGTAGAATTTATAAACAAATCAGCCAATAGAATGAGGGCTTTAATTGCCGGATTGATGGAATATGCAAGAATTGATAAAAGAGAAGCACTCGAAGAAATTGATTGTAATGAATTATTAAAAATTGTCTTAACAGATTTAGATGATAGAATAAAAAGAAATACTGCAGTGGTAACTATTGAAAATTTGCCTGTTCTGAAAGCATATCCTACGTATTTGCGATTGCTATTTCAAAATTTAATTAGTAATGCTATTAAGTTCAAAAAAGTAAATGGTACACCAGAGATTATAATTTCAGGAATTGAGCGTGATAAAGATTGGGTATTTACAGTTTCTGATAATGGAATTGGTATTGCCAAAAAAAATATTGAACAAATTTTCACCATATTCAAAAGACTCAATAGTCAAGAGGAGTATGAAGGATACGGTATTGGATTAGCACATTGTAAAAAAATTGTTAGTTTGCACGGAGGAGATATTTGGGTTGATTCAGTTTTAGAGGAAGGAAGTCGTTTTAATTTTACAATTACAAAGAAAATATAACAATGGGACATAGAATAGCGAATGTTTTGCTAATTGATGATGATAGCACCACAAATTATTTGCATAAAAGAGTAGTGTTAAAAACGAACTTATGTTCAACTCCAATTGTAGCTACCGATGGAGAAAAAGGGCTTGAGGCGTTGTTAGGAATAAATAATTCAAATATTAATTTTGAGGATTATGTCTTGATTTTTTTAGATCTAAATATGCCAGTCATGGACGGATGGAACTTTTTAAAGATTTTAGAGAAGATTAAAGAACAATTAAAGTTTAAATTTCTTCTGTTTGTAGTGAGCTCCTCTATAAATGGAGATGACATTGATCGGGCTGAAAAGAATTATTTAGTCGCTAAATATTTGAAAAAGCCAATGAATATTGAACTCATTGAAAATATGAAATTGGAGTTTTTATTGAATTAAGTTTGTAGTTTAAAATAAAAAACAATTCCAACTTTCGTCGGAATTATTATATGAATTGTAGTGAAATTTATTTGTTATTCTTCTTCAGAATTCACTATTCTGGAATCTTCATTTGTTTCTTTTTGTGATTCAAATTCAAAAAAACTAAAAATAGAACCTCCGTAACTTTTCTTGAAGGAGAAATGCATCATGTGATCCAGTTTGGTATATTTCGAATGTTCGATAACCATCATTCCTTCTTCATTTAGCAATTCTTTTTCGAAAACTAATAAGATGATTTTCTCGAAAGTTTTTTGGTCCAAAGCATAAGGTGGATCCGCAAAAATAATATCATATGACGTTTTGCATCTTTCTAAATACGTGAAAACATCACTTTTTGTGGCGGCAATATTAAAATCATATTCGGCTGCGACTTGTTTGATGAATTTTACACAACCAAAATCACCATCAACAGAAGTGATTGGCATGCTTCCCCTTGAAGCAAATTCGTAACTGATATTTCCGGTTCCTGCGAATAAATCTAATACTTTAAGTCCTTCAAAACTGAAATGGTTGTTCAAAACATTAAATAATGCTTCTTTAGACATGTCGGTTGTGGGGCGAACGGGCAATCCTTTTGGTGGAAAAATGCGTCTTCCTTTGTATTTTCCTGAAATGATTCTCATGAGTTGAAAAGTATAAAATGATTTCTGTTTTCGGCCTCAGAAAAATAATTGTTCCATCGCAAATCTTCCACATCTAGGAGTGAAACGTTGCGAATGTATTTGTAAGCGATTTTGAAATAATCACTTTCGGTATCAATATTTCCGATTAGTTCCAATGGGAAATTTTCCGGATTTAAGTTCAATTGTTCGGCAGTAAATAAGATGTAATACAAGAAATCTTCCGGCGTGTTGTAATCAAATGAATTGAAAAGCAATAATTTTTGGTTCTGAACCACAATGATTTCAAAATGACCGGTATTAATATGTACAAACATTTTTTTATCATCCTTATTTTTCGAAGCAACTAATAATTTGGAAACCAAAATACTATTGGCATGTTTGTAATCGAAAGAACCAAATTGGTCAATAAAAAAATTATTGATATTCACATACGGAATGTAAACCGTATTCATTTGATAGTTCGGAATTTCATCAAAAGCAAAAAAATCAGTTTCAAAAACCTTCGTATTGTATTGCAAATAACTGCCTAAAAAGTTTTCGTCAAATAACGGTTCCGGAACAAAAGTAGAAAGATTATTGTTGTGAATCACCAAAATTTCATCATAGGAATCCTTTAATTCTGGATAATCTCGGAAAGCATCTGCAAATAAATCTTCAATTTTTGTGGCTTTATGAAACGTATCAAAATGCACTTCGTTAAAGGAAGTTACCGTATTATTTAGCGTATCAAAACAACAAAAAGAAAGTCCCGTCAAGGAAACTTGAATGGAAAGTTTTTTATATTTTTTTTCGGCTATATTCATAATACTATTGGTTTTTTCAACAACGCAAACTTACAAATTTTAAAATCAATAACAATTGCTATGGCAAAATTCAATAGCAGTAATTGAAAATTGAAATTGCTATTCACCTTGAAATTGAAAAAACATTCTTTACTTTGCAGTCAAATAACACGAAATGAATTCCTCCCTGTTTTATAGCCTTTTACAAAAAAAATTCCCTTTTCAACCCACGTATAAACAGGATGTTTTTTTTCAAAAAATCGCTATTTTTTTAACTGAAACCGATAATAGAACCATTTTTGTTTTAAAAGGATACGCAGGAACTGGAAAAACAACCGTAATTTCTACGATTGTAAATAGTTTATTAGACATTAATAAAAAATATGTTTTGCTCGCGCCAACGGGCCGTGCAGCTAAAGTAATTGCTAATTATTCGAACAAACCGGCTTTTACGATTCATAAAAAAATATACTTTCCCAAGAAATCTTCCGGTGGTGGCGTTTCGTTTACGTTGCAACAAAACAAACACAAGAATACTATTTTTATCGTAGATGAAGCTTCGATGATTTCGGATACCAATTCCGATTCTAAGTTATATGAAAATGGTTCTTTGCTTGATGATTTGATTTCCTATGTGTATTCAGGAACCAATTGCAAAATGATTTTACTGGGTGATACGGCTCAGTTGCCTCCGGTGAATTTGGATATCAGTCCGGCTTTGGACATTCGTACTTTGGGAATGAATTATGATAAAGAAGTAGAACATATTGAATTGGACGAAGTCATGCGTCAAGAAGAAAATTCCGGGATTTTGCATAATGCGACAGAGCTTCGGGAATTATTGAAAGATTCATTCATCACTGATTTCCAATTTGATCTTAAGAAATTCAAAGATATAGTCCGGTTGACCGATGGTTATGATATTCAGGATGCCATAAATTCCGCCTACAGCAATTACAGTATAGAGGACACCGCTTTTATTGTTCGTTCGAATAAAAGAGCGAATCAATATAATGAGCAAATCCGAACCAAAATCCTCGATAAAGAAAGCGAACTTTCCACAGGCGATTTTCTGATGGTGGTAAAAAACAATTATTTTTGGTTAAAAGATTCTGATGAAGCGGGTTTTATTGCCAATGGTGATATTATCGAAATATTAGAAATTTTTAATATCAAAGAATTATATGGTTTTAAGTTTGCCAAAGTAAAAATCCGAATGATTGATTACCCGAATCAGATTCCATTTGAAACGGTATTATTAATGGACACCATAAAAAGTGAATCGCCATCATTAACTTATGAAGAATCCAATAGATTGTATCAAGAAGTGTTGAAAGATTATGAAGGTGAAACCAAATTCAAGCAATTCCAAAAAGTGAAAGCCAACGAATATTTCAACGGTCTTCAAGTTAAATTTTCGTATGCAATTACGTGCCATAAATCTCAAGGTGGTCAATGGAATACCGTTTTTATAGAACAACCGTATTTGCCGGATGGCATCAATCGAGATTATATTCGCTGGTTATACACGGCTATGACCCGTGCCAAAAATAAATTATATTTAATAGGATTTAAGGATGAGAATTTTGTGGAATAAATTTAAAAAATAATGAAGCAAAGAATAGCACATATTGCTTTGGTTGTTACCGATTATGATGAGGCGATTGCTTTTTATACTCAAAAATTGCATTTTGATTTAATTGAAGATACTGTTTTAAATGATACAAAGCGATGGGTTTTAGTTGCACCAAAAGGTACAATTGGGTTCAGTTTGTTACTAGCAAAAGCAGTAAATAATGAACAATTAAATAGAGTAGGAAATCAAACTGGTGGACGCGTTTTTCTATTTTTAAATACTGATAATTTCGAAAGAGATTATCAAAATCTACTGGACAATCAAGTTGAAATTATTAGAAAACCTATCCTGGAAGCGTATGGTAAAGTAGCTGTTTTTGCTGATATTTACGGCAATCTTTGTGATTTGATAGAACGAACGGATAATCAAGGGTAAATAGAACATATTTATTATGAACACACTAAACGACTTACATAAAATTTCAGGCTCTTTTTCGAATACCAAAAAAATGCCAGTGCTATTTTTAGGACACGGCAGCCCCATGAATGCGATTGAAGAAAATCAGTTTGTGACGGGTTTTCAAAATTTGGCTAAAACGTTACCGCAACCGAATGCCATTTTGTGTATTTCGGCGCATTGGTTTACCAAAGGGACAAAGGTTACCGCAATGGAAATGCCCAGAACGATTCACGATTTTGGTGGTTTTCCGCAAGCGCTGTTCGATGTGCAATATCCTGCCAAAGGAAGTCCAGAATTAGCAGTAGAAACCAAACAATTATTGACACCGGTAGAAGTAGAGCTGGACGAACATTGGGGCTTAGATCACGGTGCTTGGAGTGTTATTAAACATTTATATCCCGAGGCAAATGTTCCTGTAATTCAGTTGAGTATTGATTACACCAAATCTGGTCAATACCATTTTGACTTGGCTCAAAAATTAAGTGCGTTGCGTACCAAAGGAATCTTGATTGTAGGCAGTGGTAATATTGTTCATAATTTGAGATTAGTCGATTTTCAGAATTTCGAAAAAGATAATTATGGTTACGATTGGGCAATTGAAGCAAAGGAAACTGTCAATAATTATTTACTGGACGGTAATTTTCAGCCACTGATTGATTATGAAACACAAAGTAGAGCACTTCAATTGGCAATTCCTACGCCGGAACATTATTTGCCCTTGATTTATACTTTGGGATTAAAAGGAAAAACAGAAGAACTGAGTTTGTTCAATGATAAGTTATTAGGAGGTTCGTTGAGTATGACTTCGGTGAAGATTATGTGATAAAATCTCTTGATTGAGAGATTGTTTTTAATTTGATTAATAGAAAAAATATAAATAAGTAATGAAAATAATAGCAGTCATTCCAGCCCGTTATGCATCAACCCGATTTCCCGCTAAACTGATGCAGGATTTAGGAGGAAAAACAGTGATTTTAAGAACTTATGAAGCCGCGATAAACACGCAATTGTTTAATGATGTTTTTGTGGTAACAGATTCCGATTTAATTTTTGATGAAATCGTTTCTCATGGCGGAAAAGCCATCAGGAGTATCAAGGAACACGAATCAGGAAGTGATCGAATTGCGGAAGCTGTCGAAAATCTGGACGTTGATATTGTGATAAATGTTCAAGGAGATGAACCATTTATCGATGCGGAACCTTTGGCAAAAGTCATTGAAGTTTTCAGAAATGATTCGGATAAAAAAGTGGATTTAGCTTCTTTGATGCGTGAAATCACTAATGAAGACGAAATTAATAATCCGAATAATGTAAAAGTGGTCGTGGACCAAAACGGATTCGCATTGTACTTTTCGCGTTCGGTAATTCCATATCCAAGAGAGAAAAATGTAGGTGTTCGATACATGCAACACATCGGAATTTATGCGTTTAGAAAACAAGCTTTATTAGATTTTTACAGTTTACCAATGCAATCTTTGGAAGCATCCGAAAAACTGGAGCAATTACGCTATCTTGAATTTGGAAAACGAATTAAAATGGTCGAAACGACACATGTCGGAATCGGTATTGACACTCCGGAAGATTTAGAGAAAGCGAGAAAAATGCTGTAATTTATTCTAGATTTTCATGGTCAAAATAGCCTCTGGTTTTTATTTTGGTGGAAAAGAAATTTAAGAAAAGCACAATAAAGAACAGAAATAATAAGGCTTGGGTACTCACTAAGAATTTCCCAATTGTTGTTACCGGATAATAATCGCCATATCCTATAGATGACGAAGTCACAATGCTGAAATAAATCGCATCAAACCAATGGTGAAAGGGTTTGTTCAGGTAATTGTCACAGGAATAAAAAACGGCATAAGCAAACGCAATTTCTAAATAGTTAAAAAAAAGCAACAGCATAGATCGTTTATAAGAACGTGGTTTTGAAAACATATCCGAAGCAAAAATGAGTGTTGGAATATAAAATACAGTTTCTAAAAAAACGTAAATCAGAATCCCAATAAGCCATTGATTGTTTTGCCAATGGTTTATTAAAATCAATATTGGAAATACTACTTTGAGCAAAACATAAAAATCTAAAGCTAAATCCTGGTATTCAATTCCTTTTTTACTGGCCCAATATTTAATGTAAATTCCTGGGAAAAGTAATTGTGAAGAGGAGAGAAATAAACGAACTATTTTTTCCAGACCATTGTCATCCTGATGGTCGTTGTTCCAGATAGATTGAATGTTTTGTATCCGTTTCTGAATGGGATTGAACTTTGGTTTTGCCCCTTTTGATGTTTTTCCTAATAACAATTTTTTTACAATTGTTTTCATTGTAAATGAAGATTAGTTATGCATTCTAAGGTACGAAAAAAAATACATTTTTGTACAGAATCAGACTGTGAATTTAGTTTAACTTCTCAATTACAATCAATTCGTTATGCATTTCAATACGCGGAATGGTTTTTATTTTGAATTGATTTTTATAAAATTCTGTTACATAGTGTTCATTTCTCAAATTGTCTTTTTCATTCAAACACATGGTATTGAATAATACAAAACCGTTACTTTTTAATAAATGACAAATGCGATGAATAAAGAATTTTTCAAATAAAAAATTGGGCATCATAGTATCTTGAAAAATATCAATGATGATTAAGTTGTATTTATCTTTGGTTTTCAAAACAAATTCGAAAGCATCTTCGATATGAAGGTCTAAATTTTGAATTTCATTTAGCTTAAAATAATTATTTGCAATTTCGATTATTTCGGCATCAATTTCAACTCCTGTAATTTTTCCTTTAAATTTGATTTCGTCTACCAATGTTTTAATAACACTTCCTCCTGCAACACCTAAAACTAAAACAGAGTCCATTGCTGTTATTTTTTCAAAACCAATATTCTTCAATCCAATTTTTAAAATGCGTTGTAAGCTACCGTAGGAATAATTTGTGTTTTCAGAATCTAATACTAATTCACCATTTGCCCAAGTAACTTCTATAGATTTGCTAATAGCAGATTTTGTCTGATAGATTTTTATTGGAACAAGATAGCTGAAAAGTTTTTGAATCATTAGGGCAGTTTTTCTCAAAAATAAGATTTAAATTATTTATTTTGTAAGAAATAGTAAAAGAATGAAGAAACAATTTTACAAATGGATATTTTTCAGGCTGATGGGTTGGAAAATTGTAGGTTCCATTGATCCGGATATTAAAAAATGCGTAATGATGGTAATGCCTCACACAAGTAATCATGATTTTTATTTGGGGGTTTTTACGCGAGGAATTACAGGATTAGAGATGCATTGGGTAGGAAAAAAAGAATTGTTTCGTTTTCCTTTCGGGTTTTATTTCAGATATATGGGGGGTGAACCATTAGACAGAACGGGCGGATTAAATAAAGTAGATTCAATTGCTGCTATTTTTAAAAGAAAAGAAGTTTTTAGACTTGCTGTTGCTCCCGAAGGGACTCGTACCAAAGTAGCGGAACTTAAAACCGGATTTTATTATATTGCTTTGAAAGCCAATGTGCCCATAATTCCAGTAGCATTTAATTTTGGTAAAAAAGAAGTTAACCTTGGAAGTCCTATGCTACCATCAGGAAATATTGATTTAGACATGAGTATTTTAACCCAACATTTTATAGGCGTTGAAGGAAAAATTCCTGAAAACGGATATTTTTTTGAAAATAAATAGAAAACCCCGATTCAGATTTTCTGAATCGGGTTTTTTATTTTAATCTGGAATGTAACTCTTAAAAGTTCCGTTTTTATAAAAAATTACAATTTTATCAATTTCGCCCGAAGCAGAATCTTTCATCGTATTTTGAGATTCTGTTTTTTTTGTTTCTAATAAATCGTTGTGCTTTGTGCTTTGTATTTTAGAAAATAAATTTTCCGGTACAATTTCTATTTTGGAGGGAGTGGGAATATTTGGTTTTAAAAGTTCATCAAATGTATTTTGCTTAGGCATGATGTTTTCTTCATTTTTTGGAAAAGTTCCTTTGCCATTCAAAATCCAATATAAATCTACATCAGGGAAACCGTCTAAAATTTTAAGAATAAAATCTAAACTGGGTTTGTTCCTTCCGGACAGCAGGTGAGATAAACTGGAACGTTGTACTCCAATTTTATCCGCAAATGAAGAGGCATTCAGGCTATAATAATCCAGTATAATTTCTAATCTTTTTATAAAATCATCTGTGTTTACCATTGTAAATTGTATTTAAAAATAGTGTATTTACAAATGTAATTAAAATAGTGTGATTAGCCAAAATTACAACTGTAAATTACTTAAAAAAGAATAATTAATTTAAATTATAACATAATGTAATAATAATTAAATAACTGATAAATAATAATTTAATTGTTAAAATTATAACTAGTAACAATTGTTAATCACGGTAATGGCAAAACCGATTTAAACCGAACTAAAGCTGTTTACAAATCTAAAATAATCAAATAAAAACAAGTTTACAATTGTAAATGTAAAGATGTTTACTTTTGTAAATCAAATAATTTAGTATGAATTTAGAGCAAATGTTCCAACAATATAAGGAGCAATCAATTCAGGGTCGTTACATTACTTTAGAAAATATCGAACCCTTATTACAGCAATTAAACAGCAATAATCAAGTTAGTGTTATTGGAAAATCAGTACTTGAAAAACCAATTTATAAGTATCAAATTGGTGTTGGAGAAACAAGAATTTTTCTTTGGTCTCAAATGCATGGTAATGAAAGTACGACCACAAAAGCGCTTTTTGATTTCTTGAATCTGTTAAACAGCGATTCGGAATTAGCAAATCAATTGTTAAGTACCTTTACTTTTTGTTGCATTCCGATTTTAAATCCGGATGGTGCTACTTTATATACACGAGAAAATGCTAATAAAATTGATTTAAATCGTGATTCTCAAAATTTGACACAGCCAGAAAGCAGGGTCTTGCGAGAAACTTTTGAATCATTTGAACCGCACTATTGCTTTAATTTGCATGATCAGCGTACTATTTTTGGAGTTGGAAGTACTGGAAAACCAGCAACTTTATCCTTTTTGGCGCCTTCTTATAATGAAGAAAGAGAGATTAATGATTCTCGATTGAAAGCAATTAATTTAATTGCGGGAATAAATGATGTTTTGCAACAATATATACCGGGGCAAGTGGGGCGTTTTGATGATTCATTTAATATTAACTGTATTGGCGATACGTTTCAGTATTTAGGTGTTCCGACAGTGTTGTTTGAAGCAGGACATTTTCCGAATGATTATCAAAGAGAAGAAACTCGAAAATATGTTTTTATGGCACTTGTGTCGAGTTTTACGATACTTAGCGAAAACGATATAGTTAGCAATGGAATTAATAAATATTTGAATATTTCACAAAATAAAGTCGTTTTTTATGATTTAATGTATAAAAACATCAGAATAAATTATGATGGTATTGAAAAAATCACCAATTTTGCAGCACAATACAAAGAAGAATTGGTTGATGGTCAGATTTGTTTTAATGCTTACATTAGTCAAATTGGCGATTTAGAAAATCATTTTGGTCATGTGGAGTATGATGCTGAAGAAGCTTTATATAAAGATGATTATGATAATTTTCCGAAATTAAATCAAAAGGCTAATTTTTATTTAAATAATAACATGAAATTTGTTAATGGATTAGTAAAAATTTAATTTATTTATCGATTTCTTATTTTTTATGTATATTTTTATACTTTGTAATAGTAATTAGTAATATTAATTAAAGAATTATGAGTAAGTTTCGTTTAGATGAAGTAGATCATCAGATATTAGATATGTTGATTGACAACACAAGAGTTCCTTTTACGGATATTGCAAAAAAATTATTAATTTCTGCGGGAACAGTTCACGTTAGGGTTAAAAAAATGGAAGATGCCGGTATTATAATGGGGTCTTCACTAGTTCTTGATTATGATAAATTAGGATATTCTTTTATTGCTTATGTTGGAGTTTTTCTTAATAATACTTCTCAGACTAAATTTGTTTTGGAACGTATCAATGAGATTCCTTTTGTAACCGTAGCTTCTGTGACTACAGGAAAATTCAATATCTTTTGTAAAATTAGAGCAAAAGATACTAAACATGCTAAAGATGTAATCTTTATGATAGATGATATCGATGGTGTTTACAGAACAGAAACGATGATTTCACTTGAAGAAAGCATAAATGATAAGAAGCGCTTGATGCATACTATATTTAAAAATATGTAATTAATCTTGAATGCTATATAAAATATAACCTCAAGTTAATTCTTGGGGTTTTTTTATGAAAAACCGACTAAATTAAACCAACTATAACAAAATTATGTATACACTGCCTAAAATTGAACGTTTCAATCAAGACGTTCTCTCTAAATATCATATTTACAACAGTGTCTTTATCACGTTGCCTTTTGATTCTATAGATAATACAGGGGTTTTACTTCCTTTATTTACAGATATTTGTGAAACAGGGTTTAAAAAACAGGAAACTCCGGGAGAGATTGTCAATTTTTTTGCTCAAAAATATTTGCATACAGATTCAGAAGAGGATAAAATCGATTTGATGTTTCGTTTTATTCAATATATTGAGCGTCAAATTGTTTTGTTTGATGCTATTGAAGATGCTGCGTTTCCGGTTGTGAATAACATGGAAGGAAGAGGTTCGCTTCGAGATATTAAAGAAAAAGCGGATGCTAAAAATAATACCGAAGAGTTGATTGAGTTTCTGGAAAATTTCAATGTTCGAACTGTTTTAACAGCACATCCAACACAGTTTTATCCTGGTGCTGTACTCGGAATTATCAATGATTTGACAAATGCAATCCGTAAAAACGATTTACTTGATATTAAACAATTATTAGCTCAATTAGGAAAAACGCCTTTTATTCAAATTGAAAAACCAAATCCTTTTGACGAGGCTGTAAGTTTGATTTGGTATTTAGAAAATGTGTTTTACGAAACTGCCGGTGAAATGGTGCATTATCTTGAAAAGAATTTATTTCACGGTAATTCTATCAAAAATCCTATAATTAAATTGGGCTTTTGGCCTGGAGGAGATCGTGACGGTAATCCCTTTGTCACAACTGAAATTACATTAAAAGTTGCTGAACGTTTAAGAACTTCAATATTGAAATGTTATTACATCGAAATGAGAAGTTTGAAACGTAAGTTAACATTCTCAGGTGTAGATGTTTTGGTATCTGAATTAGAACAAAAACTTTATCGTTCTGTTTTTTATTCAAAAGGAGAAATTTATATTACTTTAGAGGAGTTTAAAACCCAATTAAACAAGATAAAATTCATTATACAAGAACAACATCAGTCTTTGTATTTAGACGAATTAGAGGCGTTGCTTATCAAAGTTAATTTGTTTGGTTTTCATTTTGCTTCTTTAGATATTCGTCAAAATAGTAAGATACATGATGCTGTTTTTAATGATGTCGTGAATTTTTATTTGAAATCGAATGCGGACGTTTTTCCAGAGAACTATTTTGAACTTTCGGAACAAGAGAAGTTTGAGGTTCTGTCAAGCATAAATGGAAATTTAGACGCAAATGTTTTTGATAATGAAATGACACGCTCTACAATTGAGTCTATTCAAGCTATTAAATCGATACAAGAAAAGAACGGTGAATATGGTGCAAATCGTTATATCATAAGTAATAACGAAAGCGCACTGAATGTAATGGAAACGTTTGCATTATTCCGTTTGAGTAATTGGCAAGACCCAACAGTTGATATTATACCACTTTTTGAATCGGTGGATGATTTGCAAAATGCGCATGCCATTATGGAAAAATTATATACCAATCCTGCATATGCGAAGCATTTAGTGAATAGAAATATGAAGCAAACAATTATGCTTGGTTTTTCTGACGGTACAAAAGATGGTGGATATTTGATGGCAAACTGGAGTATTTATAAAGCAAAAGAGGAGCTTACCGAAATTTCAAGAAAATACGGAATTAAAGCTATTTTCTTTGATGGTAGAGGTGGTCCGCCAGCACGTGGAGGTGGTAAAACACATAAATTCTATGCTTCATTAGGTCCAAATATTGAGAATAATGAGATTCAGGTTACGGTACAAGGACAAACGATTAGTTCTAATTTTGGAACTTTAGATTCTTGTCGTTACAATTTAGAGAACTTATTGAGTGCAGGAGCTACCAATCAGGTTTTTAACAAAGGACAAAATAGGTTATCCACTGATGAAAAAGAAATTTTAGATCAATTGGCTGAATTTGGATATCAAAAATATTTGAATTTTAAGAATCATCCAAAATTCATTCCTTATTTAGAGCAGATGAGTACTTTGAAATATTACGCTAAAACGAATATTGGTAGTCGTCCGTCTAAAAGAAGCAAATCAGAACATTTAGATTTCGCAGATTTGCGTGCAATACCTTTTGTTGGTTCTTGGAGTCAATTAAAGCAAAATGTACCAGGGTTTTTTGGGGTAGGTTCTGCGTTAAAGCATTTTGAAGATACAAATCAATGGGATAAGGTTCAGGATTTATATGACAACTCTTTGTTTGTAAAAACTTTATTAGAAAACAGTATGATGTCATTGGCAAAATCATTTTTTCCATTGACTGCTTATATGAGAAAAGATCCTGAATTTGGAGAATTTTGGCAAATTATTTATGATGAATTTTTAGAAACTAAAAGATTGTTGTTGAAAATTGCAGGTCATAAAGAATTAATGGAGAACTATCCTGACGGTAAAGCATCAATTCAAATTAGAGAGCGTATTGTGTTGCCTTTGTTGACGATACAACAATATGCACTAACCAAAATTAATGAGTTGAATAAAGAAAAAAATCCAAATGAGGAGCTAATTAAAGTATATGAAAAGATTGTAACCCGCTCTCTTTTTGGTAACACAAATGCAAGTAGGAATTCAGCTTAATTCAGGTTTTTAATAAAAAGTAAAAGGTATGAATTCAAATCAATTACCAGTAAATGAATATTCAAATTTTAACGCAACTTATATCAAAGCCGCTGCAAATGTAGAATTGATAGAAGAATTGGAAATTTGTTTACATGAATTTATTCGTTTTGTCCAAAATATTCCAATGGATAAATTCGATTATCGGTATGCCGAAGGAAAATGGACAATAAAGGATATTATTCAGCATGTGATTGATACGGAACGTATTTTTGCGTATAGAGCTTTGCGAATTTCCAGAAATGATACCACTCCGTTGCCAGGTTTTGAGGAAAATGATTATGTAGAAAACACAAAAGCTAACGAAAGAGGTATTCAGGATTTATTAGCTGAATTCTCTGCGGTTCGTTACGCAGCCTTATTTCTTTTTAAGAGTTTTTCAGAAGAGCAATTAAAAAGAATAGGAACGGCATCAGGAACGGTGATTTCTGTTCGTGCCATAGGTTTTATAATTATTGGACATCAAAAACACCATCAGAATGTTTTTCAAGAAAGATATTTGTAGATTATAGAAAACCTGTTGACCAAATTTTCAATTTGTTTTCAAAAGACATTGTATTAGCAGGACTAGTCGAAGGCATCACATAATACGTGATGCCTTCTATTTGCCCGAATTTTTTAATAAAATACTTGTGACTTTCTTTTCCGTTAAAAACAATGGTATGAATTGCCGGGTATTGTTTGAATAGCATTCCAAAATCATTTTCTTTATGATTTTTGATATGTATGTCTAAACTTCCTTTTCTTTCACAATTTTCAAGAACATCCCAAAGTCCAATTTTATTTTTTTGCAGTAATTGTATTTTTTCTTCAAAACTATCAGAAACCGGCAAAGTATCAAACAAAGTATACATGATTCTCCAAAAATGGTTTCTCGGGTTTCCATAATATTCCTGCTTAGTCAACGAAGCTATGCCGGGCATTGTTCCTAAAATCAAAATTTTAGTGTTAGAATCTACAAATGCCGGAAAGGAATTGATCATATACATTGATTTTTTACACTAAATTCTCTTTTTCTAAAATTGCTAACGCTAAACGTATTTTTTCATAAGCCATTTTTTCTTCAAAAAAATCAAAATACGGTTTTAGTGCATTTGGCGCATCTAGTTTTTGTTGCGCTTCGGCAATTTGTTCGACTTCTTCTTTTGAGATAAACGGACTTAGGTCGATTGCTTCTCCATCAACATATAATTTTGCTAAATGTGACATAATAGTTCCAATGCCTAGTTTTCGCTGTTGCGAAATTTCCTCAGCCGAAAATCCTTTTAGGTATAATTCTAATGTTTCTTTATAAGTTGTGGCTTCTTTTTTCCTTTTTAAAGGTTTGTTTTTTTCAAAATCGATAATAACTTTAATGAAGACATCTCCATATTTTTCAAGTTTTGCTTTTCCGACTCCGTCAATTGCGATTAATTCTTGATCACTCATTGGTCTGTTAGTTTCCATTTGGCGCAAAGCTGCATCACTGAAAATCACGTAAGCTGGAACTTCTTCCTCTTTTGAAATTTCATAACGTAGTCTTCTAAGTGTTTCAAAAAGAGAATTGGCGATAGTTTTACTTTTCGGTTCTTTGCTCTCGGATTTTTCTATATTGTTTTTCTGAACGGTATTCAGGAGTACTTTTTCTCCTTCAAACAATACTTTTTTGGCAAAAGCGGTTAATCTGATTTTGTTTTGTTGGTGAAAAGCAATTTCGCAAAATCCTAAATTAATCAGTTGAATTAAATATTGGTTCCAATCGTACCAAGAAATATCATGACCAACGCCATAAGTTTTCAAATTTTGATATTCTTTTTCAAAAATGTATGCGTTTTTTGAACCTCTCAAAAAGTCAATAATTACGGGTAATGGCTCGCTTTCTTGAAGACGAATCACGGCTGACAATGCTTTTTGTGCAATAATTGTTCCGTCAAAAAAAGCAGGAGGGTTTTTGCAAATGTCACAGTTACCACAATTTTCGGTCACTAATTCACCAAAATAAGAAAGTAATATTTTGCGACGGCAGCTCAGTGCGTCCGCGTATTGTTTCATTCTTTCGAGTTTGGCCAATTGTACTTCGGCATTTAAACCTTCAGAAGCAAACTTTTGTAATTGAATGACATCTCCATAACTTTCGAATAGTATAGTTTCGGACGGTAATCCATCCCGACCGGCACGACCAATTTCCTGATAATAACCTTCAATGTTTTTGGGTAAATTGTAATGAATTACCCAGCGTACATTTGATTTGTCGATTCCCATGCCAAAAGCTATTGTCGCGCAAACTACTTGGCAATCGTCATTAATGAATTCATCTTGGGTTTTAGAGCGAATTTTAGTGTCTAAACCTGCATGATAGGCTTTAGCATTAAGGCCGATTTTTTGTAATTTTTCGGCTAATTCTTCGGTTGTTTTTCTACTTAAACAATAGATAATTCCGGATTCATTAGGTTTTCCTTTTATAAAATCGATAATTTGTTTGACTCTGTCTAATGCGGGCCGAACTTCTAAGCTTAAATTTTTTCTATCAAAAGAAGCTACGAAAGTTTTAGCATTTTTAAGGTTTAATTGTTGGCTAATGTCTTTACGTGTAGCTTTATCAGCAGTGGCAGTTAAAGCAAGGATTGGAGTAGAAGGAAAGCGATTTTTTAGGTATCCTAAGTTGGTGTATGCAGGTCTAAAATCATGTCCCCAAGCCGAAATACAATGTGCTTCGTCAATTGCAATCAGACTTACTGTTGTTTGACTAAATACATTTTCTAAGTAGGATAAACTTTCGGGAGCGACATAAACCAGTTTCATCAGATTCGATTGTAAGTGATCTATATAAAATTGCTGTTCCGTTTCTGTTTGGCTGCTGTTGATAAAACAAGCTTCAATTCCGTTTGCTTTTAAACTGTCTACTTGATCTTTCATCAAGGCAATAAGTGGAGAAATCACAATCGTTATGCCGGGTAAAACTAAAGCAGGGAGTTGGAAACAAATTGATTTCCCTCCTCCGGTTGGCATAATGGCTAAAGTGTCCTGACCTGAAAGCACACAATTTATGATGGCTTCTTGATTGGGTCTGAATTTTTCAAACCCAAAATTCTCTTTTAATTTGGCGTGTAAAATTTCTGTTGTCATTATGGCGTATATTTGAATTTCTAAGTTAATAAAAAAAGGAACTCATTTTAGCGAGTTCCTTTTTTTATTTTATTGATGAATAAAATTAATCTTCATCATCATCTTCGTCGTCTTCGTCAGAGATTTCTTTATCATCTGCTTCGTCGTCGTCATCACTTTCGGAATCAGGTTTGTCCAGATTTTCATCTTCGTCGTCATCATCGTCAATGTCGTCATCGTCAAGGTCAAGACCTTTGATTGGTTCTACGACTTCGTCGATAATTTCATCATCTTCGTCAAAATTTTCAATTCTGTCTGCTAATTTGGTGCTTACTTTTACTAAATAAATAGTATCCTCAGTTCGTACTTCGACAGCTTCAATTAATTCGTTTTTAGCATTTCTAAAACGGATAATGTTCGAATCATCATAACCATCAGGAAATTTCTCTACCAAAAGGTTTAAAATTTCGTTGGTAAGTTTTGCGTAATCAACAATTACTCTTTTCATAAATTTTTATTCTATAAATCTAATAAATAAGCGAAAATTAAAGGTGCCACAATTGTAGCATCGGACTCAATAATGAACTTTGGCGTTTTGATATCTAATTTACCCCAAGTTATTTTTTCATTCGGTACCGCTCCAGAATACGAACCATAACTGGTTGTTGAGTCTGAAATCTGACAGAAATAGCTCCAAAAAGGAATATCATGCATTTCCATATCTTGGTACAACATTGGTACAACGCATATTGGGAAATCACCTGCGATTCCTCCTCCAATTTGGAAGAATCCAACACCGTTTGTACTATTTTTTGGATACCAATCAGATAAGAAAACCATATATTCTATACCAGATTTCATTGTAGAAGCTTTTAAATCTCCTTTTATAACATAGGAAGCAAAGATATTACCCATGGTACTATCTTCCCATCCTGGAACAATAATTGGCAAGTTTTTCTCAGCAGCGGCATACATCCAGCTGTCTTTTAAGTCAATTTCATAATATTCTTCAAGAACACCAGAAAGTAACATTTTGTACATAAACTCATGTGGAAAATAACGTTCTCCTTTATCATCAGCATCTTTCCAGATTTTGTAAATGTGTTTTTGCAAACGACGGAATGCTTCATGCTCCGGAATACAAGTATCTGTAACTCTGTTTAGTCCTCTTTCTAATAAATCCCATTCGTCTTGTGGAGTCAAATCACGGTAATTTGGTACTCTTTCATAGTGAGAATGAGCCACTAAATTCATGATATCTTCCTCTAAATTGGCACCTGTACAAGAAATAATTTGCACTTTATCCTGACGGATTATTTCGGCAAAAATCTTTCCAATTTCAGCGGTACTCATTGCACCAGCCATGCTCACCATCATTTTTGCACCATTGGCTAATTGCTGTTCGTATGCCTTTGCGGCATCAACTAAAGATGCAGAATTAAAATGCAAATAATGCTTTTCAATAAACTGACTGATTGGTCCTTTGCTCATTTTTTTTAATTTAAAGATTTAAAAATCGAAAAGGTTGAAAGATATGCATCCAAATTTAACGAATTTTTAAATTGACTAATTGTGTATTTAATAATTATTTTTTGTCGTAACCTAATATTTTTAGAACGTCTTCAGAAGTTTGTTGTTCCGAAAATACTTCGGTTGCCAAAATTCCGTTTTCGTCCCGGTCAATTAAAATATGTTTGGGTTGTGGGATTAAACAGTGATGCAAACCACCATAACCACCTATTGTTTCCTGATATGCTCCTGTATTGAAAAAACCAATATACAATGGTTTTTCTTTATTGTATTTAGGTAAATAAATGGCATTCATATTTTGCTCAGAGTTGTAATAATCATCACTATCACAAGTCATTCCGCCTAATAAAACCCTTTCGTAAGTATCATTCCAGCGGTTAACAGCCAGCATGATAAAACGTTTATTGATAGCCCAAGTATCCGGCAAAGTTGTAATGAAAGAAGAATCAATCATATTCCATTTCTCTCTGTCGTTTTGTTGTTTTTGATACAAAATCTGATAAATGGCACCGCCGCTTTCTCCAACTGTAAAAGACCCAAACTCGGTAAAAATATTGGGAACATCAACTTCTGCTTCGTCACAGGCAATTTTAATCTGATTGATAATTTCATCAATCATATATTGGTAATCGTATTCAAAAGTTAATGAATTTTTGATAGGGAAACCACCACCAATATTCAAACCGTCTAATGTTGGACACTCTTTTTTTAGCGCCACATATACTTTGATACATTTTACTAATTCGTTCCAATAATAAGCATTGTCATTAATTCCGGTATTAATAAAAAAGTGCAACATTTTAAGTTCCAGTTTTTTATTCTCCTTAATTTCTTTTTTATAGAAAGGAACAATGTTTTTGTATCCAATTCCCAAACGTGAAGTATAGAACTCAAATTTTGGTTCTTCTTCTGCAGCAATACGAATCCCAATTTTAAATTTTCCTTTTATTTGACCTTGAAGCAAATCTAATTCTTCAAAATTATCAATAATAGGAATGGCATTTTTATGACCATTATTTATTAATCGGGCAATGTTGTCAATGTATTGATCTCTTTTGAAACCATTACAAATTACATATGTGCTTTTGTTTATTTTGCCATTTGCCAAAAGATTTTCAACAATATTAATATCAAATGCCGATGACGTTTCGATATGAATATTATTTTTGAAAGCTTCATTCATTATGTATTCAAAATGAGAGCTTTTGGTACAGTAGCAATAAAAATATTTAGCCTCATATTTGTTTTTTTCCATCGATTTACGAAACCAGCTTTTGGCTTTGTTGATGTTGTTAGAAATTTGAGGTAAATAAGTGAATTTTAATGGCGTACCATATTTTTCTACCAGTTTCATCAAATCGATATTGTGAAACTGAAGATTATCTTTGTTTAAGGTAAACTCTTCTTGAGGGAAATAATAAGTTTGATTTATTAAGTCGTAGTATTTTGTATTCATTTAGTTTTCAGAATTTTAGATTAAATATACATAAAAATAATTAAACTAAAATTCAAACCCGAATATTTGCATAAACGATCTGAAGCTTTTCATTTTCTGCTTTCAAGTATTGAAATAAATCAAAACTAAAGTTGCCTTTGATAGCATAAAAACGATTCAATATTCTTAAAAAAGGAATATTGTTTTGGTTTCTATCGGAACTAAAATATATTTGATTTTGATTTCTTTTCATTGCAGCAAATGTAAAAAATAATATATACGTTATGCAATCCTTTTTCGTAAAAAATGGATTAAGATTTATAATCTTGAAAGGCGGCAAGAATTAATTCATTTTCAACCAATTGATTGATTTTTATTTTTCCGATACCTTCAATTAATGCGAATTGGATGGTTCCAAACTCATTTTTCTTATCATGAATAAGCAATTCTAAGATAGGTTCGATGTCATTTTCTTCAAAAATGATGTCGTTATATATGGATTTAATAGCTGATTTTATTTGAAAATATTCTGCTTCGTTGATCAAATCCTTTTTTAGTGCAATATAACTTTCCAGAATCATTCCTACAGCAATGGCTTCTCCGTGCAATAATGTAGTTTTATTCTCATTTTCCAGAAAGTAACTTTCAATTGCATGTCCCAGAGTGTGTCCAAAATTCAATGATTTTCGGATATTTTTTTCGGTAGGATCTTGTTTTACAATTTCATTTTTGATTTCAACAGAACGGTAAATTAAAGCATCAAAATCAGCGAAATCAATGGCTTTTAAATCCAAAAATTGTTCCCAATAGGCTTTGTCATATATTAGTCCGTGTTTCAACATTTCTGCTAATCCGGAACGCATTTCGTTTTGTGGGACTGTTTCAAGATATTGGGTGTCTATAAGAACCATTTTTGGAACATTTATAACCCCAATTTGATTTTTAAGATTCCCTAAATCTACTCCGTTTTTTCCACCTACCGATGCATCTACCATAGAAAGCAGCGTTGTTGGGATGTGAATAAAGTCAATACCTCTTTTGAACGTAGAAGATACAAAACCACCTAAATCAGTTACAACTCCACCCCCCAAATTGATTACAAGACTTTTTCTGTCAGCACCAAGTTCCGTCAATACTTTCCAGATTTCTACACATGTATCAATGTTTTTATTGGCTTCTCCCGCATCAAATTCTATGATTTCTATAGTAAGTTCTGTTTCTAAATACGGAAGGAATTTAGGCAAGCAAAATTCATTGGTACAACTATCAACGATGATAAACAGGTTAGAATATTTATGTTCTTTTAAATGAAGATTAAGGGCTTCATATCCTTTTTCGTTGAAATATATTGGGTAATTATTGGCTTGAATCGTCTGCATCTTTTTGTATTAAATGAAAGCGCAAAATAAGGGAATTTTTGGTAATTAATATTGAAAACTCTATCTATATTTGTATAAAAATATAACAAAAAATGAAAGAAATATTCAATAACACACAAATTGCATTTTCATTAAAAAGCGATACCGAACTCGATAGAGCTTATTTTCTCTTCAAAATGATTGATAATCAGCCTTTAGTGCGAATAGGAACCGCTGTAACCAATTTTGCTATAAAAGCGAACCTTCCGGTGGAAGGATTAATACGTGCAACTGTTTTTGACCATTTTTGTGGTGGTGTAAATGAGAATGATTGTTTGACTGTGGTCGATAAAATGTTTACCAAAGGAGTTTCGTCTGTTTTAGATTATTCAGTAGAAGGAAAAGAAGAAGAAGAGCAGTTTGATGCGGCCCTTGAAATGACTTTAAAAACAATAGAATTTGCCAAAGAACGGGAAGCAATTCCGTTTGCAGTGTTTAAACCAACCGGTTTTGGTCGTCTTGATTTATATGAAAAAGTAGGTGAAAAGCAAGCATTGACTCCGGCAGAAGATTTAGAGTGGAATAGAGTAGTGGAACGTTTTGATTTTGTTTGTAACGAAGCCCATAAAAAAAATGTTGCTTTATTGATTGATGCCGAAGAAAGTTGGATGCAAGATGCCGCCGATGATTTGGTTACTAAAATGATGCAGAAATACAATAAAGAGAAAGCAATTGTTTTTAATACTTTACAAATGTACCGTTGGGATCGTTTGGATTATTTAAAAAAATTGCATGAAAAAGCTAAAAAAGAAGGTTTTTTTATTGGAATGAAATTAGTTCGAGGTGCTTACATGGAAAAGGAAAATGAGCGTGCTGAAGAAAGAGGATATCCAACTCCAATTTGTGCTTCAAAAGAAGCTACAGATGTGAATTATGACGCAGCAGTTCAATACATGATGGAGCATTTAGACCAGATGTCCATTTTTGCCGGAATACATAATGAATTGAGTTCTTACAAATTAATGGATTTAATTCAGGAAAAAGGAATAAAAACTAATGATCACAATGTTTGGTTTGGTCAATTATACGGAATGAGTGATAATATCAGTTATAATCTGGCAGCTCATGGATATAATGTGGCTAAATATTTGCCGTTTGGTCCTGTAAAAGATGTGATGCCTTACTTGATTCGTCGTGCAGAAGAAAATACTTCGGTAGCTGGGCAAACAAGCAGAGAATTAGCGATGATAAAAACAGAAAGAAACAGAAGAAAAGGGAAGTAGTTTTCATCTGTTCTTAGATTTTTAGCATAAAAAAAACTCCATTTGCATAGGCGAATGGAGTTTTTTTATTGAAGTTATTTTCTAAAAATTATTAAACTGCAGATTACTTAAATTTTTATAGATTCCGTTTTCTAAAGTAATTAATTCAGTATGTGTTCCTTGTTCAGTTATTTCGCCGTTATCAAGAACCAAAATTTGATCTGCGCTGCGTATGGTCGAAAGGCGGTGCGCAATAATTATACTGGTTCTTCCTTCCATCAAAATTTCTAATGCTTCTTGCACTAACTTTTCGCTTTCACTGTCTAATGAAGAAGTGGCTTCATCCAGAATTAAAATACTTGGATTTTTTAATAAAGCTCTTGCAATTGCGATGCGTTGTCGTTGTCCACCCGATAATTTGATTCCTCTTTCACCGACAATTGTTTCAAATTTTTCAGGGAAACTTTCAATAAAATTATAAGCATTGGCTTGTTTTGCTGCAATAAGAATTTCTTCTTCGGTAGCATTAGGTTTTCCGTAAGCAATGTTTTCCCGAATAGTTCCGCCAAAAAGAATTACGTCCTGTGGAACAATACTCATATTCCCGCGAAGATTTTCTAAATCATAATCGTAAATGTTTTTTTCGTCAATTAATATTTCGCCTTCATTAACATTGTAAAAACGCAATAATAAGGAAGCGATAGTCGATTTACCAGCGCCACTTGGCCCGACAATTGCTATTTTTTGCCCGAAGCTGGCGGTAAAACTTACATCTTTTAATACTTTGACTTCTTTTCTCGAAGGATAATGAAAAGCTACATTTTTGAACGTAACATTTCCTTTTATTTTCTCAACTGAGGCCGCACTTTGTGTAGTGTTGATTTTTTCAGGAATTTCTTCCAATAATTCAAAAACTCTTTCAGTAGCACCAATCGCTTTTTGCATTTGTGCATACAATTCGGCAATTCCGCCTGATGAAGCACCTACATAACTTGAATACAAAATAAAGGTGAATAATTCACCAACGGTAATTTCGCCTGCAATACTCAATTGAACGCCGTACCAAACAACAGCCACAATAGTTCCGAACAAACAAATAATAATGAATGAAGCAAAATAACCTCTGAATTGACCACCCTTAATGGCGATTTTTACAACTTCTTTGATTTTTTCTTTATAGCGTTCTATTTCGTACCATTCGTTTGCAAAAGCTTTTACAATACTGATTCCTTGCATAGTTTCCTCGACAACAACTTGGCTTTCGGCTACTTGGTCTTGAACTTTTTTAGAATACTTTCTAATGAATCGGCCAAAAATAACTGCAGCAACTCCCACTAATGGCACTACTGAAACCATCATAATAGTTAACTTGATGTTGATACTGGCCAGCATTATAAAACTTCCGATTATTAAGATAAATTGACGTAAAAACTCTGCAATTGTGGTTGTCAGTGTATCTTGAATTTGTCCGATATCGTTGCTGATTCTACTGTTCAATTCTCCAACTCGTTTTTGCGAGAAAAAAGACATCGGTAATTTGACTAAATTAGTATAAAGTGCTAAACGAACATTAGCCAATGTGTTTTCAGTGAAATTTACAAATAGTGATAATCTGAAAAATGAAAAAACAGATTGTAATATTAGGACTAATCCTAATCCAAGGGCAATTTGATTCGCAAGAGCGCTGTCTTTTTTATTGACACAATCTACTAACATTCCCATAAATTTAGGGAAAGCCAAAGCGGTTACACTGGTAAGAAGCAGAAAGACTAGACCAACATAAAATTTCCAACGATTTTTCCCTGCATATTTAAAAATAATTTTGGCTTTATTGAGTGAACTTGCAGTAATTTTTGATTTTGGCAAATCGTTTTCTTTGAATCTTCCCATTTTATAAATTTTATTGTTCCAAATGTAATACTATAACGATTCATAACAAAAAAATAACACCTTTTGATAGAATATTTAAAAGGTTGTAAGTGAGGGAATAAGTATTTATTGTTCACTTTTTTAATTAATTTTCTAAAAAATCACTTGCAAATACAATTTCTAAATGTATATTTGCACTCACAATTAGGGCGATTAGCTCAGCTGGTTCAGAGCACCTCGTTTACACCGAGGGGGTCGGGGGTTCGAACCCCTCATCGCCCACCATAATTATAAACCTTCAAAATTATCTGATTTTGGAGGTTTTTTTATTTCAAATAGTTATGGACTTTGTAGTATACATTTTATTAAGCGCAACCAAGAATAGATTTTATGTTGGATTCACTTCTAATTTAGAAGAAAGACTCGTTAGGCATAATCAAAAAAGCAAAGGCTTTACTGGAAATGTAAACGACTGGAAAGTTGTTCATGTCGAAAACTATCAAACTAAAGAATTAGCTCACAAGAGAGAATTACAAATTAAATCTTGGAAAAGTAGAATTAAGATTCAAGAATTAATCTCAAAAAAAAGAGTAGCTCAGCGGGTCCAGAGCATTCCGATTTTCATCGGAAGCGGTCGGGGGTTCGAACCCCTCATCGCCCACAGTAGTACCAATGACCTTAGATTATTTTAAGGTCATTTTTTTTGCTTCATATCGAACCAATAACCATCACAAAATCAAGTACTTGATTCGATTTTAAATCTATATCGCCCACAAAAAACTCCATTAGAAATAATGGAGTTTTTTTTATGCTTAATCGTTAAATAATCAATTCCATCAATTTTATTTAAAAAAAAATCCTCAAAGATTGAGGATTTTTTCAGGTATTTAATTTGGTTTTTGGAATTTATTATTGGTTTAGAATTTAAATTGCAAGAAAATTTCATTCGTATTTTTGGCGCTTGCCAAAGTTGGTCTGGTACTCATTTCATAAGCAAACCCAAAAATGAAGCGATTGTTAATGGTAATATTGGCCATTGCAGCATACGCTTTATCGGTTCTGTACATTCCACCAATTTCAAGATTGTTTTCTATTTGTAACATAGTATTCAAATCTACAGACATTGGAGCACCATTGACGTAACGCACCATTACAGAAGGTTTCAATTTCAATGAAGAATTTAAATCAAAATCATAACCACTGCTTAAATAGGCGTGTGGTCTATCTGTAGCAACAGTAGCATAACCATTTTCGTTTTTAGCTCTTTCTGTATTTAATAGTCGAGGAAGTGATAGGGAAACGAAGAATTTATCATTTTTCAAAACAGCACCAACACCTACATTTGGATTAAAACTATGAATAGAGTTTAGAGCAGGATCTGCTTGCATATTGTAAGTTTCTAAACCAGCAGTGTTGACATCATAGAAATTCCCGGCAGCTTTCAATCCAAGATATAAGTCAAAAGTTTCATTCATCTTTACTTTATAAGAGAAATCAATTCCAACAAAAGTTTGTTTTTCGATGAAAGTTCTGTCATTTACTACTGACATACCAAACCCAAGATTATTTCCTAAAGGTGTACCAAATGATACCGCTTGAGTTTTTGGCGCACTTTCAATTCCTGTCCATTGTGTGCGAATAGAACTAGTTCCAAGAGTTTCTTTATCCATACCAACATAGGCTGGATTGACCATATTCATATGATATTTATAAAAGGAGAAAGTACTTTCTTGTTGGGCAAAAAGAGTACTACTCATTACAAATAGTAGAACAGTTAGTATATAATTATAATTACGTTTTTTCATTTTATCTTTTCTTAGTCAATTATTTTGTTATGTATATCCAGCCTTGTAAGTCAATTGTACCTTTTCCTTCAATATCTATTTGATAATAGTAAGCTGAAGTTTCCGGTAGTGATTGGTCTTTGTTTTTGTAATGTCCATCCCAATCATTTTGATAGTTTTTAGCAAAGAAAACTTCAGAACCCCAACGGTTAAATACGCGAACAGTTAAATTTGGATATTGCTCAGTATTGTAAATCATCCAAGTATCGTTTATACCATCACCATTTGGAGTAATAGCTTGTGAGACATTTAATGATAAATCACATACATCACCTTTACCATCATGATCTCTGTCAGCTTGATCTGTATTTGGAGTTAATGGACAATTATCCAATGTGTCTAATATTCCATCGTTGTCATCATCATCATCACAAGTATCACCTATGCCATCATTGTCGTTATCAGATTGGTTTTGGTTTGCTTTGAATGGGCAGTTGTCAACTCCATTGCTAATTCCATCATTATCACAATCAGCATTATCCCAAATTGAGCTTGGTGTTAAAGTTTGACTTGCTGCAAGGTAGCTACATGTATTTTTTGGATTAGTACCGTCTGTTTTTTCTTTTCCATCAGTTACACCGTCACCATCCGTATCAGGATTATTAGGGTTTGTACCGTCTAACTTTTCTTGTTTGTTGTTAACACCATCATTATCACAATCGGTAGTTTCCCATGCAGAAGAAGGAGTTTCAGTTTGGCTTGCTATAAGATAATCACAATTATCAGTAGCATCTGTACCGTCTGTTTTCTCTTTATCATCAGTTACACCATCACCATCCGTATCAGGATTATTAGGATCAGTACCGTCTAACTTTTCTTGTTTATTGGTTATACTGTCGTTATCACAATCGGCAGATTCCCAAGCAGCATTTGGCACTCCAGTTTGACTAGCTGTAAGATAATCACAATTATCAGTAGCATCTGTACCGTCTGTTTTCTCTTTATCATCAGTTACACCGTCACCATCTGTATCAGGATTTTTAGGATCAGTACCGTCTAACTTTTCTTGTTTGTTGGTTATACCGTCGTTATCACAATCGGCAGATTCCCAAGCAGCATTTGGCACTCCAGTTTGACTAGCTGTAAGATAATCACAATTATCAGTAGCATCTGTACCGTCTGTTTTCTCTTTATCATCAGTTACACCATCACCATCCGTATCAGGATTATTAGGATCAGTACCGTCTGTTTTCTCTTGTTTGTTGGTTATACCGTCGTTATCACAATCGGCAGATTCCCAAGCAGCATTTGGTACTCCAGTTTGACTAGCTGTAAGATAATCACAATTATCAGTAGCATCTGTACCGTCTGTTTTCTCTTTATCATCAGTTACACCGTCACCATCTGTATCAGGATTATTAGGATTAGTACCGTCTGTTTTCTCTTGTTTGTTGGTTATACCGTCGTTATCACAATCGGCAGATTCCCAAGCAGCATTTGGCACTCCAGTTTGACTAGCTGTAAGATAATCACAATTATCAGTAGCATCTGTACCGTCTGTTTTCTCTTTATCATCAGTTACACCGTCACCATCTGTATCAGGATTTTTAGGATCAGTACCGTCTAACTTTTCTTGTTTGTTGGTTATACCGTCGTTATCACAATCGGCAGATTCCCAAGCAGCATTTGGCACTCCAGTTTGACTAGCTGTAAGATAATCACAATTATCAGTAGCATCTGTACCGTCTGTTTTCTCTTTATCATCAGTTACACCGTCACCATCTGTATCAGGATTTTTAGGATCAGTACCGTCTAACTTTTCTTGTTTGTTGGTTATACCGTCGTTATCACAATCGGCAGATTCCCAAGCAGAAGAAGGAACTAACGTAATACTTGTTGCTGTGAAAGAACAGTTGTCATCAGGGTTTGTGTTATCGGTAACTTCAGTTCCATTAGCCACACCATCACCATCGCAATCTAAATCATTCCAAGAAGAAGTTAATGCTATTGTGAAATTTTTAATAATTGAACATCCATTTACATCAGTAATTGTACAACTGTAATTTCCGGCAGTTAAACCTGTTGCAGTTGATCCAGTTCCACCAGAAGGAGACCAAGAATAGGTATAAGAACCAGTTCCGCCAGAAAGAGTAACAGATGCACTACCGTCTGATGCACCATTACATGAAATGTTTATTTGTGATGTGGTAGCTGTAATAGAAGTAGGTTGAGTGATAGTAAAGTTTCTTGTTGCAGTACATCCGTTGGCGTCTGTAACTGTTACTGTATAACTACCAGCAGAAAGTCCAGTAGCAGTAGCAGCAGTTCCCCCCGAAGGCGCCCAAGAATAGGTATAAGAACCTGCTCCACCCGAAGGAGTTACAGATGCAGTTCCATTCGAACCACCATTACAAGCTACATTTGTTTGAGAAGCTGTAGCGGTACTGATTGCAGTAGGTTGAGTGATAGTAAAGTTTCTTGTTGCGGTACATCCGTTGGCGTCTGTAACTGTTACCGTATAACTACCAGCAGAAAGTCCAGTAGCAGTAGCAGCAGTTCCACCCGAAGGCGCCCAAGAATAGGTATAAGAACCTGCTCCTCCCGAAGGAGTTACAGATGCTGTTCCATTAGAACCACCATTACAAGCTACGTTCGTTTGAGAAGCTGTAGCAGTACTGATTGCAGTAGGTTGAGTGATAGTAAAGTTTCTTGTTGCAGTACATCCGTTGGCGTCTGTAACCGTTACTGTATAACTACCCGCAGAAAGTCCAGTAGCAGTAGCAGCAGTTCCACCCGAAGGCGACCAAGAATAGGTATATGAACCTGCTCCACCCGAAGGCGTTACAGATGCTGTTCCATTAGAACCACCATTACAAGCTACGTTCGTTTGAGAAGCTGTAGCGGTACTGATTGCAGTAGGTTGAGTAATAGTAAAGTTTCTTGTTGAAGTACATCCGTTGGCGTCTGTAACCGTTACCGTATAACTACCAGCAGAAAGTCCAGTAGCAGTAGCAGCAGTTCCACCCGAAGGCGACCAAGAATAGGTATAAGAACCTGCTCCTCCCGAAGGAGTTACAGATGCAGTTCCATTCGAACCACCATTACAAGCTACATTTGTTTGAGAAGCTGTAGCAGTACTGATTGCAGTAGGTTGAGTGATAGTAAAGTTTCTTGTTGCAGTACATCCGTTGGCGTCTGTAACCGTTACCGTATAACTACCAGCAGAAAGTCCAGTAGCAGTAGCAGCAGTTCCACCCGAAGGCGCCCAAGAATAGGTATAAGAACCTGCTCCTCCCGAAGGAGTTACAGATGCTGTTCCATTCGAACCACCATTACAAGCTACATTTGTTTGAGAAGCTGTAGCAGTACTGATTGCAGTAGGTTGAGTAATAGTAAAGTTTCTTGTTGCGGTACATCCGTTGGCGTCTGTAACTGTTACCGTATAACTACCAGCAGAAAGTCCAGTAGCAGTAGCAGCAGTTCCACCCGAAGGCGCCCAAGAATAGGTATAAGAACCTGCTCCTCCCGAAGGAGTTACAGATGCTGTTCCATTCGAACCACCATTACAAGCTACATTTGTTTGAGAAGCTGTAGCAGTACTGATTGCAGTAGGTTGAGTAATAGTAAAGTTTTTAGTAATAGAGTTTAGATTAGCGTCTGTAACCGTTACTGTATAACTACCAGCAGAAAGTCCAGTAGCAGTAGCAGCTGTTCCACCAGAAGGCGACCAAGAATAAGTGTAAGGCCCTGTTCCTCCAGAGGCAACAACAGATGCGCTACCGTTGCTACCAGCAAAACAAGATATGTTTGTCTGAGATGTACTTGCTGTTAATGGAGTACTATCATTATCTGAAATATTACCCGTACCTGTTTTGTTACCAATATTTAGTATCAAAGTTTCAGTCGATTCAATTGCACTATCATCGATTGTATTAGCTGTAATTGTAAAAGAGCTAACACCACCTGGTACTGTAATTGTTCCGTCACCATTATTGATTACTCCATTTGAAAATGTAAATGTGGCATTGTAATCAGATCCATTTATAGCAGTTCCTCCATATGTAAAAACAAATGTTTGTGGATTTCCTGTAGTTGTTGCTGAAGATAAAGTGACGTTATATACTAAGTTTTGACCTTCTGTAACGGTTGATGTGCTTAAACTTACTGAAGAAGGTTGTGGGGAATTTAATAGTTCTGCATTAAGAGCATCAAGTAATCCATTGGTTGCAGCATTTCCTGCTCTGTTTTCTCCATCAATAAAAATAAAGCTTGATGCATATGCTTTTAGTCCCAAAGTTGTACTTGTATTAGATGTACTTCCTCCAACTATATTATAAGTTTGACTTAAACCGTAAGGAATAGTATAATCTTGACCTGCATCAAAAATAAACCCAAATACTTGAACAGTTGATCCCGTAGTCTCTCTCCAGTTAAGAGCACCTGTCAATGAAAACGAAGTTCCATTAGCTAAATAAAAAGTTAAGGTTCCTGATAAGTCGTTTCCTTGTGTACCTCCAAAAGACCCAGAATAGGGTTGGCTAAAACTAATTCTATTTATGCCAATAGAAGATAAATTATCAATTATATTCGCCTGATTAGTATTAGACCCTTGAGTACCTATGTATCCCTTAGAAAAAGTCAAACTAACATTTTGAGCGTTTAAGGAATAACTACTTGATAAAGAGAAAAATAACACAGCGAAAAATAATAATATTTTTTTGCTATAAAATGTATTGTTTTGATTGCATTTTATAAGCTGATCTAGTAAGTAATTTTTTATTTTCATAAAATAATTTTAGTTAAAATTTTTGTTGTGCATCACATGCAAAAGTAGAACTCATTGCATTCAATTTACTTGAAATAAGCCTTTACAATGTCCAATTTTGAAAAAAACAGGACAACGTTTTCAGATTTTAAGCAGACTAAAAGAATAAAATTGTTTGTTCATGAAACATTTTGGGAGGTATTTTTGTTTGACAATTTATTATTTTAGAATAATTAATTGTCAAACTTAAGTTGTTTATTACTTTGTTAACAATCAAAGTATTAATGCATTAAAATAAGTGACTGATATTTTAAAAAGAAGGTGTTTTTGGAGAAAATATACAATTGAAAAGGACTTTTTTATAAACAAAAAAAAACGTTTTTTTTTTGTATCGTTTATAAAATCATAAATTGTGATTAGCCAAAATTAATTTAAGGTCAAAGCACCCAGAATTTCTTCTGACAAAAAAGGACCTCCGGGATAATTAGCGGTATAATCTAAATTCATCCAAACCTGACCACGTTCATCAATGTGATAATGTAGTTTTTGATTGTGGCTTTCCTTTACAAATAATTCATTTTTAATCAAATAATTTACTTTTTCTAAATCATTCATGGAACCAATCAAAATTTCCGGATAAATATGGCCTTTAGTATGAATCAGGCGAGGAGTTCCGCCAATAGCTCTAACTGCCGCTGCCATAAGAATAGAATGATCGTCACAATCTCCGGAGAAATAAAGGAGTGATTCGCTTGCTGTGGCGATATAATCGCCTTCTTTTGGATCATTTACATAATTCCAACGGTGGTTTATTTCTTTGAAAACAGCAAAACATTGAATTATGGTTCGGTAATCCGAATAGCCTTTAAGGTTCTTAAAATGTTTAGAAGTCGCCATAATAGCGAAGTTTCTCACCTTCGGATTTTGGTATTCAATAGAGCTGATTATTTCGGATTTATTAGGAAACGGAAGCAGTTTGGCAATAATTATATCTTGAGGATAAGGATTGTCGGACATGGTATAGACCATAGAATTATAATCTTCGAAAACGCTGTTAAACCCATAATTTCCTATTACGGTTCCGTAGAATAAAATCAGGAAATAAATGGCTAAACAAACGATGATTATAGTACGCAACGATAGTAGAACAAAATGAATTACCGCTAATAAAACCAAAAACAAAAAAATACGATCAATATTAAAAGGCCAATTCGGATTGATGATGTTTTGATGTAATATGATAAAAATGGGAAACGCAATTAACAGATTTAGAAAAAAAATAATAATATGATCCCAAGGTTTTTTAACCTGAAGTTGCATCTTTATTTTTTTAAAATCAATTTTCTTAGGTTGTGTCATAGTTCAAAAAAGCAGAACGCTATACCGTTTTTACAATTTTAGTAAAAGTACTTTTTTTATCAATAATACCCAGCGCTAATAATTGAATTTGAAGTTTGTTTAACACTTTTTGTGATAAAGATTTTTGAAACCATTCCGTAAAGCAATTTTTAATTCTTAGGGAAACGTTTTTATAATATAAAGGTTGTTGTTTTTACGATTTAGCCCTGATCGAAACGGCATCCTTTTGTGCTCTTTTTTGAGCACAAAAGATACAGTGTAGAGCAGGAATCAGCTCCTGAAATTACACATTAATGTCCTTGAAATTGCGTAATCGGGCATACCGAATCATATTTGTAAACGCTTCTTGATCCAGTTTTGGTATTTCTAAAATAGAGTTTAACAAAGTGGTGTCATATTCGTTGGCAGTTGTTGTAAAATAAGGCTTCAAATGCTTCCCAATACTTTCGTAATACAATTTTTCGATGGTGTTTTTGTATTTGAAATCGAGTGTGTTTTGAATCAAAGTAAAATTGGTGTATCCTACTTCTTTCATGATTAATTGCAATCCTTTTGCAATATTGAAACTTGTATCGTTTACAATATTAAGTTGCTCAATATCATCTCTTTCAAAAGTGTTTACAATGATTTTTGCGACATAATCAACTGGAATAATGTTCAAGCCGGTTTCTTCATTGATGATAAAACGTACATTTTCTTGTTCATTTTTTCTTTGAGCTGTAAAGTGAAAGAATTTTGCCAAAAGATAAAAAACCATATATTTCTGGATGAAATAAGTGCTTTCGTTTCCTAACATTTTACCTCCAATAACGCTCGGACGCAATATTTGAAAAGGCAATCCCAGTTTTTTACATTGCTCAGCTATGAAATTTTCGGAATGAAATTTAGCGCCTTCGTAGGCATTGCGATGTTCCGGAGTAAAATCTAAATTATGAAAATCATTGTCAATAAGTCCTTTTCGGATACCGGATGAAAATGCGGTGCCAATGTAAATGAACTTTTTTATAAAAGGGTGAAAAGTATTGAAAATGGCTTTTGTAATTTTGGCATTTTCATCAAATATTTTCTCTTTTTGGTCTTCATCTGTAGATAAATTCACGTATCCGGCAGAATGAATGAAATAAGCATCTTGTATTTTTTCTGAAAAAGTATCCTGAATATCGGCCAAATCAGAATCGATTATTTCTAGATATTCGTGCAGATTTTCGAGTCCTTTGTCTTTTAAAATTTTAGGCGTATAATCGCTCGATAAAAGTTCGTTTATTCGGTCCAGAGCTGAATTTTTCCCTTTGTTTCGCGCAATTATAAAAAGGGTATTTTTGCTGTTTTTTTGTATAAAAAGTTCCAGAATTTCATACATAATATGAGAACCCAAAACGCCTGTAGCACCTGTAAGTATTATCTTCATTATAGTTTTGTTCTAAAAGCAAAGGTAGTTTTAAAAAAACTAAGTTTTTATTTAAAGTTAATCTCTCTTTATAAAACTAATTTTCCGCTAATTTGTCCAGCGTATAGGCAATTAATGCATCAACTGCTTTGTACGGATCTTCGCTAAAAGTTCCCGAAGCACGATTTGCAATGATAGCATTCATAGAAAGTGCCTGATGACCAAGCAAAAGCGAAAGTCCATAAATGGCTCCTGTTTCCATTTCGAGATTAGTAATTCGGGTCCCTTCAAAATTAAAAGTGTCCATTTTATTGTTCAACGTTTCATCTTGAATATTCAAACGCAAAATGCGCCCTTGCGGACCATAAAAACCTCCGGCGGTTGCTGTAATTCCTTTGTGAATTTGGTGGCTTTCAATCTTTTTTTCTAATGCAGAAGAACACGCAATTACATATGGTTTTCCTTTTTTTAAATCCCAATTGGTATGTTTTATAAAAGCATCTTCCATTGCTGGATTCGAAATTTCGTCAATCAAATAGGAGCGAAGCATATTGTCTAAACCCAACCCGAATTTTGCCATCACAAAACTATCCACAGGAATATCAGCATGTAAGGAGCCGGAAGTTCCAATTCGGATTATATTTAATGAAGTCAGATTTTCTTTTGGTTTCCGGGTTTCTAAATCAATATTAACCAAAGCATCCAATTCATTCATCACAATATCAATATTATCCGGACCAATTCCCGTTGACATAACCGTAATTCGTTTGCCTTTGAAAATTCCGGTTTGCGTTTTGAATTCTCTTTTTTGCGTCGAAAATTCAATGCTGTCAAAAAACTGTGTAATTTTCTCCACCCGATTTTGATCGCCTACAAAAATAATGTCGCGAGCAATATGTTCGGGTTTCAAATTCAAATGGTAAACGCTTCCGTCTGGATTAAGTATTAATTCTGATGATTGTATCATTGTTTTTATATTTAAGGTTTAAAAGTTGCTCAACGGAACACTTTTTAGCCTCCGACACGTTTTACTTTAAAGCCTTTTTCTTTTAGAATAGTCATGATTTTATCGCGATAATCACCTTGAATGATAATAGACTCCTCTTTGAAAGTGCCACCAACACTCAGTTTAGTCTTGATTTCTTTGGCAAGAATTTTAAAATCTTCATCAGTGCCTTCGTAGCCTTCAATTATAGTGGTTGCTTTTCCTTTTCGTTTTTCGAATTTGCAAATCATAGGTTCTTTTTGAACGTATAATTCGTGAGCCACTTCTTCAATTGCTTCTTCCGGTGATGGTTCGTGGTCTGGAAATAGGTTTTTTAATTGGTCTTGTAAATCCATAGTTTTGAAATTAATTTTATTTTGAAACCTGTAAGAAATTAAGGTTTACAGAGAGAAATATAACTTAATTCTCTTTATTTCTTATTGGTAAAAACAAAAAGACATTGAGCATTTGCTCCATGTCTTTTATGAATTATTGCAATTTTAAGCGTTATTTTTTTATTAAACCCAAATCAACCAAACGCTCATATAAATAAGCTCCAGCGGTTATATCTTCGAATTTTTTAGGGTTTTCTGCATCAATACAGTTTGCTAAACAATCTAATTTCATATCACTTACCGGATGCATAAAAAATGGAATCGAATATCGTGAAGTTCCCCATAATTCTCTCGGAGGATTTACCACTTGATGAATCGTAGATTTCAGTTTGTTATTTGTATGTCTGGATAACATATCGCCCACATTAATTACTAATTCATCCGATTCTGCGATAGCGTCAATCCATTCTCCATTATGATTTTGAACTTGAAGTCCTTTTCCTTGGGCACCCATCAACAAAGTAATTAAATTGATATCGCCGTGAGCCGCTGCGCGAATTGCATTTGCGGGCTCAGAAGTAATAGGAGGATAATGAATTGGTCTTAAAATAGAATTTCCGTCTTTGGCATATTCGTCAAAATAAAATTCATCTAAACCAAGGTGTAATGCCAAAGCTCTTAGAACATAAACACCAGTTTTTTCCAGCATTTGATACGCCTCTTTTCCCACATTGTTAAAACGCGGTAATTCTTTTACTTCAACATTTTCAGGGTATTCCGAAGCATATTTGGAGTCTTCAGAAACATATTGTCCAAAATGCCAAAATTCCTTCAAATCTCCTTCTTTTCGGCCTTTGGCATGTTCGGTTCCAAAAGAAACATAGCCTCTTTGACCGCCAATTCCTGGAATTTCATAACTGCGTTTTGTTTCTAATGGCAAAGCGAAAAACTGTCTAATTTCGCTATACAATTCATCAACCAATTGGTCGTCTAAAAAATGCCCTTTGAGTGCTACGAAGCCAATGTCTTCAAAAGCACTTCCGATTTCATTTACAAATTTTTGTTTACGTTCCGGGTCAACCGAAAGGAAATCACGCAAGTCTACACTAGGAATGTTTTGCATATTATATTTTTTGATACTTTAGAAGCCTATAAAACTTCCTTTTACAAATGTAAAGAATATTTTTAAATGAGATTTTTTAAATACGTTTCTAAAATAAAATAATATAACAAAAAATACCAAAACTGTTATATTTTTTTATCTTTGAAGCATTCTATAAAAGCATCCAAAATGAATTTTGACAGAAAAAATCTTAGCGACGAGAAATTATTAGATTTATACAAAAGACTCCTTAAACCAAGGCTTATAGAGGAAAAAATGTTGATACTGATTCGTCAGGGAAAAGTATCTAAATGGTTTTCTGGTATCGGTCAAGAAGCAATTTCTGTTGGTGTTACAGCCGTTTTAGATTCAGATGAATATATTTTGCCAATGCATCGAAACTTGGCTGTATTTACAGGACGAAATATTCCTTTGTACCGTCTTTTTTCGCAATGGCAAGGCAAAGCCAATGGTTTTACCAAAGGACGCGATCGCAGTTTTCATTTTGGAACCCAACAATATAAAATCATTGGGATGATTTCCCATTTGGGACCGCAATTAGGCGTTGCTGACGGAATTGCATTAGCCAATAAATTGCAGAAAAATGGCAAAATAACAGCGGTTTTCACAGGAGAAGGCGCAACAAGCGAAGGTGATTTTCATGAAGCTTTGAATATTGCTTCAGTTTGGGAGTTACCGGTTATGTTCGTAATAGAAAATAATGGATATGGACTTTCGACGCCCACAAATGAGCAATACCGTTGTGAAAATCTGGCCGACAAAGGAATAGGCTACGGAATAGAAAGTCATATAATTGATGGAAATAATATTCTGGAAGTATATCATTTATTGTCAGAATTAAAAGCTTCAATGATCGAAAAACCGCGTCCAGTTTTATTAGAATTTAAAACCTTTAGAATGCGTGGTCACGAAGAGGCGAGTGGTACTAAATATGTTCCGCAAGAGCTTATGGACATGTGGGCTATAAAAGATCCAGTGAATAATTACTTCAATTATTTAACCGAAAACGGAATTCTTACTGCCGAATTTGATTTGGCTTTACGAACAGAAATTAAAAAGGAAATTGATGAAAGTTTGGCTTTGGCCAATGAAGAACCTGAAATCGAGGCTTCTTACAATGAAGAATTGAATGATGTATACAAACCATTTAAATTTGAGTTAGTTAAGCCAAATTCAGTCTCAGAAAATATCCGTTTAATAGACGCTATTTCTACCAGTTTGAAACAATCAATGGAGCGTCATGAAAACCTGGTTATTATGGGGCAAGATATCGCAGAATATGGTGGTGCTTTCAAAATCACAGATGGTTTTGTGGCACAGTTTGGTAAAGAACGTGTTCGCAATACGCCAATTTGTGAGAGCGCAGTCGTTTCGGCAGGAATGGGTTTGTCTATCAATGGATACAAAGCAATTGTTGAAATGCAGTTTGCTGATTTTGTTTCTACAGGTTTTAATCCAATAGTCAATTTATTAGCTAAATCACATTATCGTTGGTTAGAAAAAGCCGATGTTGTGGTTCGGATGCCTTGTGGTGGCGGAACGCAAGCGGGGCCTTTTCATTCACAGACAAATGAAGCTTGGTTTACCAAAACGCCAGGTTTAAAAGTCGTTTATCCGGCATTTCCTTATGATGCTAAAGGCTTGTTGAATTCGGCTATTAATGATCCAAATCCAGTATTGTTTTTTGAACACAAACAATTGTACCGAAGCATTTATCAAGATGTTCCAACCGATTATTATACTTTACCATTAGGGAAAGCAGCTTTGTTGAAAGAAGGAAACGATGTTACAATTATATCTTTTGGGGCGGCAGTGCATTGGGCTTTAGAAACTTTGGAAAAAAATACTGAAATTTCAGCTGATTTACTTGATTTGAGAACTTTACAACCATTAGACACCGAAGCCATTTTTGTCTCGGTTAAGAAAACAGGAAGAGCAATTATTTATCAGGAAGACTCTATGTTTGGTGGTGTTGCCAGTGATATTTCGGCATTAATTATGGAAAACTGTTTTCAATATCTTGATGCGCCTGTAAAACGTGTAGCCAGTTTAGACAGTCCGATTCCTTTTACAAAAGCACTGGAAGACCAGTATTTGCCGAAGGGCAGGTTTGAAAAAGCACTTATTGATTTAATTGCCTATTGAATAAAAATAGTTGTATTGCAATTTGGGTTTTATAGTTTCATAATTTAATTTTGGAAAATTATTTTTATAACATTACTCCATCCGGAATGAAACCTTTAAGAGAAAAGTTACTGATAAAAGACGCCACAATCAATAAAGTACAGTTTGATACCGAATGGTTTTACAAGTTAGACGATATGGCTTTTTATTTAAAGGAAGATTTGTCTGAAGTTGAATTTGTTTATTTATCAATGCTGATTGAAGGTGAAAAAGAAGTTGTAAAATGTGCCACATTTGAAGATATTATAAGAGGCCGAAAAGAATTATAAATAAAAAAGGAGACAAAAAATTGTCTCCTTTTTTATGCAAAATCTTACCGATTACTCAGCTTTGCTTTTTCCTTGATTATATCACTAATTTTTCGGTTTTCAATTTTGCTTTCGAGCCAAGAGATAATATCCAAGTATAAAAACGCTCTTTTTTCATACGTGTTTTTTTCTAATTCGATAAAACGTTCTTTCATTTTAACGAATTCTTTCTTGATATCGCTTGGATAAATTGAATTTAAATTTTTCATAAACCGAATGATTTCTTTCTGCACTTCATGCAAATCATTCATTTTCAGTAAGAATTTATACGTATTCTTTAATTGGTTTTCTAAATAATAGTCTTTCCCCAATTCGTAATGAGCAATCAAACACAAAATGCGGGCAAAACACATTAAATCTTCTCGCATGGAGAGATTTTTGTTGTTTATTATTTTTTCTAAATAGAATATGGTTTCTTCGTATTTTTCGTTTCCAAAATAAATACAGGCAATTTTGTAAAAAAACATCATCTCGTGATGCTCATCAAGATGCTCATTATGTATTTTCAGTTTGTTTAAAACTTCCGGAATCAGGTATTCGCTTTCGGCAAAAGTTCCTTCAAGAATGTGGTAGTTTAATTTGTTATTATACAAATACAAAAATGATAACGAAGCGATATTATCATTTACCGGAAATCGGGGGTCGTTGATGGTTTCTTCTAATAAAACTAAATATTTCTTGAAATTCGATTTGTATTTCAGCATAAATAAAGATTCTAACAGGTATTGATTTCCTTTAAGGAAAAACACCGGATTTAGAAAAATCATGTTGGGGTTATCATAAAAAAGAGTTACCCATTTATATGCATATTTATAGCTGGCCAAAAAGTCCTGCACCAAAAAACTATGCCACAAATTAGCGTTATAGAACCAATATTTTTCTCGAAAGCCAAATTTATTCTCATCGAATTTGGCAATGTGTTTGTTGAAATATTCGTCAATATATTTGTATTCTTCATCACTTTTTACATAGCCCGTTTTGAGCATAATGCCATATAATTGCAGTGATAAATTTGATAATTTACTCGAAATGGTGTTGCGATAATTGAGTTCTTTGGCCTGAATAACTAATTCATCCGCGCGCCCTTGAATACTTCGGGTGATGTATTGCGATTCGATTAGTTTTTCGAATTCAACAATCTCATAAGCCATTAGCTTTTCGTCATTTTCCAAAGCCAGGATTTTAGTTTTATCTAGTATTTTTAAACTTTGTTTATAAAGTCCTTTATTGTAGAGTATTGCGGCAAAATCAATTTGTTCCCGTAGTTGATATCGTATGTTTTGACTTGGAATATTCAAACGGATACTTACCAATATTTGTTTGTATAAATAGGATTTCAGGTTCGATAATTGCACTTTTTTGATAATACCACTTTTCAAAATAATTTTCTCATCATAGACTTCGGATTTGTCTAAAATGTTGAATAATTCTATAAATTTTGTATTTGAACTCGTTTCTAATCGGCTTGCAAAAATCTTGAATTGTCTTTTTTCAGATTTTGAAAGTGATTTAATCAGTACAAATAAGAAATCTTTTTGATGGTTAGCCATTGTAAAATAAATCGTTGTAAATCGTTGTTTATTAGTGTTTTATAAGTTTTTTGTATGCCTTATAAGCAGTATATTCCATTAAAATGGTTTTTGTAATACAGTAATGAAATCTATTTTTGTTTAGAGATGTGAAATTACATTAAATAAATGAAAATGAATAGAGAGAAAGTTCAAATTTTTGACACCACTTTAAGAGATGGCGAACAGGTCCCAGGATGTAAATTAGATACAAACCAAAAACTTGTTATTGCCAATCGTCTCGACGAAATGGGTGTTGATATTATAGAGGCTGGTTTTCCTGTTTCGAGTCCAGGTGATTTTTTATCCGTTTCAGAAATCAGTAAAATAGTTAAAAACGCAACTGTTTGTGGTCTTACAAGAGCGGTTAAAAACGATATTGATGTTGCTGCAGCTGCACTAAAGCATGCAAAAAAACCTAGAATTCATACCGGAATTGGTACTTCAAATTCACACATTGTACACAAACTTAATACAACAAGAGAGGATGTTATTGCCAGAGCAAAATTTGCCGTGGCTCATGCTAAATCATATGTTGAAGATGTAGAATTCTATGCTGAAGATGCTGGTAGAACAGAAAATGATTTTTTAGCACGAGTTTGTGAAGAAGTTATTAAATCAGGAGCTACCGTATTAAATATTCCTGATACAACCGGATATTGTTTGCCTGAAGAATATGGTGCTAAAATTAAATATTTAAAAGAAAACGTAAAAGGAATCGAAAACGTAATCATTTCTTGTCATTGTCATAATGATTTAGGAATGGCAACAGCGAATTCTATTGCAGGTGCTGTAAATGGTGCAAGACAAATTGAGTGTACTATAAATGGAATAGGAGAAAGAGCCGGAAACACTGCACTTGAAGAAGTGGTAATGATTTTCAAACAACATCCTTATTTGAATTTAGACACTAATATTAATACGAGACAATTAAACGAGATGAGTCGTTTGGTTTCTGAAAGTATGGGAATGATGGTGCAACCCAATAAAGCTATTGTGGGTGCTAATGCTTTTGCACACAGTTCAGGAATTCACCAAGATGGTGTGATTAAAAACAGAGCTACATACGAAATAATGGATCCGTTGGAAGTTGGTGTTAATGAATCTTCTATTATTTTGACTGCCAGGAGTGGTAGAGCTGCATTAGCGTACAGAGCTAAAAAAGTAGGATATGAGTTGACAAAAGTACAATTGGATATCATTTACGTCGAGTTTTTGAAGTTTGCAGATATTAAAAAAGAAGTATTAGATGAAGATATTCATCAAATTATCGAAGCCTGCAAAATGTATAGTGAAGTAACAAGAAGTTAATTCGGTTTTTAAAGTATAAGTTTTAGTATAAAATCATATTAAAAAAACAACAATCATGAACTTAAAAATAGCAGTACTTTCGGGAGATGGGATAGGACCAGAGGTTATTTTGCAAGCAAAAAAAGCTTTGTATGCGATAGGAGTAGTGTATGATCATGAGTTTGTTTTTGAAGATGCGCTGATTGGTGCTATTGCTATCGAAAAAACAGGAAATCCGTTACCGGAACAAACTTTAAATCTTTGTTTGAACACGCATGCAGTTTTGTTTGGAGCCATTGGTGATCCAATGTATGATAACGATCCAACTGCTAAAATTCGTCCAGAATTAGGCTTGTTGAAACTAAGAAAAGAATTGGGTTTATTTGCTAATATTAGACCAATCAAAGCGTATCCTAAATTAATGGATTCTTCTCCAATAAAGAAAGAAGTTTTACAAGGAACTGATTTTATAGTTTATAGAGAATTGAATGGCGGAATGTATTTTGGTGACAAAACCACAAATGAAGAAGGAACATATGCTTCTGATTTGTGTGAATATAATGAAGAAGAAATTACAAAAATTACCCATTTAGCTTTCAAAGCAGCACAAGGTAGACGTAAGAAAGTTACCTTAGTTGATAAAGCTAATGTATTAGAAACATCTCGGTTGTGGAGAAAAGTAGTTACTAATATTGCTAAAGAATATCCGGATGTTACGTTAAACTTCTTGTATGTTGACAATGCGGCAATGCAAATTATTTCGAATCCAAGACAGTTTGACATTTTATTAACCGATAATCTTTTTGGAGATATTCTTTCTGACGAAGCGAGCGTTATTTCGGGTTCTATTGGGTTAATGGCTTCGGCATCTTTAGGAGAAAAACATTCTCTTTTTGAGCCAATTCACGGTTGTTACACAGAGGCAAAAGATAAAAATATTGCAAATCCAATTGCAGCAATACTTTCGGTGGCGTTGTTGCTAGAGCATTTTGGACTTACAACAGAATCTAAAAAAGTTATTAAAGCTGTAGAAAGAGCTATTATTACTCAAGTGGTTACTGTAGATTTAAAAGTAAATTCACAATTTGGAACGAATGAAGTGGGTGATTTTATTTCAAATTATATAATGAACGAAGGTGATTTATATTTTAAAAAGGATTTTGTTCAAATAGGACAATCGACTATTGTTTAAAATAGTTAAAAAGCATTTATAATTGAATGCCAAAATAATGAGATTATGTTTTTGTAGTGGTATTAGTTTTTATACTTTTACACCACAATTAAACCAAAAATGCTAATCTCAAATATTATTTCTTCAATTATTAATGTCAGTGTGGTTATCACATGTGCAGGGGAAATGGTATAGATATAATTAAAAAATATTTAAAACCTCCCAAATCAATTTGGGAGGTTTTTTTTTAGAAAGAATTTAAAACATACAAACATAAATACAATGGAATTAAATAAATACAGCAAAACCATAACACAAGACCAAACTCAACCTGCGGCACAAGCAATGCTTTATGGAATTGGATTAACAGAAGAGGATTTAAATAAAGCGCAAGTAGGAATTGTCAGCATGGGTTACGAAGGAAATACATGTAACATGCACTTGAATGATCTTGCCAAAGATGTCAAGCAAGGTGTTTGGGACGCGGATTTAGTTGGATTGATTTTTAATACTATTGGAGTAAGCGACGGAATTTCAAATGGAACTGAAGGAATGCGTTTTTCATTGGTTTCTCGCGATGTAATTGCTGATTCTATCGAAACAGTTATGGGAGCACAATGGTATGATGGTTTAATTGCCGTTCCAGGTTGTGATAAAAATATGCCTGGAGCATTAATCGCAATGGGGAGAGTAAATCGTCCTTCTATTATGGTTTATGGAGGAACAATCAATTCCGGAAGATGGAAAGGGGAACACCTGAACATTGTATCTGCTTTTGAAGCATTGGGAAAAAAATTCCAAAAAACTATTTCTGACGAAGATTTTAAAGGAGTTATAAAAAATTCTTGCCCTGGTCCGGGAGCTTGCGGTGGAATGTATACAGCCAATACAATGTCATCTGCCATTGAAGCATTGGGAATGAGTTTGCCTTATAGTTCCTCAAACCCGGCTTTGAGTGAAGACAAAAAACAAGAATGTGTTGATGCCGGTAAAGCCATCAGAATATTATTGGAAAAAGACATCAAGCCTAGAGATATTATGACTCGTAAAGCTTTTGAAAATGCCATTACAATTGTTGCCGTTTTAGGAGGTTCTACCAATGCAGTTATGCATTTAATTGCTATGGCGCATGCAGTAGATATCGAGATTACATTGAAAGATTTTCAAGAGATAAGTGATAAAACACCTGTACTTGCCGACTTGAAACCAAGTGGTAAATATATGATGGAAGATTTACATGCTGTTGGAGGTGTTCCTGCGGTAATGAAATATTTATTGAAAGAAGGATATATTCATGGAGAATGTTTGACTGTAACCGGAAAAACAATCGCTGAAAATTTAGCTAATGTTCCTGATTTACAAGATGGTCAAGAAGTAATTCATGAAATTCAAAAAGCTTTAAAATCAACTGGAAATATTCAAATTTTATACGGAAACTTAGCTTCAGAAGGATGTGTGGCTAAAATTAGCGGAAAAGAAGGAGAATATTTTGAAGGACCTGCTGTTGTTTTCGAAAGTGAATTTACAGTTATTCCAGGAATTCAAAGTGGTTTAGTAAAACCAGGCGATGTAGTCGTCATCAGGTATTGTGGTCCAAAAGGTGGTCCGGGAATGCCTGAAATGTTAAAACCAACATCTGCTATTATGGGAGCTGGATTAGGAAGTAGTGTTGCTTTGATTACAGATGGTAGATTCTCTGGAGGTTCACATGGTTTTGTGGTAGGACACGTAACGCCAGAAGCTTATGACGGAGGTGGTTTAGCATTTGTTGAAGATGGTGATTTAATTACTATTGATGCTGTTAAAAACACCATTAATTTGAAAATATCTGATGAAGAATTCGCTAAAAGAAAAGCAGCTTGGGTTCAACCGGCTTTGAAAGCGACAAAAGGGGTTTTATTGAAATATGCAAGATCGGTCTCCAGTGCTTCAACAGGATGTGTGACCGACAAGTAATTTCAAAAATCAATGTCAATGCTATTGCAAAATTGACATTAGCTTAAATAACAAATAATGAAAAATAATAAAATATCAGGTGCTGAAGCAATTATCAGATGCTTACTAGCAGAAGGAGTAGATTTGGTTTATGGATATCCCGGAGGTGCTATAATGCCAGTTTATGACGAATTATATAAATTTAAAGATGAATTGCATCATGTATTAGTTCGTCACGAACAAGGTGCTACTCATGCTGCTCAAGGTTTTGCCAGAGCTACAGGAAAAGTAGGCGTTGCCATTGCAACGTCGGGTCCGGGAGCAACAAATTTGGTCACAGGAATTGCAGATGCTCAAATAGATTCTACTCCAATGGTTTGTATAACAGGACAGGTTGGGAAACATTTATTGGGTTCAGATGCGTTTCAGGAAACGGATATTATCGGGATTTCGACACCGGTTACCAAATGGAATTATCAAATTACTGAAGCTCATGAAATTCCTGAAATTATTGCAAAAGCGTTCTTTATTGCGCGCTCAGGTCGTCCAGGTCCAGTATTGATTGATATTACCAAAAATGCTCAATTCGATGAAATTGAATTTAGCTATAAAAAATGCACCAGCATTAGAAGTTACAATCCGAAGCCAACGCTAAATCTTGAAAAAGTGGCAGAAGCGGCAGCATTAATTAATAATGCTAAAAAACCATATATCATTTTTGGACAAGGAATTATTCTTGGGGAAGCCGAAGAACAATTAAAAGCATTAGTAGAAAAATCAGGAATTCCGGCAGCTTGGACTATTTTAGGACTTTCGGCTTTGCCAACAGATCATCCGCTAAATGTGGGTATGTTAGGAATGCACGGGAATTACGGACCTAATTTATTGACTAACGAATGTGATGTTTTGATAGCACTCGGAATGCGTTTTGATGACCGTGTAACCGGAAATCTGGCTACGTATGCGAAACAAGCCAAAGTGATTCATTTTGAAATTGATCCGGCCGAAATTGATAAAAATGTAAAAACAACAGTAGCTGTTTTGGCAGATGTTAAAGAATCATTGAATGCGTTGCTTCCGCTTATCGAAAGTAAAACACATGAATCTTGGCACAACGAATTCAAAGAAAAATACAAAATAGAATTAGATGCAGTTATCAACGAGGAATTAAAACCAACAAACGGTGGAATTTCTATGGGAGAAACTATCGAAATGATTAACAAACACTCGAATGGGGATGCGATAATGGTTTCGGACGTAGGACAACACCAGATGTTTACTTGTCGATACTCTAAATTTAATTCCACTAAAAGTAACATTACTTCCGGAGGTTTAGGAACTATGGGATTTGCTTTACCAGCAGCTATCGGTGCTAAAATGGGAATGCCGGATCGTGAAGTGGTTGCTATCATTGGCGATGGAGGTTTTCAAATGACAATTCAAGAATTGGGAACTATTTTTCAAACTAAAGTTCCAGTGAAAATTGTGGTCTTGAATAATGAGTTTTTAGGAATGGTACGTCAATGGCAACAGTTGTTTTTTGACAAAAGATATGCATCTACTGAGATGATCAATCCAAACTTTATAGCGATTGCCGAAGGGTATTATATCAAATCTAAAAAAGTGACCAAAAGAGAAGATTTAGATGCTGCAGTAGCTGAAATGATGGCTTCAAAAGAATCATATTTCCTTGAAGTTATGGTTGAAAAAGAAAACAATGTATTCCCAATGATTCCAACAGGAGCTTCGGTTTCGGATATGCGATTAAGTTAATATTATGGAAAATAAAACATTCACCATTTCTGTTTATTCAGAAAACAACGTTGGCTTATTAAACAGAATATCAGGAATATTCTTGAAACGCCATATCAATATTTTGAGTTTAAATGTATCCGAATCTGAAATCGAAAATGTTTCGAGATTCATCATTGTGGTAGATACCACTGAAAAATGGGTACAAAACATTGTGGGTCAAATCGAAAAGCAAATCGAAGTCATCAAAGCATTTTATCATATTGATGAAGAAACGATTTTTTTGGAAAGTGCAATATTCAAAATAGAATCCAGCTTATTATTTGACGAAAGACAAATTCAAAATATCATCAAAGAAAGCCATTCAGAAATCGTAACGGTTTCCAGAGACTTTTTTGTGATATCAAAATCAGGAAGACGTTCCGAAATAGACGAATTACACTCCAAATTAAAACCTTTCGGAATCATGCAGTTTGTGCGTTCAGGAAGAATATCGGTTTCTAAATCAAAAATGGAAATCTCATCATTATTAGAAGAATTAAAATCATAAATTAAATATTAGAAAATGGCAAATTATTTCAATTCATTACCACTTAGATTACAATTAGAACAATTAGGCGTTTGCGAATTCATGGATCAATCTGAATTTGCTAATGGTATTGAAGCTTTAGCTGGTAAAAAAGTAGTTATCGTAGGTTGTGGAGCTCAAGGTTTAAACCAAGGTTTGAACATGAGAGATTCAGGTTTAGATATTTCTTATGCATTACGTGCGGAAGCTATTCAAGAAAAAAGAGCTTCTTACATGAACGCTGCTGATAATGGTTTCAAAGTGGGAACTTATGAAGAATTAATCCCAACAGCTGATTTGGTTTGTAACCTTACGCCAGACAAGCAACATACTGCTGTAGTGACAGCAATTATGCCTTTAATGAAACAAGGTTCAACTTTGGCTTACTCACACGGTTTTAATATCGTTGAAGAAGGAATGCAAATTCGTAAAGACATCACTGTAATTATGTGTGCTCCTAAATGTCCGGGATCTGAAGTTCGTGAAGAATATAAAAGAGGTTTTGGTGTACCAACATTAATCGCGGTTCACCCTGAAAATGATCCAAACGGAACAGGTTTCGACCAAGCAAAAGCATATGCAGTTGCTACAGGTGGACATAAAGCAGGAGTTTTGAACTCTTCATTTGTTGCCGAAGTAAAATCGGATTTAATGGGAGAGCAAACTATTCTTTGTGGAATGTTGCAAACAGGTTCTATCTTGTGTTTTGACAAAATGGTTGAAAAAGGAATCGAACCAGCTTATGCATCAAAATTAATTCAATATGGTTGGGAAACTGTAACTGAAGCTTTGAAACATGGTGGAATTACCAATATGATGGATCGTTTGAACAATCCTTCAAAAATTAAAGCTTTTGAATTAGCCGAAGAATTAAAAGATATTATGCGTCCTTTATTCCAAAAACATCAAGACGACATCATTTCTGGAGAATTTTCAAGAAACATGATGATTGACTGGGCTAATAATGATGTTAATTTATTGACTTGGAGAGCTGCAACTGCAGAAACTAACTTCGAAAAAACAGCACCAACAGCAGCTCATATTTCGGAGCAAGAATATTTTGACAATGGTGTTTTAATGATTGCTATGGTTAAAGCCGGAGTAGAATTAGCATTCGAAACAATGACACAATCAGGAATCATTGAAGAATCTGCTTACTACGAATCATTACATGAATTGCCTTTGATTGCTAATACTGTAGCAAGAAAAAAATTATATGAAATGAACAGAATCATTTCGGATACAGCAGAATATGGTTGTTATTTATTTGATCATGCTTGTAAACCGTTATTGACAGATTTCATGAAAACTATTGATACAAACGTAATTGGAAAATCTTTTTCTGCTACAAATGGTGTTGATAACGCACTTCTTATTGCAGTAAACAAAAGTATTCGTCAACACCCTATTGAAGAAGTAGGTGAGTGGTTGAGAGAATCGATGACTGCAATGAAAAAAATTGGATAAATATAAAATTCAGGAATTACCACACATGAGGGTGTGTTGGAGTTTGCATTATATCATAAATAAGGTCTCGTAATATTTTGAATTAGTTAAAACGTATTAAAGATAAAACGATATTGATGCATATTACATTCACTTAACTTCAAACTACTATTTAGCATAAGTTAAGTGAAGTAATTCCCTAATAAACAGGTACTATTTTATAGAATTTAATGTAAAATATAGTTGCTTGTACTGTTATATATTTTAGGTATAAAACGAATTGTTGTTAAATTTTGTTAAAATTAAAGGTGAGGTAGAAATTTCTATTTCACCTTTTTTTATGTGGATATCTCAATTTTTTGACACTGTGGGTTGAATTAAATTCATTGAAAGTGAGAATCAGATAAAAAGAGTTCAATTATTTGAGAATATTTATAATTTAAATCATTTTAACAATAAAGAGATATTTAATACATTTATAAAAATTTTTAAAAAACATGAGCTACTATAAAATTGACAACCTAGAACAATACTTTAAACACTATAATAAATCAGTACGCGAACCAAGAAAATTTTGGGGAAAAATAGCAGAAGAGAACTTTACTTGGTATCAATATTGGGAGAAAGTTGTTGATTTTAACATGGCTGAAGCCGAAATAAAATGGTTTACAGAAGCTAAAGTTAATATTACTAAGAACTGTATCGACAGGCATTTAGCTAAAAGAGGTGATAAAACAGCCATCATTTTTGAACCCAATGATCCAACAGAAACAGCATTACATATTTCGTATAACGAGTTGTACGAACGCGTTTCTAAAATGGCAAACGTTTTACGTGAAAAAGGCATTAAAAAAGGAGATCGTGTTTGTATTTATTTACCAATGATTCCAGAATTGGCAGTTTCAATTTTAGCTTGCGCCAGAATTGGAGCGATACATTCAGTAGTTTTTGCAGGATTTTCGGCTTCTGCAGTTTCGGCAAGAATAAATGACTCCGAATGTAAAATGGTTATTACTTCTGACGGTGGTTATAGAGGAAATAAAACTATCGATTTAAAGGGTATCATAGATGAAGCTTTAGAAAATTGTCCTTCGGTAACTTCTGTTTTGGTTGTTAAAAGAACAAATGCTGAGATTCAAATGAAATTTGGACGTGACCAATGGTTACAACCACTTTTAGATGAAGCATTGAATAATAATGTGGCCGAAATCATGGATGCGGAAGATCCTTTATTTATTCTTTATACTTCTGGATCTACCGGAAAACCTAAAGGAATGGTTCATACCACTGCAGGATATATGGTTTATACGGCTTATACTTTTAAAAATGTTTTCAATTATGAAGAAAACGACATTTTTTGGTGTACAGCAGATATTGGCTGGATTACAGGACATTCTTATACATTATATGGTCCGTTGTTGAACGGCGGAACTACTGTTATTTTTGAAGGTATACCCTCTTATCCAGATTTCAGTCGTTTTTGGGACACTATCGAAAAACATAAAGTAACCCAATTCTATACTGCGCCAACTGCTATTCGTTCTTTGGCAAAAGAAAGTTTGGACTATATTCAGAAATATCCTTTAAAATCTCTTAAAGTAATTGGCTCTGTTGGTGAACCAATTAATGAAGAAGCTTGGCACTGGTATAATGACCACGTTGGGGCAAAAAGATGCCCAGTAGTTGATACTTGGTGGCAAACAGAAACAGGTGGAATTATGATTGCTCCAATTGCTTTTATTACACCAACAAAACCTACTTATGCAACCTTACCTTTACCTGGAATCCAGCCCGTTTTGATGGATGAAAGACGTAATGAAATAGAAGATAATCAAGTTGTAGGAAGCTTGTGTATAAAGTTTCCTTGGCCAGGAATCGCCCGAACAATTTGGGGAGATCATCAACGCTACAAAGACACTTATTTTTCTGCTTTCCCAGGGAAATATTTCACAGGAGATGGTGCTTTGCGTGATGAAGTTGGATATTATAGAATTACAGGACGAATTGATGATGTGGTAATTGTTTCCGGACATAATCTGGGAACTGCGCCTATAGAAGATGCAATTAATGAGCATCCGGCGGTTGCAGAATCTGCAATTGTAGGTTTCCCTCACGATATCAAAGGAAATGCCTTGTATGGTTATGTAACTTTGAAAGAAACAGGAGAAGTTAGAAACAAAGAAAATCTGGCAAATGAGATTAATCAATATATAACGGATCACATCGGTCCGATTGCTAAACTTGACAAAATTCAATTTGTAGCCAGTTTACCAAAAACACGTTCAGGTAAGATTATGCGTAGAATTTTACGTAAGATTGCCGAAGGTGACTATTCTAACTTTGGTGATACTACTACTTTATTAAATCCTGAAGTTATTGAAGATATAAAAGAAGGAAGAGTTTAGTAAATAAAATATTTTTCATAAAAAGACTGCTTTATCTAATTTAGGTAAAGCAGTTTTTTATTTGGCCTTTGTTTAAGATAGTAGTTTTTTATAAATAATATATTGTAATTTGGTTTTGTTTAAGAATATGTTTAAAATTTCTAACTTAATTTTGGTAATTATGTAACTTATTAAAAAATAATATAACAATATTGAGAAACTATTCCTTAAATTTACTTTGATATGAAGGAAACTGAAGTGCTAATTATTGGTGGTGGTTTAGCAGGATTAACTGCTGCGATTCATTTGTCTAAAAAAGGATTTCAGGTAATTGTTATCGAGAAAAATGAATTTCCTAAACATAAGGTTTGCGGAGAATATATTTCTAATGAAGTAGTACCTTATCTGAATTGGCTGGGAATTAGTAGTAATGATTTACATCCAACACTTATTACAAAACTTCAGTTTTCGATACGTAACGGAAAAACAATTGATTGTGTTTTACCTCTTGGAGGATTTGGAATCAGTCGATATACATTGGATGAATATTTGTACCATAAAGCATTGGGTTGTGGTTGTACAATCCTTAAAGATAGTGTAGAAAGTGTTGTTTTTGATGAGAATCAATTTACGGTAACCACTTTGAATAATGTTATTTTAAAGGCTAAAATTGTACTTGGAGCTTTTGGAAAACGTTCTAATATAGACCAAAAACTCAATCGGAATTTTATTCAAAAAAAATCACCTTGGTTGGCTGTGAAAGCACATTATTCAGGTAATTTTCCAGATGATTTAGTAGGATTGCATAATTTTAAAGGTGGATATTGCGGGGTTTCAAAAGTAGAAAATGACAAGATTAATATTTGTTATTTAGCGGATTATGAAACATTCAAGCGCTATAAAAATATTGAGGAATATCAAAAAGCAGTTGTTTTTAAAAATCCAAATTTGAAATTATTATTTGAAAAATGCACCATGTTATTTGATAAGCCGATGACGATTAGCCAAATCTGTTTTGAGCAAAAAAAAGCTGTTGAAAATCATATTTTAATGATAGGAGATACGGCCGGATTAATTCATCCATTATGCGGAAACGGAATGGCAATGGCGATACATAGTGCTAAAATTGTTTCGGAATTGGTCGAATGTTTTTTTAATAATGAGATTAAATCCAGAGGCGATTTGGAAAAAAAATACATACAAGAATGGAAGTTTAATTTTGAAAAACGAATACTAGCAGGTCGTTTTTTAGCTCGACTTTTACAACATCAAAAAGTATCAGAGTTTTTACTGCAAATAGCAATTAAATTTCCTTTACTATTACCAAAAATCATAAAAAAAACGCACGGAAAACCAATAATTTTGAAAAATTAAATGGCTTTAAACACAAAACAACGAACCGATAAACCTGAAATCATGGATGATTTTTCTATGGAAGGTGAAGTTTTACGGGATGCTTTAGATAAAATAGCTAAAATAAATCAGCTGTTGGGAGGAAATCAGCTCACGTTGCGAGGGATTAAAGAGTTGATGAGAACAATTGCAACCGCCAAAGAACTTACAATTGTTGATGTTGGTTGTGGTAATGGCGACATGTTGCGCACTATTGCGGATTTTGGATTGAAAAATGATTTAGAATTCAAATTAATTGGTATCGATGCTAATGCTTTTACCATAAATCACGCTCGAAAATTATCTAAATACTATCCAAATATCACGTATTTGTGTAAAGATATTTTTGGTGAACCTTTTAGTAAAATGAAATATGATATTGTTTTGTGCACTTTGACTTTACATCATTTTAAAGAAGATGAGATTATGAAATTAATGGCGCTTTTTTATACGAATTCAACCATTGGAATTGTGATTAATGATTTGCATAGAAGTGCTGTTGCGTATCGATTGTTTCAAGCATTATGTTGGGTTTTTCGATTGAATGAGATGTCTCGTGAGGATGGTTTGACTTCAATATTAAGAGGTTTTAAAAAACAAGAATTGATTCGCTATTCAGAGAATTTGCATTTTAGCAATTATAAAATTCAATGGAAATGGGCATTTCGTTATCAATGGATTATAAGAAGAACAATTGTTTTAGATTAAATAGTATATGATTTTAATAATTCCCGGCTAATTAATTATGAGTGTAAAAATAAAAACAGTAGCCAAACAACTACCAAAATTTTCCAGAACAACCGAAGAAATAGTTCCATTTCTCGATGCTTGGCTCGAAGGTCAGGACGAACGTTTTATTCGAAAAGTAAAAAAGATTTTTGAAGGGGCAGCAGTAGATAAAAGGTATTCAATTATGGATCCAATTGAAGTTTTTACGAAAACCTCTTTTGAAGAAAGAAATGATATTTATGTGCGTGAAGTGATTGATTTGGGAGAGAAAGTGCTTGAAAAAGCATTAGAAAAAGCGAATTGGCGTCCGCAAGATTTAGATTATATAATAACAGTAAGTTGCACTGGAATTATGATTCCATCATTAGATGCATATTTGATTAACAAATTAAAATTACGCCAAGACATTATTCGGCTTCCAGTTACCGAGATGGGTTGTGCGGCAGGAATTTCAGGGATTATTTATGCTAAAAATTTCTTGAAGGCCAACCCCGGAAAACGTGCGGCTGTAATTGCTGTTGAAAGTCCTACGGCAACCTTTCAATTAGATGATTATTCGATGGCAAATATTGTCAGTGCGGCTATTTTTGGAGATGGTGCGGCTTGCGTTTTGTTGTCTTCTCATGAAGATGATGAAGGTCCCGAAATTTTAGCGGAAGAAATGTATCATTTTTATGATAACATTCATATGATGGGTTTTAAACTCACTAATTCTGGGTTACAAATGGTACTTGATATTGAAGTTCCCGAAACAATTGCCAGTCATTTTCCTGATATTATAAATCCTTTTTTAGAAAAAAATAATCAAACTATTGACACCATTGATCACTTAATTTTTCACCCTGGTGGGAAAAAAATTGTTCAAACTGTAGAAAGTTTGTTCTCGGATTTAGGCAAAAATATAAATGATACCAAAGAAGTTTTGCGTTTGTACGGAAACATGTCGAGTGCTACAGTTTTGTATGTTTTAGAGCGCATTATGGATAATCAACCTAAAAAAGGAGAATTAGGACTGATGTTGAGTTTTGGACCCGGATTTTCGGCGCAAAGAGTTTTACTGAAGTTTTAGCCCTTTAATCTTCAAATATGAGAAAAGAAGAAATTATACCGAAATTGCCGTATTCAAAACCGTTTTTGTTTGTGGACGAAATTATTCGTGTAGATGAAAATGGAGTGGAAGGAACGTTTACTTTTGATGAAAAACTAGATTTCTATGCTGGACATTTTAAAGATAATCCGATAACTCCCGGAGTGATTTTAACCGAAGTTATGGCACAAATAGGATTGGTTTGTTTTGGAATATTTTTATTGAATGATACGTTTAATACTGATACTTCAATTGCTTTAACATCAACAGAAATACATTTTTTAAAACCCGTTTATCCAAAAGAAAAAGTAACGGTAATTTCAGAAAAAATCTATTTTAGATTCGGAAAATTAAAATGTAAAGTGAGTATGAAAAATGAAAAAGAAGAAGTTGTTTGCTCCGGAATAATTGCAGGAATGATCGTATAAGATTGAAAACGAGATAATCTTAGCAGTAAAAATCAATAGATATTAAAATAAATCCAGCATAAATGAATAAACGTGTCGTAATTACTGGTCTTGGCGTTGTCGCTCCAAACGGAGTGGGGCTTACTACGTTTATTCATGCAATTAGAAATGGAATTTCTGGAATTAAACACGATTCTGAATTAGAACGATTGCAATTTTCTTGTCAAATTGCAGGGAAACCTGACGTTTCAAATGAGTTGGCATTACAATATTTTTCGGAATTAGAGTTGCGAAATTTTAATTCATCAGGAATCTTATATGGCGTCATTGCCGGAATTGATGCTTGGAAAGATGCTGGTTTAACTTTAGAAATTAAGGAAGAACCAGATTGGGACAGCGGAACAATTTTTGGAACAGGAACATCAGGAATCGAAAAATTCCGGGAAAGTATATATAAAATAGATGATTTTAAAACCCGAAGGCTTGGTAGTACTGCTGTGGCGCAGACTATGAATAGTGGAGTAAGCGCTTATTTGGGAGGTAAATTAGGTTTAGGAAACCAAGTTTCGACTAATTCTTCAGCCTGCACAACAGGAACAGAAAGTATTTTGATGGCGTATGAACGCATTAAATCTGGGCAGGCCAAACGCATTTTAGCCGGAAGTACAAGTGATTCAGGTCCTTATATTTGGGGTGGATTTGATGCGATGAAAGTGTGTACTTTTAAACATAACGAAGCGCCTGAACAAGGCTCAAGGCCAATGTCTGTTAGTGCATCGGGATTTGTTCCCGGCAGTGGAGCAGGAGCTTTAGTTTTAGAAGATTTAGAAACTGCTTTAGGGCGAGGTGCTAGAATATACGCTGAAGTTCTGGGTGGAAATATTAATTCCGGGGGACAACGCGGTTTAGGTACAATGACCGCTCCAAATCCTGCGGCGGTTCAAAAATGCATAAAAAGTGCTGTTATAAATGCGGGAATTGTGGCAGATGATATTGATGCGATAAACGGACATTTAACTGCCACATCAAAAGATAGTCTTGAAATTCAGAATTGGAGTGAAGCTCTGGGAAGAAGCGGAATTAATTTTCCGTATATTAATTCTTTGAAATCATTAGTGGGACATTGTTTATCAGGAGCGGGAAGTATTGAAAGCGTTGCTTCGGTATTGCAATTGCATCACGGATTTGTTTTTCCGAATATCAATTGCTCTGATTTGCATCCGGAAATTACAGCTTTGATTGATCAATCTAGAATTCCACAACAATTGATTGAGAAAGAATTAAATGTAATTGTAAAAGCCAGTTTTGGATTTGGAGATGTGAATGGATGTGTGGTTTTTAAGAAATTTAAAGATTGAAAAAATTAGTTCTAAATTATATAAAATAACAACAAAAATAATTTGCGAATTTGTGGCAATTATTTTAAAAATACAAAATAGAAATTTACCAAAGAACTTTAAACTAGATACAAATATGAACAAACAAGAAATTATTGAAGAATTAAAAGCTATCGTCAAACCGTATATTCAAAATCAAGAAGCTTTTGATACTCTTACAGAGGAAACTGATTTTATCAATGATTTGAAAATAAACTCTGCTAATTTAGTTGATGTTATTTTAGACATCGAGGAAAAATATAATATTGTTATCGATAATGAATCAATGGAACGAATGGTCAATGTAAAGGCTGCTATGACTATTATTGAGACTCAATTAGCTACAAAAAAGTAGTGAATCAACAGTGAAATATGATAGGAAACGACATTGTAGATTTGGCTTTAGCCCGAAAAGAAAGTGATTGGCAACGGAAAGGTTTTTTGGATAAAATATTCACAAAAAAGGAACAATTACAAATTGTAACTGCACAAAATCCAGAAACTATGGTTTGGAATTTATGGAGCAGGAAGGAAGCGGTTTATAAAATTTACAATAGGGAAACGGGAATCCGAGCATTTATTCCTCTAGAATTAGAGTGTTTTTATGAGAGTGGAACTTTAGGAACTATTTTAATCAAAGGAAAAACCTATTTTACCCAAACTAAAATAGAAAATGATTTTATTTACACCATTGCTTGTGCAGAAAAAGAGTATTTCAAGCAAATCAAAAACATTGATATAGATACTAAAATCAATAAAAGAAACGGAATTCCCTTTATTATTGATTCCAATTCAAAGATAGAAAAACCAGTTTCTATAAGTCATCACGGGAGGTTTTGGAAAGGGATAATAATAGAATAATTAAATTTTTATCCCCAATCGTGATTTCAATTTCAAAAACAATAAAGCGATTCTATAAGCATCTTCGGAAGAAGAATTTCGGTCACTTTTAGGGATTTTGTAAATAGTACTCAATTCGTCAAGTGAAAATTCTTTGTCGGTGATGTCATGCAATTTTCGGTACATGATATCAATGTCTAAAGCTTCGTTTTTTAGGCGGCCACAATTGAGCCTTTCGAGAGCTGCATTAATCATTTCTACATCAAAATCAACATGATGTCCCACAAGAACCGCATTACCGATGTATTCAATAAATAATTTTATAGCCTCAGGTTCTACTAATTTTTTCATTTTGCTTTCCACAATAAATTCATTGGAAAGGCCATTGTCATGCAAGAATTTGTACTGTAATAAAACGGTTTCAAAATTATCCCCAATGACAATACTGTTATCAATCACGGCAAAAGATCCAATGGATAGAATGATATCTTTGTCAGGATTTAAACCAGATGTTTCGGTAGATAAAACAACAAAACGATTCGATTTTTTTTCGAATTTAGCAACATAATTTTTCCAGAATTCCGGATATTCCTTATTTATATTTTTCAGCCAGTCTAACATAATTTATGAAAATTGGGTAAGTTGAAACTTATTTTTTATCAATTCTTCCAATTCTTTCATGGGAGCTAATGCATTTTTCAATTTTTCTTTATCGATTTTTGTCATTTCTTCTAAATTGATAAACTGTCCGTTGTCGTCATTTTTCAATCCTTCTATAGTTCTAAATTTTGATAATATCAAAAAAGCTTCAGCGCAGTTAAGATAAATTTCGGCATTTTTTGGGTCGGTGATTGAGAGTTGCTTAAAACGTAAATAGGTATTGTTGACACCTTTTATATTGTAATGTAAAGCAAATAAACGAGCACCGTCAATTAATGGCATTAAAGCACGGGTTTTAATATCAAATTTATTTTTGTTAGGTCCGTCTTCTTCTTCAACAATGAATTTTTTGAAAAAACTCAAAGGGGAATTTTTTCTTAAAGCATCATTGCCCAAAAAGTCAAAGAAAAGTGCATTGTTTTTTATGTTATTAAAAATAACATTTTCTATGGCTTCTTCAATTTTTGGTTCACCAAAAACAATTTCATAATCAAAGAAAATACTACTGATGTCATTACTATTTTCACCTGGAGTATTTATCCAACTATTGTATTGTTTAGTCCAATCAGTCAGAGATTTACACCAAAGCATATTGCTTCCCATATGTCCGTTTGGACACAATGGATATCCTACTTTTTCTAGTGTATCTGTTGTTCTTCGGGCTAATTTAAGGAAGTAATCTTTTACATCTCTGTATTTTTCGGGCGCTACATCTTCAAATATCAAAATACTATCCTGATCGGTTAGTAATAATTGTTCTTTTCGACCTTGACTTCCAATGCTTAACCATGCAAAACGGGCAGGAGGAGAGCCTAAATCTAAAATTGATAATTCTACCGCTCTTTTGATGACAGCAAGATTAATGTCACTGGCAATGTTAGTAACATGAGTCAACGGAATGTTCTTGTGAATCGAATTTTGAACAAGATCGGCCATTTTATCCCGAATTTGTTTTAAATCTTTTGCCGCATGCGAGCGTTTAATTTCTTTGATTAAAACTCCGGGGTTACTGGCTTGCGCAATAATTAAATCGTGTTCTGTAATAATTCCTTTTACTGCTGAATTAGTTGTTCCGTCTAGTGTTACGCACAAATGGGTTACACTATGTTTTAACATAAGCAGTTGTGCTTCGGCAAGAGATACATTTTCGGCAACTGTTACTACTGGTGCAGACATAATTTTATCAATTGTATCAGTGATAGAAAATCGGCCTGTAGCGATTTTGGTACACATATCACGGTCAGTTACGATACCGATAGGAAAGCTATTTTCGCAGATAATGACATTATTCTTGACTTCTTCAGTCATGAGTTGTGCAATATCTTTGATGATGCTTTTTTTAGTTGCCGTTAGTGGAGAATTATTGTAGGATAAAGATTGAAAATATTGAATTTCGGATTGTTGATCAGAATAGAATACATTGTCAGAAATAAGTTTTCCTCTCAGGTTTTCTTTGTCTTTTGTATTGCGGGTATTTGTTGCAAAACTTTCTAATAAAAAGTTTAATACTAACGCATTATTGGCAACAAAAGGTCTGAAAGTCGCAATTGGAATAGCATAAACAATACTTTCCTCACGCGCTTTAGCGGTCATCATGTAATTGTTTTTAGCAAAAAAAGGGCGTAACCCAAAAATATCACCTTCATGACATTTGTTCAATAAAGTTTCTTCGGCATCCGATATTACGGATAAATTGATAACGCCAGAAGCCACCACGTAAAAACTGTCATGCAAGACATCATTAATTTGGAATAAGGTTTTATGCTTTTCTAAATTAACCACACGGATACTTGTTGCAATTTCTGATAATTCCTGAAAAGTTAAATTATCAAATGGCGGATATACTTTTAAAAAGTCTGCAATATGTTCTGCAATTGTATTCATATGTTTGATAAGTAAAATAAAGGATTGCTTGTAAAATTAATAAAATAATAAATTATAATGATGTCATTAATAGAGTAAAATTATTTATTTATTAAATCTTAATTTTTTCCCAAAATAACAGGTTTTTATAGTCAGTTTAGTTCAGTTATTTTAAATTTATGTCCTAAACTAAACTATTTTAAATCATGGGATTACAAAAAAAAATACATCTGTGTATTATTGCGTTACTAATGGTAACTTTCGTGAATGCACAAGATAAGCCGGCAAGTCCTCCAGAAGTTGTCTCAGGTAAAATTAATGATGCTACAATAAGCATTAATTATGGCAGTCCGTCAGTTAAAGGCCGAAAAATATGGGGCGAATTAGTTCCGTTTAATAAAGTTTGGCGTGCAGGAGCTAATGAAGCAACAACTTTTGAGACCAACAAAGAAATTATGATTGAAGGTTCTAAATTGCCAGCTGGGAAATATTCTTTTTTTATAATTCCAAATGAAACTGAAAGTATCATTATTTTTAACAATGAAGCTAAACAATGGGGCGCTTACAAGTATAAAGATAAAAACGACCAGCTTAGAGTTACTGTAAAACAACAAATCACAAGTTCGCCTGTTGAAAAATTAACCTATACAATTACAGAAAATGGTATTGTTATAAGTTGGGATAATTGGAATATTCCAATTGCTATTAAATAAAATACAATTCGTTTTACAATTAAAGCATTACCAAAAAGAGGTAATGCTTTTTTATTTAAATAAGGTATAGTATTGGTTTTATGCATTGGCTTAAAAATTCTATTTTACATAATATAAATTATAGTGCAAATTTGTGACGTAATAATTAACAAATTTTATACTATGTCATTAAAACGAACATCACTCGAAAACTACACTTTGTTACTGGTTCAACTTGAAAAAATGCGTCATACCAAATTTACTCCTAAAAAGTTTCTTAAAAAAATTACTCCCTTTTGTAAAACTGAACATTTAAAATATAAAATTCTTCATATAAGAATTAGAGGTTCAAAATTAGGTATTTCTATTCACATAGAAAAAGAATGTTTTGTAGTTCGTCAAAATCAGTCATTACACGAATTTATCTTTTATTGTGACACTGCAAATTCATCTATAAAAACTCTGCTTTTTAAATTGTTAAAACATAAACTTTTAATTTATTAATTATGGCTACAATTAACGAATTACAATTAAAAAGAGAAAATCTACTTATACAAATAGCGTCTGTAACTTACGATTTAAGAGAATACACTAAATACCCGTGTGAAACTATTGATTTGGAAAACATCAAAAATCAATATTCTTTTATTCTTCGTGAAATTAAACAAATTGACGAAAAGATAAAATTTATACTTAAATCTCAATTGTTAACGCTTGAAACTGATTTAACAATAATCGAAAAGGAAATTATAACAAGTGAAAAGGTAAATATTTTTGCTTCTTCTCAAAAAACTGCTTTTTCATTATTCGATGAGCCTTTTATTTAATTATTTATTCGTTTGCGCTGATCTGTTTTTGTGAAGTGAAACGGAACAAAAAAAGATAAAAGCAAACGAACATTTATACATCAATTTTTTTACATCGTTCCCGTTGGGTATAACGGGAACTAACTCACTCAAACCACAAAAAATAAATGATTTCATATAAAGAACGCCACCAACTTAATAAAAGGCGAAAATCAAATAATTTAGAAACTCAGTTAGTAAATATTGACTATTTAATTATAAATCTCGATGGTACTCCTTTTAGAGAATTTCCCGAAAATTCAAATTTCACACTCAAACCATATGATTACGGTACAAAAATTTTTGAAAATAGAGCCGATTTGTATTACAACGAAATAAAAGTCGGTTTACTTACTTCCGCTCCCCGTTCTGCAATTATTGATAAAAATTTAGCCCAATTACAAATCGAAAACAATCTTTTCTACACTTTACAAAATAATGAATTAAAAAATATAATCTGGGATTTCTGTAATGAAACTAAATATAGCTTTAAATCTGTTAACCGTTTGGATATCTGCATCGATAAAAATGATGTTAATCATACTTATAGGGATTTATACCGTAACATTATCAATTCTGTATATCTTATTAGCGGTCGCCCTAAAAATATTCAATCCTATTATGAAACATATAAAGGCAAAAGTATTTTAAATGGTTTTCAAATTGGCAAACGTACCTCTGACAAAATAATCCGTTGTTATAATAAAACACTCTCTCTTCAGCTGACAGAAAAACCATATATCAATGAATACTATAAAAATAACAGCCTAAAAAATGATAATGTATGGCGTTTTGAATATCAATTAAACAGCGCTTTTTTTCGTGGTTTAAATGAAATATACAAGGATGACGAAACAAAAAGCAAGTCGATGACTTGGGGTATATTTGATAAGGCTATGTTAATAGAGTTATTAAAAATAGCTACTAAAGGTTTTTTTGAACTTCGGGAAAATACGGGAAAATCACAAATTAATAAAGAAAATGAAATTCCCCTTTTTGATTTTGATTTATTACAAAATCAAGTTTCTAACTCTGTTCCAATAGTTAAAAGATTTAAGAAAATAATACTTTCCAGTACCACAATAAAAAAGCGTTTGGCGAAATCATTATTCCGAGAATATTACTCTAATAATCAGGATATAAGCTACATATTTGCTTTAAATTTATTATTAGAGGATAAAGATATTACTACCGATTTACCCCTTTTGTCTTGGTTTAAAGGAAAATATTATTTCTATCTGCATGAGTTTAGAAATAAAGAAAAAATTATAAATGATTTCGATTCAAAACTATTTAATGAACATCAACTTTTATTTTTATAAGCTATGAAAACAGACAATACAAGCCAAAAAGTTACTAAAACACAATTAATGCACATTCTTGAAGTAAGTTATCCCACTGCCTTAAAAGAGTATCAAACTATAATAGATTCTTTGCAAATTAAGAGGGATTATTTAACTATTTCGGACTTGGTTTTGTATGGTATTTTATAAAAAAATATAAAAAAATATAAAAAACTATAAAAAAATATAAACCCCCTTTTTCAATCCTTAATAATATTTGTGTCTATAAAACAAAAATAGTATTAACAAAAAAATGAAAAAAAAATGAAAATTGGAAGTGCAACTTTGGTAACTAAATCAGCAGAATTTACAGTTACAAAAAGCATTGGGGGTTTAATTCTTGCGGTCGATGGTTTCGATTTGTCAACGTTAACAACCGAAAAAATCAGCATTTATATTGAGCGTGCGAACGGTTCAAACGTAATTTTAGCGAATAAGGTTCTTTTGAAAGATTTTATTTTAGCGTCAACTTATGGAACCTCAGGAACTCAAAGCGATGCGACTTACGAATGTATTGCAGTTTGTGAATTGGCACATTTAGGCGGTATTGCTTTGGAAGAAAAGGAAAGTATTAAAATACAGTTAGACGATTTAATCTCTACAGCTGGTAAGGTTTATGATATTTTCGGAATTGAAGAGCCTATCGCTTCAAGTGATTTGTATTTCTTTGAACAAAAAACAGTAGCCTCTGAGCAGTTCAGTAAAATCTTAGACGTGAAAGGTTTTGATTTAGCTATTATGACTACTCACGCTTCTGTACAAGATCTTTCTTACCGTTACAGTAACGGTGTTGTTGTTAAGTATTTGCCTTTTGAGTTACAGTCTTTATCTCGTGATATTGACCCAATTCAAGCTTTAAACGGAACAGCTATTTTACAAGGTCTTACTGATAGAGTTTCTCTACCATTGGAAGAGGTTGACACTATTGAGATTAATAAATCTCAGGGTACTGTTATCAACTTCGTTGTAAGAAGTATTAAAAACGTCTAAAAATGGGGTTTTTCAAATCACTTGGTACTAAATTAAAGAGAGCGATTAGTATTAAGAATTTAACAAATGTCGCTACTGGTAATTTTTCGGCTGTAGGTCAGGACTTAATTAGAGTCGCTACGACTGAAAAGACAAAAGACGCAAACGGTAAGGTAGTTATTGTACCTAATGGTTTTTCAAAAACTCCCGTTGTTCTTCCTGAGCCTGTAAAAGAATTTTTAGACGTTCAGGGTAAAGATTTTTACAAAAAAACTACCGATGCAATAGCTAAAACTGATTCTGCACAAAGTGCTACTGATTTTGTAACTACAATAGCTTTGAAAGCATTTTGGAACAAAAACAAAAATTACATTATCGGTTTAATTACTGCTATTGTATTGTTTGTAGTTGTTAAAATGTCTTTTTTCGGAAAACGTCGAAAAGGTGGAAAACGAACCTAAAAAAAGAAACTACAATCGTATTTATTTTATAGTTTTTATTATAGATACGGTTGTAATTTTTATCAAAAAACTAACTGAAATTTTGTTAAACATTAAAAATTTATTCCACTAATGGCAAATAAATATCCAAATAATTATAATTCACAAAACAAGAGTTATAATTCACAAAATAAGAATTATAACAATTCTCAAAAGCCTTATGTTAAACATTCTGGTTGTAAAACTACAACTTATGAACCAACAAAAGGAAACAACAAAGGAAACAAACAGTATTTAACTACTGGATGGCGTTTACATGAACGTGATTTGATAAGTATTAAAGCAGTTACTACTGAAAAATCAAAACTTTCTGAAAAGGGATGGTTTGGTTCTATTGCTGTAACATTTACTAATACTAAAACTGGCGAAGTAAATTTTCACTGGGGAACTATGGAAAAGAAAAGCGGTAAAGTTGTAGTAGACAAATTAGCCTTTGTAATGAACCCAAAAGCCAAAAATGGCGGTTATGCGGGTACTTATATTCAAAGCTAATAATGTTTAAGGTATTATTAAAAATCTTACCTCTTATTATACATGAGGGGTTTGATTTACTTTTCGAAATTCGAGAAGAACGAAGAAACAAAAAAGAACAGAAACTTAAAACCAAATCAAATGAATAAGTTAAAAGGTGTTATTGCTATAGTTGGTATTATTGTCAAATATGGTGCTGTTGTTACTGCAATTATCAAAGGTATTCAAGTGGTTAGCGAAGAACTTGAAAAGATAGATTTCAACGAAGAAAAACAAACAATAAAAGATTTAAAAAATGAGTAGTTTTTTAGGTAAAAGCAATCTTTCAAGAGGGTTAAGAAATAATAATCCTGGAAACTTGGTTTACACTTCATCTGCTTGGGTTGGTAAAATTCCTTATTTAACTAATACCGACCAAAACAAACATTTTGAACAGTTTACTGAGGTTAAATTTGGTATTCGTGCTATGTTAATTGATATTTTAGGCGATATCGGAAAAGGTAAAGACACAATTAAAAAATTGATTTCTGAATATGCACCACCAAACGAAAATAATACTGCTTTATACGTTCAAAAAGTTGCTAAGGCTGTTGGTTTATTACCCGACCAAAAAATTTATCAAGTTGACGTCTTATTCATGATGCAAATTGCCCGTGCGATTATTAATCATGAAAACGGTAAGGATGGTTTATTAATAACTGATTCCGATATATTAGATGCTATTGATATACTTGAAAGGGATAATATTAACGGTATTAAAATAGATTCGAAAAAAACTTTTCGATTTAATGTTATTATCGTTCCTGTACTGCTTTTTTTGTATACTGTTTTTACCGTTACAGTCTAAACAAACGAGACAAAAGATAAATTAATTAATTCAAAAAAAAATAAAAATGGAAATTTTAAAAACAAAATTTAAAGACTTTTACACAAATAATAAAATGACTGTTAACATTGCGGGCGGTGTACTTGTTATCCTTTTAGCATGGAAAATGTTTAAAAAGTAAAATGAGAACTCAATTTCGTAATTCCTTAAAACCGTCAAGTGGCGGTTTTTTGGATATAGTAGAAAGATACTGGCTTGTTCTTCTTGGTTTAATTATTGGTTATCCTATAATCATGCGTTATTTTAAAGACGCCAGTACAAAGGATATAATAAACAATCAGGAGGAGGAAACAAAAATTTTGGTTGCAAATAACAACAACCCTATTACTCAATTACAAGAGTTAAATAAAATTACTTCAAATCCTTTTTATCATAATGTAGCTCGAAATTTGGCTGTAGATTTAGGTACAAATATTTTAACTAAAGAGAAAACCTTTTGGGATTTTGCATGGTTAAACCCTAAAGGATGGACTGAAAACGACGCTAAAATATACGCACAATTAAAGATTTTGACTAATGCTGGTCAGGTTAAAACAGTTACACAATGTTATTACGTCTTAACGAGGCGTAATTTAATGGATGACGTAAAAGAGTACTTAGACTCCTCAGAATTAAATAAATTACCACTATTTAAATAAAAAAATATGGACTTTCCACTTACTAACAATTATATACAATACTTAACAAAAAAAGGAATTGTAAAAACTAAATCTGTAACTTTTACAAAAAATTATTACGATACACTTTTCGAAGTGTCGGGTATAAATGAAGAGTTTTTTATACTTTCAGTTTTTGAAAATAACGTAAAAAAATCAGGTATAGGATTTCAAAATCTCGATAATCCCGATATGTTAGGATTTATTAATTCAAATTTTTTCGATATTAATTTAATCCCAGATAACAGTTTTTTTCCTGCAGAACAAATAGTTATTTTAACTTACAATCAGGAATATATAAGAACTGCAACAGAATATGTTAATGCTTTACATCCTGACCACGTTTATTTATTACAATTTTGTGAAAAAAATTATCCCGCAAAAACGTTTTATATTAAACCTTTTTATCATGGTTTAGATTACTTACATCAAATTAACAATCCTAATAATAATCTTTTGTATTTTGCTAAAGTAGTTGGTATTGTTACTTCTTTTGTTTCTGTTTTAGATAATATTGGGTTATCAAATCAGGAATCCTCTTTATCAATGTTTTATCATTCTGCTGGTGGAAGTGTTGCTTCTTCTACTCCTTTTTTGTTTAATAAATTGGTTTTTTCTACTGGTTCAAATTTTGCTGGTATTGCTACTCCTACTCCGCTATCAACTTACGCACAAGTAATGGGCTATGTTGCAATTTTTGACGAACCTGTTTTTGTTCTTTAATGGCTAATACTACCCCTACTCCTTATATGTGTTGGGTATTTCATAAGGATAAAACTCGCCACCCTATACAATACCCTTTTATGAAGTCAATATACTATCTTCATAAATTATTAGAACGGGAGGGTTACGATTACCATTATATAAATATTTATAATAGGAAAACACAAAAGTATATTTCTCGTCAATATTTTGACAAGTATATTATAGATAAACCTTTGTATTAAGTTACAAGGGTTTTTTTTTAGGTTTATTATTAATTCTCTGTAGGGATTATTTATTAGCGAGATTTAAATTTTGGCACTATATTTGAAAAATAATTATCAACTTTAACCTACTAAAAAAAAATAAAAATTATGAAAAAAATTACATTGTTATTTCTGTTGTTTACTGCTTTTTCTTATTCTCAGACTACTGAGCAAGAATATAATTATTTAACAAAAGGTTATAAAGAAACTGTTTCTAAAGGTTTAGATTTAAAACAAGGCTATGAATTGCAAGATTTTTATAAATATTCAGAAACACTTTATACCTTTGATTTTAAATTATTTGTTAATCAAAAGACAAAAAAAAATTCTGCTATTTTGGTTATAGCTAATTCAAAAATGTGGAATAATTATTATTATTTATGTATTCCTATTGGTAACCCTGATTTATATCAACGTTATCAAAAGGATTTAACTCCATGGGATTCAATGATATTACAGTCTTATTCAACTGCTCTTTCTCAAATTTTATCTATTTCATTACAACCGTAAAAATCAATAAATGAACCCCAATAAAACGGGGTTTTTTTATTTCCAAATATTTACCTTAAAATTGTTTATAAACTTGTTAACAACTTGTTTGACGTTCTATGCCTCTTATTATAAATTATAGTTCAAATAAGAATAAGCATAAAAAAATGCTAACTAAAAGATATCGGTGTTTTTTATCTTGTATTGCTTACCAAATCGTTTAGATTAGCATCTTAAATATTTACATTTGCAAAAAAATATAAAAGATTCCTTTTTCATGACAAAAGCAAAATACATCAAATTAATTTTCATTTTAGGTTCATTGACAGCACTTGGGCCATTTTCGATAGACATGTATTTGCCCGGTTTTGAAGGTATTGCTAACGATTTGAATACTACTGTCGCTAAGGTTTCGATGACTCTATCTAGTTATTTTATTGGAATTTCTGCAGGACAATTATTATATGGGCCATTATTAGACCGTTTTGGAAGAAAGAAACCTTTATTTGTAGGTATTTTGGTTTATATTCTTGCTTCTTTAGGTTGCTCTTTTGTAACTAATATTGATACTTTTATAGGATTACGTTTTATACAGGCAGTTGGTAGTTGCGCTGCTGCAGTAGCTTCTGTGGCAATGGTTCGAGATTTATTTCCTGTAAAAGATATTCCCAAAGTATTTTCTTTATTGATGTTGGTTGTAGGGCTTTCGCCAATGTTAGCGCCTACAATTGGAGGTTATGTTACGGCTTATTATGGTTGGCATGTAGTATTTTTAATTTTGATGGGTTTAGGAATTATTATACTTATTGGTGCAATGATTGAACTTCCTAATACCTATGTTCCTGATACTTCAATTTCATTAAAACCAAAACTAATTATTACCAATTTTATAAGTATCCTGAGAGAGCCTCAATTTTATACTTATGCCTTTACCGGAGCAGTTGCTTTCTCTGGCTTGTTTACTTATGTGGCGTCTTCTCCTATTTTGTTTATGACTATTTTTAAAGTAGATCCTAAAACGTATGGTTGGATTTTTGCATTTATGTCTTTGAGTTTTATATCTGCCAGTCAATTGAATTCCTTTTTGTTAAGAAGATTCAAAAGTGAACAAATGATTTTTGGAGCGTTAATAACTCAAACAATATTGAGTATTATTTTTCTTGTGGCGGCTTTAAATAATTGGCTGGGTTTGTATGAAACTATAGCTTTGTTATTTTTGTTTTTAGCTTGTTTAGGAATTTCAAATCCTAATACGGCTGGTCTCACCCTTGCTCCTTTTACCAGAAATGCAGGAAGTGCTTCTGCTTTAATGGGAGCCATTCAGTTGGGATTAGGAGCATTAGCCTCTTTTGTGGTAGGTATTTTCGTTATAGATTCAGTGGTTCCAATGGTTGTAATTATGTGTATTACAACAATCACAGCTTTTGTGATTTTGAATATTGGAAAACGAAATATTAAAAAAACTATCATTAGTTCATCGGATCAGGAAGTAACGATAGTTCATTAATTTTTACTTTTTATCAGGTCTGATAATCATTCGTAAAGATTGGTCTTTTGCAAAATAAGCAGTCATCCAATTGTAAAAAGTCAATATTCGATTTCGATAGGTTATTAATGAAATTAAGTGAACAAATAACCAAATTATCCAAGCAAAAAATCCTTTGAAATGTAATTTAGGACTTGGTAAATCTACAACAGCTTTATTTTTTCCAATGATCGCCATAGCTCCTTTGTCCTTGTATACAAAAGGAATTAACGGTTTATTCTGATTCATTGATTTGAAATTTTTAGCTAAATTCAATCCTTGTTGAATGGCTACTTGAGCCACTTGCGGATGACCTCCAGGAAAATTTTTATCCGTAAGCTGGATGCAGGTATCTCCTATTGCATAAATGTTTTGGGTGCCATTAACTTTATTAAAAGCATCTGTAGCCAAACGTTTTCCACGGCCATAACTTTCTGTTGGAATTCCTTCAAATTCTCTTGCCGAAACGCCCGCTGCCCAAATTAAATTTTTGGTTTGAATCGTTTCTCCATTCGAGAAAAATACAGTATCATCTACATAATCAGTTACCCGACTGTTTAATTTTACAACAACACCAAGTTTGGTCACTGCCTCCAAGGTATCTTCTTGCGATTCCTTACTCATAGGCGATAATAAGGCATCACCACCATCGACTAAATAAATATTACTGGCCGTGGTCCCAAGTTCAGGATATTCTTTAAGGAAAATGTTTTTTCTCATCTCAGCAAACATTCCCGAAAGCTCTACTCCTGTTGGTCCGCCACCTGCAACTACGATGGTTAATAATTTTCGTCGTTTACGAATATCTTTACAAATTGCAGCTTTTTCTAAATTTTTCAGTATGGTATTTCGCATTTCAATGGCATCATTGAGCGTTTTCATCGGAATTGCATTTTTCTTCACATTTTCCATTCCAAAATAACTTGTTTCGGCTCCGGTTGCAAAGACTAAATAATCGTATGTTAATTCTCCGTTGTTGAGAATAATTTTATTTTCGGTGGGGATTACTTTTTGAAGTTCTCCCAAACGAAATTGCAGATTCTTTTTTCCGGCAAAAAATTTTCGAAAAGGATAGCTGATACTGGAAGGTTCTAAAAAAGCCGTAGCAACCTGATATATGAGTGGTGGAAAGAAATTATAGTTATTTTTATCAACAAGCGTTACATGAATTCCTTCCTCATTCAGGAGTTCTTTCGCCAAATTCAATCCAGCAAACCCACCGCCAACTATTACAATCTCCATATTTTTCTAATTTTTGTTGTATAAAAAAAAGCATCCTATAAATATAAGTTATTTACAGCATGCTTTTGAATGTACAACTATTAAAAAAAGATTAAAATATTAGTTCCTTTTTAATTTTTTAACGGGTTTTTCTGCAGGTTCATTTTTGGCTTGAAGCAAATGGTTGGCCAATAATTTCTCTATCAATTCGTCTTTGGTCAAATGATGAAAAATCGTTTTTATTTTAGTTTTTAATGCTGAATCAACCTCGTGATTGGGTTTGGTTTTAAAGATTTGTTTGGCCCACAAAAGCGTATTGTTTTCTTCGATACTTGCAACTGTTGGCTTATTAAATTCAATAAATTTGATTCCTAATTCTTTTTCGAAACCGGCAATTTCCATTACCTCTTCGGGTTGCAAAATCGTTAATGAAAGCCCCTTTGCTCCTGCTCTTGCAGTTCTTCCGCTGCGGTGTACATAAACTTCATACACATCCGGCAAATGATAATTTACCACATATGATATTTCTTTTACATCAATTCCTCTTGCGGCTAAATCTGTTGCGACTAATATATTGATGTGTCCTTCACGAAATTGCTCCATAATTCTGTCACGAATTCCTTGAGATAAACTACCGTGCAAAGCACCTGATGAAAATCGATTAATGGCTAAATTTTTAGCCAGTTTATTCACTGCAGCTTTAGTTTTACAAAAAATGATTCCGCGTTCTCCTTCTTTCGAATTCAAAAAATGCATCAAAACATCAAGTTTTTCTATCGGATTTACGACTATATATTGGTGATCAATTCCTTGATTTCCCACAGTTTCCATATTGGCACTTACCTGAACTACATTTTTATTTAAGTAATTCTGAACCAGTTGTTTTATTGTTCCTGGCAAAGTCGCCGAAAACAAAAATGTTCTGTGATCTTTAGGTATTTCGGCAATAATCTCATCTAAACCTTCTTTTAAAATCGTCACCATTTCATCGGCTTCGTCTAGAACAAGAAATTTAGTTTCTTTTAAAGAAATTGCTTTACGTTGAATCAAATCAATTAATCTTCCCGGAGTAGCAACTACAATATGTGTTGGCAATGTTAAGCGCTCTATTTGAGGTTTTATTGGGATACCTCCACAAGTGGCTGCGATAGAAACTTCGGGCAGGTATTTTGCAAAATCTTCTAAATTTCTAAAAATTTGTTGTCCTAATTCACGAGTCGGAACCAGAATTACAGCTTGAATTGTTGCTAAATTCGGGTCTATTAATTGTAAAAGAGGCAATCCAAAAGCGGCTGTTTTTCCAGTTCCAGTTTTGGCAAGTCCAACTAAATCAGTTGTGTTTGATAAAAATAGCGGAATTGTTTTTTGCTGAATTTCTGTAGGTACTACAATTCCTAATTCGGTAATCGCTTTTAGTATTGGTGCTGAAATTCCTAAATCAGAGAATTGTTTTGACATTATTTTGGATTTATAATTTTTTTAAAAGTGCTTTTGATCGTTTAGTTTTTACCGTGAAACAGGTATCAATCTGGTTCGTTCATGATTTTTTCACGGTATTTTTTACCGGTCAACAAAATCAATTTTAATTTGTAATCATCAACAAGCCATTCGCGGTAATTTTTGCTGCATTGGCTCAAACATTTAGAATATCGTTTGATACGACAATCAATATCGTCTTCTAACTCTTTTCCTAATGCCTTTGCTTCCTGTAAAGTTTCAGAATTGTCCACACACATTGCGGCATGTTGTTCTAATGATTTTTCTAAAACTACTTTTGAACGTAAATTTTGTTTAATAATTAATTTATGCTCTTCATCGACATCAAAAGTAACGACTTCAGTTTTACTGAATTTAGCCCGTAATTCCGGAGGCATCGTATATTTAAAATACAGTTCAATTTCGTTATCATCACGTAAATTCTCTAAATAAAATTCAGGCGATTTAAAGATATGTTGCCAGTTTACCGGCTCACTCCATAAACCAAAACGCGCGGCATTGTTTCCTAAATCAATAACTGTAAACTCATCTTTATTAGGCAATTTTCTGGAACCACGACCAATCATCTGGAAATATAAAGTCAATGATTTTGTGGCTCTGTTTAGGATTATTGTCTCAACTGTAGGTTCATCAAAACCAGTTGTAAGGATACCAACTGAGGTTAAAATTGCATCCGGAGTTTTTTTGAACCAATGCAAAATATCTTTTCGTTCCTCGTTATTGCTGGTGTTGTCAAGATGTCTTATCGGATATCCCGCTTCTCTAAAAGTTTCATAAACATATAGTGAAGTATTGATTCCGTTGTTGAAAATTAAGGTTTTCTTTCCCAAAGATTTTTCGGTGTAGGCATGCAACAATTTTTCTTGCATGGCCATATTCGTGTATAAATCATCGGATGATTTTACGGTATAATCACCATTAATCCCTACTTTCAATGATGTTAAACCAACATCATAACTATAAGTAACGGCTTTCGCCAAAAAACCTTTCTCAATCAAAGAACCAATAGTATCTCCTACAATTAATTCGTCATAACTTTCATGCATTGGTAATTTAATATTAGAACTCAACGGCGTGGCAGTTACTCCTAATATGAAAGCATTTTTGAAAGAACTTAATAATTTACGGAAGGAATTATAGTGGGCCTCATCGATGATTACTAAACCTACATTATCTAAATGCAGTTTTTCGTCATTGATACGGTTTTTTAAAGTTTCGACCATGGCAACAAAACAGGAATATTCGTTTTGATCCGGAAGTTCTTTTACTTTACTGTTTATGATTTTATTTTTTACGTCAAAACCTTTCAACATTTTTGAAGTTTGTTTACACAGCTCTATTCTGTGGGTCAAAACAACTACTTTTTTATCGTGTTGGGATAAATAACGACGAACAATTTCTGAAAACACCACTGTTTTACCACCACCTGTAGGCAATTGATACAATAAATGATGTTGCGCCGGAGCATTGTCAATTCGTTCAAAGATGGCATCTATATCTCCTTTTTGGTAGGCATAAAGCTCTTTTTTGTCTTCTATTTCTATTTCTAAAGTATTTTGGGACATTGATTTTTGTTGGATTTTTGCAAAAATACACCTAAAAAACAGTTTTTTTGTTAATTTTAATTAAAAAGAAATAGGACTCGTTAATTAAAATTGGTTATTAAAAACTTTTTCTATTCCAATCGCTCGATAACAGCATTAAATTCAGGTTCGTTAAACCATTTTTGTACAATAGTTTCGTTGTGAATGGAATGAATTCGGGATTTAAATTCATTCAAAATTCCATTGGATATCAAAAAAACGACAGCTTGATCAAATGAATTGAACATGCTTTTATAAAAAAGCTCTTGTTTTACAGGATGTTCCGCTGAAAATGTTTGGGCAATTTCGATATTGTAAAGCATTATATCTGCAATGATAAAAGAATCAACTCCTAAAAGAATAAAATGCTTAATGTATTTTTGGGCAACAGAACGCCTCATTTTTGGTTTGCTTCTCCTCCCCGATTTTTTTATCGGATAATATTCATGTGAGATTTTAAGTTTAGATTCCTGCAAAAGCGTTTCTTCTTTTGGATTAAAAACAAAATTATAGTACACTTTTACCGGACTAAACTTTTCATACAATTCCAAAATTTGCTCTTCGAGTTGCTCTTTATTGAGTTCGGTCAGGTATTTTTTTAAATCACGTTTGCTCATTATCAAAGTTTAAGATTACAAAAGTAAATTACTTTAGGAATCAATACACCGAAAATCAATGATAATACTTAATTTTGCTTACTATCTATATCCAAATTTTATTTTCATGCTTAAGATTTTCAAAATTATCGCTATTCTCGAAGGAATTTCCTATTTGGTTTTATTTTCAAACATGCTTTTTATTAAACCTAATCATTTTGATTTGTATAAAACATTGCTTTATCCAATTGGGATGTCACATGGCGTTTTATTCGTGGCTTACATTGTTTTGGCTGTATTACTAAAATTCAAAGAAAATTGGGATGCAAAAAAACTGGGAATTATTGGTGTAGCTTCGGTAATCCCTTTTGGTACTTTTTATATTGAAAAGAAATACTTAAAAAATGCGTAAAATAATAGAAATTATATTCAATTTTCTATATCCAATTCTCCGAAAATGGGGATTGGGAAGCACTTTTGCCTCTTATTTAAGTTTAGCTATAAATCTATTAATACTGTGTGTTTTAGCATACGGAATCTATGTTTTATCTCGGCTTATTCTGGTTACGGCTATGGCTATTGTAGCTCAAAAAACCAAAACAAGATTCGATGATTTATTGGTCAGTAACAAAACAGCCAAATACATCGCCTATCTAATTCCATTGTCATTCATTTATAAATCGGTACCGGTTATTTTAGACCGATTTGAATATTGGGAAGGCGTTTTTGGAAAAATGGTTGGTATTTATATCGTCATGTTACTTCTATGGATTGTTCGAACCATTTTTAATGCATTAAGAGATTATCTCAAATTAATACCTTCTTACAGTGATAAACCAATAGATAGTTTCATCCAGGTAATTATGATTGTCTTGTGGGCCGTTGGAATTACTGTGATTATTTCAAAATTATTTGATATCGACCAAAAGGAATTATTGACTATTTTGGGAGCAGTTTCGGCTTTGATTATCTTAATTTTCAGGGATACTTTGTTGGGATTTGTGGCTAGTGTTCAGGTTTCTATAAACGATATGGTTCGTATTGGCGATTGGATTACGATGGATAAATTTGGTGCCGATGGAGATGTGATAGAAATTAATTTGGCTACCGTAAAAGTTCGAAATTTTGATAATACCACCACTACAATCCCTACGTATAGTCTGAGTTCCGATTCTTTTCATAACTGGCGCGGTATGCTGAATTCGGATGGACGACGAATAAAAAGACATATTCTTATCAAAACAGGCAGCATCCGATTTCTTGAAGATTCAGAATTAGAAGATTTGAAAAAAATTGAACTTATAAGTGCTTATATCGATACCCGAAAACTAGAAATTGATGACTATAATTCAACTAATAAGATAGATAAATCACTGGCTATTAATGGTCGGAATTTAACCAACTTTGGTTTGTTTCGTAAATATATCACACAATATCTTCAGAATTATCCGGGATTAAACCGGGAGATGGTTATGCTTTGTCGCCAATTGCAGTCAACTTCACAAGGCACTCCGCTTGAGATTTATGCTTTTTCGCACGACAAACGTTTTGAAAATTATGAATACATCATGGCCGATATATTTGATCATATTATAGCTTCGGTTCGTTATTTTGATTTAGAAATATATGAACTGCCTTCAGAGAAAGATTCTCTTGGTTCAGAAATACAATAATAAACAAAAAATATTCAGAATTTCGTTTCAGTTTATGGAATTATTATTTGTTTCTAAAAGATAAGTAATGATTCCATTTTTTATTACAATCGATCTTTAACAAATTCAATTTGTGTTTTTCCATGCGCTTTTGGTTTTCCATCAGCACCAAGATTAACCATTGTGGTATTGTCAATTGTGATAATTGTTTCTCGTGTCATCATGTTTCTGGCTTCACAGGTAAGAACAAGCGAAGTATTTCCGAACTTAACTACATCAATTCCAATCTCTATAATATCTCCTTGTTTAGCAGAACTTCTAAAATTAATTTCCGACATATGTTTGGTAACAATTCTGGAGTTTTCTAGTTGAATAATAGAATATAAAGTTAATTCTTCGTCCAACCAAGCTAATAATTTTCCTCCAAATAAAGTTCCGTTTGGATTTAAATCTTCGGGTTTAACCCATTTTCTAGTATGAAATCGCATAGTTTTTATTTTATAAGTGCAAAATTAAACTATTCCTATTGCTATTTTTTCTATTTTTAAAGAAAAAAAGATGAATCAAAGAGATGTTTTTATAAAGGAATTTCGAGGACCAGCAATAGGGATTGTAACCGCACAATCTTCAACAGAAGAATCGTTTCAAAATGAAGTCCTTCGCCCTGTTTTGAAACTGCAGAACGATTTATTTGTCGCTTCATTCCTCAATTATATAAGTAAAAATAAAGCTGATTTTTACACACATACCGTAGAGAAAAAAATGGCTATTATAGAAAATGCAATTCAAAAAGATATTAAGTTTAGAAATGCACTGAAAGGAATGATTATCGGATTATTTACCGCCGATGAATATTGCTTGTATATAAAAAATTCCTCCAGTCTCAACAAAAGAATGATGAGTATGCTCACAGAACGATTGAAAAGCCAAGTACAATTGTTTGATGTCATAACATAAATTACAAATTTCCAAAAGTGTATTTTTAATTTACTTTAGGACTCGATTGTGCCATAATTGAATGGTTTTTTTGAATAATTTTTTATAAAAGAATGAGATGTTGACTTAAATTTTACAATTCCATAATCTTTTGATTATTCTTTGTTTTTTTTATAATAATTTTTTGACAAACTAAATTATTGATGTATTTCGTTCGTTTTTTTTCATTTTAATTGTTATATGTAATCGCACGGAATTCCTGACTTTATAAAGTTTACGATGAAAGAAGAATATTTCAAATGGTACTCACCTAATCTAAGCCGGGATATCGAAATGTTAGTTTTTGGACATTCCGGATATCCTGTGATTTTGTTTCCAACTTCTATGGGAAGTTTCCATGAAAATAAAGATATGGGACTCATTGACGCTGCAAAATGGTATGTCGAACAAGGATTAATACAAATATTTTGTCCTGCAAGCATTGATAAAGACAGTTTTTACAACAAACAAATTCTTCCGATTCATCGCATAGAAAATCATACTTGGTACGATAAAATGATTTGTCATGAGATTGTTGAAAAAGTAAGACATAATTCTCCTTCGGGAAAAGTGGTTATGGCCGGTTGTAGTTTTGGAGGGTATCATGCTGCTAATTTTGCGTTTCGTCATCCGGGATATGTGAGTCATCTGTTTTCTATGAGTGGTGCTTTTAGTATAAAAAGCTTTATGGAAGGTTTTCATAATGACGATGTGTTTTTTAATAGTCCTGAAGATTTTTTATACGGACTAAACGACCATGAACTTTGGAATATGGACATAGTTTTAGGAACCTCTAACTGGGATATTTGCTATGATGCCAATCTAAAGTTAAGTAAGGTTTTAAGCGACCGGAATGTGCATCACTGGTTAGATTTGCGCCAAGACAGGGCACACGATTGGCCGGTTTGGGAAGAAATGTTTCCTCATTATTTATCACGAATCAAGTTTTTTTAAAATATACAAGATGAAAAAAATCGGAATTTTATTTGGAATGGAAGATACCTTTCCACAAGCATTTATAGATCGTGTAAACTCAAAAAACGAAAAAGGAATTATTGCCGAGGCGGTTGCTATTGATAAAGTGGTTCAAAATAGTGATGGTGAATACGCCGTAATTATAGATCGTATTTCACAAGATGTTCCTTTTTATCGTGCGTATTTGAAAAATGCGGCTTTAACAGGAACAAATGTGATTAATAATCCGTTTTGGTGGAGTGCTGATGATAAGTTTTTTAACAATGCGTTGGCCGATACTTTGGGCGTTCCGTTGCCTAATACCGTAATTCTTCCTTCGGCGGAACATCCTACAGATACTACTGGAAAATCGTTTCGGAATTTAAAATATCCAATGGATTGGCAAGGTATTTTTGATTATGTTGGATTTCCTGCATACATGAAACCGTATGCTGGCGGTGGTTGGAAAAATGTGTATCGATTAGAAAATAAAGAAGAGTTTTGGGAAAAACATCAGGAAACGGGACAGTTAGTAATGATGTTACAAGAGGAAATTGTTTTTACAGAATATTTCAGAGTGTATTGTTTGGGCTGCAAAGCGGTTCGAATTATGCAATATGAACCTAGAAATCCCCATCATTTGAGGTATGTTATTGACGGTCCTCCTGTGGATAAAAAATTATTAGCGACTATAAAAGACTATACTTTACGACTTTGTAAAGGTTTGGGTTATGATTTTAATACAGTTGAATTTGCTGTTCGTGACGGAATTCCGTATGCGATAGATTTTGGAAATCCTGCCCCTGATGCTGAATTAAGTTCTGTTGGTGCCGAAAATTTTGAATGGGTTGTTGAGGAAGCTGCAAAAATGGCTATCGCTGCCGCAAAAAAACAAAAACCAGGTAAAATGAATTTGACTTGGGGAACCTTTATCAAAGAAGCTGTTGCGGGGAAATAAATCCAATTTGAGGATTCTCGATTGGTCCTAGCCCTGATGGAAGTGACATCCTTTTGTTCTGGAGTTCAGAACAAAAGATATAACGTACAGCAGGAAACAGCTCCTAAAAATTAAAAAAAAATGAAAAAATTACCTGTTTTCACACTTGGTGTGGAAGAAGAATATCAGATTATTGATCCTGTTACCAGAGATTTGCGTTCGCATTTGTCTAAAATTGTAGATGGTGCCAAAATCATATTGAATGAGCAAGTCAAAGCTGAAATGCATCAATCTGTTGTAGAAGTTGGTACTAATATTTGTAAAAGTGTTGCTGAGGCTAAGGCTGAAATCAAGTTTTTGCGTTCTAAAATTGTAGAATTGGCCGATAAACAAGAACTGATTGTGGGCGGCGCCGGAACGCATCCTTTTTCGAAATGGCAAGACCAGCCCATTACGGATGATCCGCGTTATCATGACATTGTGAATGAATTGCAGGATGCGGCACGTTCGAATTTAATCTTCGGAATGCATTGTCATGTGGGTATTGAAAATCGAGAAATTGGTTTGCAATTGATGAATCAGGCAACTTATTTTTTGCCACATATTTTTGCGCTTTCTACGAATTCTCCTTTTTGGGAAGGCCGACAAACGGGTTATAAATCTTTTAGAACTAAAGTTTTTGATAAGTTTCCAAGAACTGGATTGCCGGAATATTTTGATTCAGTTAGTTCGTATGAGAATTATTTGGAGACTTTGGTGAAAACCAATTGTATTGATAATCCCAAAAAAATATGGTGGGATTTACGTTTACATCCATTTTATAATACGATCGAATTCAGGATTTGTGATATGTGTTTAACGGTTGAAGAGACGATATGTATTGTTGCTATTATTCAGGCAATTGTGGCTAAATTATATAAGCTGAATATGAATAATACGAGTTTTAATATTTATCGATTGGCGTTAATCAAAGAAAATAAATTTAGAGCGGCTCGTTATGGAATCGATAATAATATGATTGATTTTGGTTTGCAAAAAGAGGTTGAAACCAAAATGCTTATTCTGGAGCTTTTAGAATTTATTGATGATGTTGTTGATGAATTAGGAAGTCGTGAAGACATAAATTATGTACATGAAATTTTGAAAAACGGAACCGGAGCAGATAAGCAACTTGCCGTTTTTCAAGAAACAAATAATCTTTCAAAAGTCGTTGACTTTATAACAAGTGAATTTACCAAGGGGTTGTAAATTAAATTACCTTTGCTAACTGTTTTTAAAGTAAAAAAATGAGCGATAAAGTCATAAAAATAGCCCTTTTGGATATGTACAACGGTGAACCTAATCAAGGAATGCGATGTATTATTGATATTATTAACCGGTTTACGCCAGTAGTGACTTTTAAAGTTTTTGATGTTAGAGGAAAATGTGAATTGCCACAAATTGATAAATATGATATTTATATTTCATCCGGCGGACCAGGAAACCCGTTGATTGGTGATGGAGATTGGGATACTAAATATTATGAATTTATTGATGCTCTGAATAAATGGAATACAGATAAACCAACAAAAAAACATGTTTTGTTTATTTGTCATTCCTTTCAAATGGCTTGTAAACACTTTGGTCTGGCCGAAATCACCAAACGCAATGACACTTCTTTTGGAGTTATGACTATTCATAAAACGAAAGAAGGGTTAGATGATCCTCTTTTTGAAGGATTGTCAGATCCATTTTATGCCATAGATTCCCGAGATTATCAGGTTGTACAGCCTAAATTGAGTGTTTTTGCTAAAAAAGGAGCTAAAATTATTTCTTTGGAAAAAATTAGGGATTATGTGCAATACGAACGCGCAATAATGGCTGTTCGTTTTACAGATTATTTTGTGGGAACACAATTTCATCCAGAAGCAGATCCGGTGAGTTTTATTACTCATTTAAGAAATAAGGAAGCCAAAAATAAAATTAGGGCTATGAAAGGCAAAAAGAAGTTCCGTAATATGCTGGAAGATTTATTAGATGACGATAAGATTTACAGAACTAACGAGACTTTGATTCCAAATTTCCTTCGCATTGCCATAAATGACTTGATAAAGACTAAAAAAATCATGTCTAATTAATCCCCCAATTCTATATGATTCCAAAATATCGGGAGTTATTTAATGCCCAATTCACAGACAAAAAATATCAGGAATTCAAAGATGATATTGCTTCCGATTTTGATTATGCGCCTACTTTTCGATTAGGGGAAACTCCTTTTTTTATTTCAAATGAATTAAAAAAACAGCTGACAGAAGGTTGTAATGAAGTTATAGCTTTGATTCAGAAAGATGGTTTTAAAGAATTAACCAATAAGGCTTTAGAATTAAATATTAAAGTGCCAAATGAAGATGAACACACCACTTTTTTGGCAATAGATTTTGGTATTTGTGAAGAAGATGGAGTTGTGATTCCAAAATTGATTGAGGTTCAGGGATTTCCAACTTTATATAATTATCAGATTAATTTATATGAAAAGTTCAGAAAGCATTATCCTTTTCTAAACGAATTAACTCCATTTATAAACAACATTAATACTGAAGAATATCTAGAGATTCTGAAAGAAGTAATTTGCAATCATCATCCTGAAGAAAATGTTATTTTACTCGAAATAGAACCTGAAAAGCAAAATACAAAAATCGATTTTCTTTATTGCCATAAAGACATTGGTATTCCTATAGTTTGTGTGACTGATGTGATTAAAAAAGGAAGACAACTTTTTTACAAAAATATAAACGGCGATTTGGTTTTAGTAAAACGCATATACAATAGAGTGATTTTTGATGAATTGAATTCGCGAACTGATTTAAAATTGAATTTTAGTTTCTCAGATGATTTAGATTTAGAATGGGCTGGACATCCCAACTGGTTTTTCAGAATTAGTAAATTTATATTACCCTACTTAAAAGGAAAATATTTTATAGAAACTACCTTATTAAGTGACTTGATAGTAATTCCCGAAGATTTAGAAAATTATGTTTTGAAACCTTTATTTTCTTTTTCGGGTTCCGGCGTTATTTTTCATGTCAAAAAGGAAGACATCGAAGCTGTTGTTGAAAAAGAGCTTTATATTTTACAAAAAAAAGTAAATTATATTCCAATTGTTCAATCTCCTGATGGAAAAGTAAAGGCAGAGGTTCGTGTTCTTTGCACATGGAAAAAAAATGATGTTTCCCCTACTCTGCTTTGCAATTTAGTTCGTTTGAGCCGTGGCGAAATGATTGGTGTTAAATTCAACAAAGATAAAGACTGGGTTGGTGGTACATTAGGATTATTTGAAAGTTAAGTTTTTTTCAAAAATTCTATCCTAAGATGTCATTTTAACGCATTGAAATTTTAATAAAACGTTTTAGCTAAACAAATAAATAGCTTAATACTTACAAAAAATATTATTTCTAGTCAAAAAAGCAGAGGTGTTCATTGTTTTTTTTGAAAAAAAAATCAATTTTTTGCAATTTTTATTAATTACAGATAGTCTTTGGTGCTTTTTTTAAATCTATTCTCTTAATAATTTATAAATTATTGAATTCTGTCAATAATTTAACATTAAAAAAATGAATCTGTCTTTTTTTTATTTATTATTGTAATACTTAAATAATTACATAATTTTCATCAATAATTAATATATTTAATATTAAAGCAATGGATAGACGGGAAGCACTAAAAAAAGTTGCATTTTTAATGGGAGGCGCAATATCTGCGACTACAATGGGGGTTTTATTTGAAAGTTTTACGGTATTGGAAAAGGATAAAAACTTTGTGTTTTTCTCTGCTTCAGATGAAGAAATTTTGGCTGAATTTGCCGATATTATTATTCCAACAACTGCATCATCTGCAGGAGCAAAAGCAGCTGGTTTAGGTGCGTTTATTCCAATGATGATTAGGGATTGTTATCCAGCGCAAATGCAACAAATGTTTGCTTCCGGAATGAAAGACATGCAGGCAAAATGTTTCAAAGATTTCAATAAAGATTTTTTGACAATGACTGTAGAAGAACGTCAGAAATTAATGAACAGCTTAAAAGATGAAGCCATTGCAACAGATAAAGCACCTTCTTTCTTTTTACTAGCCAGAGATTTAACTATATTGGGTTACTTTTCTTCAGAAATAGGTTGTACTCAAGCCCGTGAATATTTACCAGTACCAGGTCGATATGACGGAAGTGCGGACTATACACCAGGACAAAAAGCTTGGGCTACAAACTAATTACCTTTAGAATTTATTAGCTAAAAAATATTTAAAAAACCAAAAATTACTACACGTGAATATAAATACGGATTTAAAAAAACAAAATACTTATGATGCTATAGTTGTAGGATCTGGTATTAGTGGCGGTTGGGCCGCAAAAGAACTTACCGAAAAAGGATTAAGAGTTTTGATGTTGGAACGCGGAATGAACATTGAGCATGTTAAAGATTATGAATCAGCTATGAAAGCTCCATGGGAATTTCAACATGCAGGAAAACTTACCGAAGAGCAAAAAGCAACACATCCTGTTCAAACAAGAGATTACCCATACAGTGAAGCAACTGAAAAATGGTGGGTGAATGATATTGAATGTCCTTATACTGAAGACAAGCGTTTTGACTGGTACAGAGGGTTTCATGTAGGTGGAAAGTCATTAATGTGGGGACGTCAGAGTTACCGTTTTAGTGACCACAATTTTGAAGATAATGCAAAAGATGGTCATGGTAATGACTGGCCAATCCGTTATAAAGATATTTCTCCATGGTATGATTACGCAGAGAAGTTTGCAGGAATAAGTGGTCAAAATGAAAATTGGCCTTTATTGCCGGATGGTCATTTTCTTCCGCCAATGGATATGAACTGTGTAGAAAAATCAGTTAAAGAAAGAATAGAAAAACACTATAATAAATCAAGAATTATGACCATTGGCCGTACCGCAAATTTAACGGTTCCACACAACGGTCGTGGAAATTGTCAATATAGAAATTTATGTAGTCGTGGATGTCCGTTTGGTGCTTATTTCAGTACACAATCAGCTACACTTCCTGCTGCAATGGCAACCAAAAGATTAACCGTTAGACCCTACTCTATTGTGAATCACATCATTTATGATAAAGAGACTAAAAAAGCAAAAGGAGTTATGGTTATCGATGCAGAAACTAATGAAACAATGGAGTTTTATGCAAAAATTGTTTTTGTTAACGGATCTACTTTAGGCTCGACTTTTGTATTATTAAACTCTACTTCAGAAGCGCATCCTAATGGATTAGGTAATGCCAGTGGACAATTAGGACATAATTTAATGGATCACCATTTCCGTTGTGGAGCAGAAGGAAGTGCAGAAGGATTTGAAGATAAATACACTTACGGTAGAAGAGCTAATGGAATTTATATACCAAGGTATCAAAACGTAGGTAATGACAAAAGAGATTACTTAAGAGGCTTTGGTTACCAAGGTGGTGCCAGTAGAGGTTTGTGGCATAAAGAAGTAGCTGAATTAGCTTTTGGTGGAGATTTCAAAGATACTATGTCACTTCCTGCAGATTCTTGGAGCATGGGATTAGGTGGTTTTGGTGAAATGTTACCTTATTATGAAAATAAAGTTTACATCGACCATTCTAAAAAAGATAAATGGGGACAACCGGTTTTGGCTATTGATTGCGAATACAAAGAGAATGAAGCAAAAATGCGTGAAGACATGATGAATGACGCTGCTGAAATGCTTGAAGCAGCTGGAATCAAAAATGTAAAAACGTATGATAATGATTGTTATCCAGGTATGGCCATTCACGAAATGGGAACTGCGAGAATGGGTAACGATCCTAAAACATCTGTTTTAAACAAATGGAATCAAATGCATGAAGTTAATAACGTATTTGTGACAGATGGTTCTTGTATGCCTTCAATCGCTTGTCAAAATCCATCATTAACATTCATGGCTTTAACAGCTCGTGCTTGTGATTATGCAGTAAAAGAATTAAAGAAAAAAAATATCTAGGTTTCAAATTATGACAAGAAAATTAAGAATGGGAATGGTCGGTGGCGGCCAAGATGCTTTCATAGGAGCTATTCACAGATTAGCTGCAAACATGGACGGTCTTATTGAATTAAGTTGTGGTGCATTGAGCATTAATCCAGAAGTTGCTGTAGCATCTGGTAAAGCATTGTTTCTGCCAGAATCAAGAACATACCTGACTTATGAAGAAATGATTAAAGCAGAAGCAGCATTACCTGCTGATGTTCGAATGGATTTTTTGACCATTGTTACACCAAATTTTGCACATTTTGCACCAGCTATGATGGCTTTAGATTATGGTTTTAATGTAGTTATCGAAAAACCAATCACTTTTTCATTAGAAGAAGCTAAACTATTAGAACAAAAAATAAAAGAAACAGGATTAATCCTTTGTCTGACTCATACATATTCTGGTTACCCAATGGTAAAACAGGCAAAAGCAATGGTTAGTGATGGAAAACTGGGAAAAATCCGTAAAGTTTGGGTAGAATATCCTCAAGGATGGTTGAGTAAATTATCCGAGAGAGAAGGAAACGCACAAGCAGCTTGGAGAACTGACCCTAAAAAATCTGGAAAAAGTTCTGTTATGGGTGATATTGGAACTCATGCTGCTCATTTAGCCGAGTACATTACAGGTTCTAAAATTACAGATGTTTGTGCGGAATTAAACACTTTGGTTGAAGGCCGTATCATGGATGATGATGGTGCTGTAATGTTGAAATTTGATAATGGTTCAAAAGGGGTTTTAATGGCATCTCAAGTAGCAGCCGGAGAAGAAAATGCATTACGAATCAGAGTGTATGGTGAAAAAGGCGGAATCGAATGGTTTCAACATGATCCGAATACTTTAATGGTTAGATGGTTAGATGAACCTGCACAGATTTTAAGAGCTGGTGCTAATTACGGCGCGCATTTATCTTCATTTGCTACTCATAATTGCAGAACTCCTGGCGGACATCCAGAAGGATATTTAGAGGCATTTGCTAATATTTATCGCAATTTTGCCTTGACATTAGGTTGCAAATTAGAAGGAAAAGAACCAACACCTGAAATGTTAGATTTTCCTTCTGTTGATGATGGATTAAGAGGAATGGCTTTTATTGATAACGTGGTGATTTCTGCACAGTCCGATAAAAAATGGACTCCTTACGTTTTATAGTAAATTAGGAATTCATAAAAGTTTAGACAATAATAAAATATGACAACAATACAAGGACCAGCAGTCTTTTTAGCACAGTTTATTGGTGATCAAGCACCATTTAATTCTTTAGATGGAATTTGTAAATGGGCAGCTGATTTAGGTTTTAAAGGCATACAAATGCCAACCTTAGATACTCGTTTTATCGATTTACAGAAAGCTGCAGAAAGTAAAACATATGCAGATGAGTTAACCGGAAAAATGGCCTCTTATGGATTACAAATTACTGAACTATCCACTCATTTACAAGGTCAGTTAGTAGCGGTTCACCCTGCATATGATGATTTTTTTGATGGATTTGCTCCTGCTTCTCTTCGGGGAAATCCAAAAGCAAGACAAGAATGGGCGGTACAACAGTTAAAATATGCTGCAAAAGCCTCTCAAAATTTAGGATTAAATGCTCATGCAACTTTTAGTGGTTCGTTGCTTTGGCAATATTTTCACCCTTGGCCACAGCGTCCACCGGGTTTAATTGAAGAAGGTTTTGCTGAATTAGCAAAAAGATGGACGCCTATTTTGAATGAATTTGACCAAAATGGAGTTGATGTTTGTTATGAAATTCATCCGGGTGAAGATTTATTCGACGGTGAAACATACGAAATGTTTCTGAAAGCAGTTAATAATCATTCAAGAGCTTGTCTTTTATACGATCCTTCACATTTTGTATTGCAGCAATTAGATTACATTCAGTACATTGATTTTTATCATGAACGAATTAAAGCATTTCATGTTAAGGATGCCGAGTTTAATCCAACAGGAAAACAAGGGACATTCGGGGGGTACCAAAGTTGGGCAAATCGTGCCGGAAGGTATCGTTCTCCTGGTGATGGCCAAATTGACTTTAAAACTATTTTTAGCAAATTAGCGCAATACGATTTTAAAGGTTGGGCCGTTATGGAATGGGAATGTTGTATCAAAAATCAGGAAGACGGTGCTCGAGAAGGCGCTGAATTTATAAAAAATCATATCATTAAAGTGACTGAGAAAGCATTTGATGATTTTGCAGCCGTTGAAACGAACAGCCAATTAAACCGAAAAAATTTAGGATTATAAAAATAAAAAAAACATGAAATTTACTTATTTACTTTTAGGTGTCGCGATGATTACTTTATCTTCTTTTGAGAATGATAATTCAAAAGAGAAATACACAAAAAAATCGAACACTGTAGAACAACAATCAGAAGGGGAAAAATTAATCTCAAGAATGGATTGTGTTGGATGTCATAAATTAGACAAAAAATTAATTGGTCCATCCTATTTAGACATTGCCAAAAAATACGATTTGAATGATAAAAATATTAATTATTTATCTGCCAAAATTATTAAAGGCGGATCTGGAGTTTGGGGAAATATTCCAATGGCAGCTCACTCAACATTAAAGAAAGAGGATGCAAAGACAATAGCTAAATATATCTTGTCTCTAAAAAAATAAAAAAAAGACATAGTAAATTACTTTTTTAAAGAGTAGTTAACTATGTTTTTTTAATGTATAACCTATTTTTATTTAATTTACAAATTACACTAAATCATAAATGAAAAAAGAAGAAGAAAATAAAATCACAAACAACCGTCGTGATTTCATAAAAACAGGTGCTTTGGCAGCTGCAGCTTTCATGATTGTTCCTCGTCACGTTTTAGGAAGAGGATTTGTGGCGCCAAGCGATCGTCTATTGATAGCCAGTATTGGTGTAGGTGGAAAAGGAAAATCAGATATTGCTATGTTTGATAAAAGTGGAAAAGCTAATATTGCTTTCCTTTGTGATGTCGACACCAGAAGAGCTGCATCAAGTGTGAATGCTTTCCCTAAAGCCAAATATTACAAAGATTGGCGAGAAATGTTAGATAAAGAGCATAAAAATTTCGATGCTGTTTCAGTATCAACACCGGATCACAATCATGCAATTCAAGCATTGGCAGCTATGCAATTAGGCAAACATGTTTATGTTCAAAAGCCAATGGCTCATGATATTTATGAAGCACGTATTTTGACTCAAGCGGCCAAAAAATATAAAGTGGTAACCCAAATGGGAAATCAAGGTGCCTCAAATGATGGTACTAGAATAATGAAAGAATGGTACGAAGCCGGATTAATAGGCGATGTTCATACAATTCATGCTTGGACTGACAGACCGGTTTGGCCACAAGGAATTCCTTGGTCAGCCAATAAAGCAGATATTCCAAAAGAATTAGATTGGGATTTATGGTTGGGAACTGCTCCTTACAAAGAGTATGTAAACAAATTAGTGCCATTTAACTGGCGCGGTTGGTGGGATTATGGTACTGGTGCATTAGGTGATATGGGATGTCATTTATTGGAAGCTCCTTTTAGTGTTTTGAACCTAAAATATGCCAAAGATGTTCAATGTAGTGTTGGTTCAGTTTATGTAGACGAATTTCAAAGAGGGTATTTTCCTGAGAGTTGTCCGCCTTCAAGCCACGTGACTTTGACTTTTCCAAAAACCGAAAAAACCAATGGTGACGTAACAGTACATTGGATGGACGGTGGTATTCAACCGGAAAGACCATCTGAATTGGGACCTAATGAGATTTTTGGGGACGGTGGAAACGGAACATTATTCACTGGAACAAAAGGGAAAATGATGTGTGATACATATGGCTTAAATCCTAGGTTACTTCCTTTAAGTAAAAATGAAAATCTTAATGTAGCTCAGAAATATGCTAGAGTAAAAGATGGTTCTGAAGGACATTACAAACAATGGATAGAAGCTGCTATGGCAGGTTATGGTAAAAAAGAATTAAGTTCTCCTTTTGAAATTGCAGGTCCTTTAACCGAAGCTTTATTAATGGCTAATCTTGCCATCAGAGGTTATGATGTGATGAGAGAAGAACTTGGTGAAGAAGTCTATCCAGGACGTTCAGCAAAATTATTATGGGATAATGATGCCATGAGAATTACCAATTTTGATGAAGTGAACCAATTTGTGAAACGTGAGTATCGTCAAGGTTGGAAAGCTTTAACCTTATAAGCAGATTTATATTAATTCAAAAAACTAAAAATTAAAAAAATGATTAAAAATATTTGTACTTCATTAATTCTTATGGTAATGATTCAAACTGCAAATGCACAAATAGTACCAAAAGGATTTAAATCAATATTTGATGGACAAACAACAACCGGATGGCATTCTTACGGAAAAAAGACTGCTGGATCAGGTTGGAAAGTTGAAGATGGCGTTTTACATTTTGATCCAACTGCCGCAAAAGACGGTCAAGGGGGAGATCTTGTTACTGATGTTGAATACGAGAATTTTCATTTAAAATTAGAATGGAAAGTGGCTTCAAAATCTAACAGTGGAATTATTTTCTTCGTAAATGAAGATCTGGCAAAATTCAAAAATACCTATGAAACGGGATTAGAAATGCAAGTATTAGATAATGAAGGACATCCTGACGGGAAAATTGAAAAACACAGAGCTGGTGATTTATATGATTTAATCAAAAGTACTTCAGAGCCTGTTAAACCAGTTGGAGAATGGAATTCAGTTGATTTAGTATGCAAATTCGGAAAACTGACGATGTTGCTTAATGGAGTAAAAGTTGTTGAAACTACACTTTGGGATGATAATTTTAAAACGTTGATTGCAGGAAGCAAATTTGCCACTTGGCCAGGTTTTGCTGCTTTCAAAAAGGGTAAAATTGCTTTGCAAGACCACGGAGATAACGTTTGGTTCAGAAATATTATGATTAAAGAATGGAATTCTATGAAAATTACCACAGGATGTGAAGCCGGTATGTAATGGAACAAAAAAAAATAAAACCAAATACCAAAAAACTATAAATTAACCAAAAACCAAAATTAAAAACGAATGAATACTACTACCCGAATTAAATTATCTATCATGATGTTTCTGGAATTTTTTATCTGGGGCGCGTGGTTCGTAACTCTAGGTACTTTTCTGGGAAATAACCTGAGTGCTTCCGGATCTGAAACAGCAGCTGTTTTTTCCACTCAATCTTGGGGTGCAATTATTGCTCCTTTTATTATAGGTCTAATAGCTGACCGTTATTTTAATGCAGAGAAAATTTTAGGTATTCTTCATCTTGTTGGAGCATTTTTGATGTATCAAATGTATCAATCAGAAGAAGTCGGGATGTTTTACACTTACGTTTTGAGTTACATGATTTTATATATGCCAACATTGGCTTTGGTTAATTCAGTTTCATTTAATCAAATGAAAGATCCGGAAAAAGAGTTTGCCAACATTAGAGTTTGGGGAACCATTGGATGGATTTTGGCAGGGTTGTCTATTAGCTTTGTTTTTCATTGGGATTCAGCAGAGGCCGTTTCACAAGGATTATTAAAAAATACTTTTCTTTTATCAGGAATTGCCGCTTTGATTTTAGGACTTTTTAGCTTTTCGTTGCCTAAAACTCCACCAAAAGTTAGTGATGAAAAAATTAAATTAGCAGATATTATTGGTTTGGATGCTTTGAAATTATTAAAAGATAAAAACTTTGCTATCTTTTTTATCTCATCAATTCTTATCTGTATTCCTCTTGCATTCTATTATCAAAATGCGCATCCATTTTTGACAGAAGCTGGTGTTGAAAATCCTACAGGAAAAATGGCTATCGGACAAATATCTGAAGCCTTGTTCTTATTGCTTATTCCAGTGTTTTTTAGTCGTTTTGGATTCAAAAAAACTATTTTGGTTGGTATGTTAGCTTGGGCTATCCGTTACGTTTTATTTGCTTACGGTAATGGTGATGATTTAAGTTTTATGCTGATTATCGGAATCGCTTTACACGGAATTTGTTATGATTTCTTCTTTGTATCCGGTCAAATTTATACGAATTCTAAAGCTGGTGAAAAATATAAAAGTGCTGCTCAAGGTTTAATCACATTGGCTACTTATGGTGTTGGAATGTTGATAGGTTTTGCAGTTGCAGGATGGATTACTGATAATTATAAAACGATTGAAGGCACTACAAACTGGCAAATGGTATGGATTATCCCTGCAGGAATTGCTTTTGCAGTATTTTTAATTTTCGCACTTTTATTTAATGACAAAAATAAAACTCAAGAAGAAGTTCCTGCAGTTTAAAAAAAACAAATAAATGAGTTCTAATTTAAATAGAAGATCTGCAATAAAAGGAATGTTGGCTGCAACTGCCGCTTTAGGTATTCCGTCTGGATTTTCTGCTTTGGCTATGCCAAAAAATGAAACTAAATTACAATTAGGCATGTTAAAAGGAAATATTAATCATTCGGTTGCCAGATGGTGTTTTGATGATTTAGATGTTGAAACACTTTGTATAGAATCTAAAAAAATCGGAATAACCGGAATTGATTTAGTTGGTCCAAAAGATTGGCCAATATTGAAAAAATACGATATGGTTTCTACGATGTGCAACGGTGCAGAAATCAATTTAGTAGATGGTTTTAATGATATTCAATTTCATGAAATATTAATTAAAAACTATACCGAAATGATTCCGTTAGTAGCTAAAGCCGGTTATAAAAACCTAATTTGCTTTAGCGGAAGCAGAAGAGGAAAAACGGATGAAGAAGGATGGAATAATTGCGTAATTGGTTTGCAAAAACTTATTCCACTTGCCGAAAAACACAATGTAACGCTGGTTATGGAATTGCTAAACAGCAAAATTGACCATAAAGATTATCAATGTGACAGAACGCATTGGGGAGTTGAATTAGCAAAACGATTGGGTTCTGAAAATTTTAAGTTGCTTTACGATATTTATCACATGCAAATTGATGAAGGTGATGTAATTAGAAATATTAGAGAAAATCATCAATATATTGCTCATTTTCATACTGCGGGAGTTCCTGGGCGAAATGAAATTGATGAAACTCAAGAACTAAATTATCCGGCAATAATGAAAGCGATTGCCGAAGTAGGTTTTAAAGGATTTGTTGGACAAGAATTTATGCCAAAAAATCCAAACAAACTGGCTTCATTGAAACAAGCAATTACAATTTGTGATATTTAATAATCTTAAAAAAAAAATAGACTCATGATAAAAAGAAGAGAATTTTTAATAAATGCAGGTTTGGCATTAGGCGCATTAGCTATAGCACCAACATTTGCTTTTGATTCAAAGAAAAGAGCCATAGGAATTCAATTATGGACTTTGCGTGATACTTTACCAAAAGATGTAAAAGGGGTTTTGGCTCAAGTTGGAAAAGCTGGGTTTACTGAAGTGGAAACTTTTGGATATTCCGTTGATAAAGGCTTTTTTGGTACTTCAGTTCATGATTTCAAATCAATGTTAGATGATAATGGTTTGAAAGCGACTAGTAATCATTTCGATTTTAATTCGATGATTAAAGATGGTACTACTGATTTTGTAAAATCATACATAGATACTGCCAATCATTTAGGAAGTGAATATGTAACTGTACCATATATTATTTCAGAATTACGCGGAACAACAGGCGATGCATACAAAAAACTGGCTGAACAAATCAATAAAGTGGGTGAACTTTGCCAAGCTGGAGGTTTAAAATTAGCCTATCACAATCATGATTTTGAATTTACAAAATTTGGTGATACAAATGGATATGAGATTCTGTTGAATGAAACCGATAAAAATTTAGTTGATTTTGAAATGGATTTATACTGGGTAGTTCGTTCAGGAAACAATCCTTTGCAATTATTTAATCAACATCCGGGGCGTTTCAAAATGTGGCACGTAAAGGATATGGATAAACTTAACCCAGATTGGAATGCAGAAATTGGTACGGGAACTATAGATTTTAAATCTATTTTTGCCCAAGCTGAACTTGCCGGAATGAAACGTTTCTTTTTGGAACACGAATCAAACTACAAACCAAATCCAATAGAATCTGCAGTGACAAGTTTTAATTACATCAAGAAAAACTTGATCTAAGTTGTTTTTAGATTATTTATAAATATAAAAATTAAGTTTTAATCTTACTTTGACACATCAAGAGATAATTTAATTTTTGACTACATTACAAAAAATGACCGATTTTGATTTTCAATATCGGTCATTTTTATTTTCCACCAGCTTTAAAGCTCTGAGATAATTTATTTAAGCTTCACGCTCAACTCCTCATCATTTTTAATTAGACGATTAATGATAATTTTTCCCTGATCAACGACATTTAGCCTGATTCTATTTTTTTCGCGTTTAAGTTTAATGTCTATAGAGCTATCAAAGACCTTAATACTTTTTAATTCGAAATAATCCCATTTAGCAGGAAGATTTGGACGTAACAGAAAGGAATTAAAGCTTGTAGGTTCTATTCCTAGCAAACCTTCAGTAAAAATTCGGCAGTACAGCGCACTTTCTGCAGATAACTGTGCCATCCCGTTTTCCGGCCAAGCTTCAACGACATATGGAACTCTGAAACCAAGTAAACGGGTTTGGGAATAAGAGCTGAGCCTTTCTAATCCTCTATCCGCTGCACCGGCTTTAAATGCTCCTCTGAAAGCATAGAGCGTACCTCTATCCCAAAATACTTTATTTCCGTTTTCCTCTGGTTTCAATTCGGTGAGAACACCATTTGTAGACCATAACTTATCAAATAAAGCGTTTAATGTACCCGCTTTCCGTTGGTTAATCCCTACTACTAAAGGAAGGCATATCCAGGCTCGTAGTGTTTTATTCTCTTTATAATATTTATAGGTGTCCAGGCCTTCCATTTTCGCTCCGAAATAATGCTCAATTGCCGAAGACATTTTTTTAGAACGTAACTGGTAATCAGCAATCAAAGATGGCGATTTCCCCATAGCCTTTGCCAGCCTGCCAGCCTGAACCAATGCAGCATAATAAAGCGAGGAGGTTGATAAATTTGCTGATCCGCTAGGAAACCTTCCCTCCAGTTCATCACTTTCTGAGGCTACGATGCCGTCAGCAGTGACTCTTTTCCTGCTGTATTCAAGGCACCAATCAATCAATGGCCAGATTTCCTCCGCTTTTTTCCTGTCACCCGAAGCCAGCAAAAAGTGAGTTGCACCATAGGCAATCATGGCTGCATCGCCGCGGTCGTATTCTCCAAATGGAAATTGGACATCTAGTTCAAATGATGCCCAAATCTTACCCCCATCTTTGGGAATGTTTTTTTGAAAAATCCGATAAGCATTCATTGCCGCCTGCATGCCTGTTTGATAGCCAAGATAAGAAAAGAATGGACTACTGTACTCTGCTTGATCATTGGCCCAAATGCCTACATAATAATTACCTCCACCTGGTGAATGAACTAAACCTAAGCGCGATAGAAAAATACTCTCTGCCGCTCTAATTTTGGAAAAGTAAAATAATGTATTGATGGTTTTGTCAGGAGACTTGAATACTAAATTACTAGAAATACTGTCTAGAAATAAGTCACGCTTATGCTCGATGGCTGTTAAAGATCTTTCTGGTTCTGGCTCATCATTCAGTCTCGCGGTAAAGTATATGCCAAAGGTATATTGTTCGCTGGGACCAATATTTATTTCCGGCTTTGCGTCAGTTGTTATTTTTCTTAGATATTGACCATGAAATCCAGTCTCATGCTGAATCAATTCGGTAGCCCCTATCATAATCTTTTGTGACTTTTTCTCTTTATTGATCAGCGTCCATTTCTCTACAAAACAACGCTTGTCCATAGCTGGAAAAAGAGTTCTAATTACTTGGATACCGTCACGCTGTTTGAAATAAAAACTGATTTTTCCCTGAATGGAAATAGAATCCAGAACGCCTGTTTCGAACTTCTTTTCGCCCAATGTAATTACGGGTAAAATATCATCCGTATATTGTGAGCGCAAGTAGGCTCTGTACATAGATTCATTAGATTTACTAAATTTCCTAAGCTGGGGAAAGATTATATCTCTTGTTATTTCAACTTGTTTTGCTTTATTGACTTTATAGCCAATAATGCCTGATACCAGCGAACCGGACATTTCAATATTGTCATCATGGGGCAGCCTGTTCTCTTTTGTGAGATCCCAAGTAATACCTTGATTAGCGTTAGTGTGCCAGAATAGTTCGTTTTGTTGCATCAAATCTTGAGCAAATGACTGATGATAAGTAATTATAAAGAAGAACATGGTCAATAATGACCTAATTTTTAGTAGTTCAGTAGAATTCGGATTGATTGTTTTTGAAGTATTCACTAGGCTTATATTTGTTTAATCAAATATAATTAATTTGCTATTTCCTCAAAACAAAAGCCTGTTTTTATTTTGTCATAATTTTGCCTAATCTATGTTTCAGTTGAATCCTAATATGAGATAATGTTTGTCGTTTGTTTTAAATTTTCACTATCGATAGAATCGGCAGTAAAAAGCTTTGATTATATTAAGAATAACTTAATTTAAATAAAAAAAGGGATACATCATGTATCCCTTTTTTTATTACCACTTCTCTACTCCTAATAATTTTTTCCCCAATTCACTCAACTCAGCAGTTTTGTGTTTGGTTTGTTCCCAATTACGAGGGTCGCCCGGAAATGCATATCCTGTTGGGGCAATGCGGTTTTTCCAAGAGTTGATTCGCCATTCTTTTAATTCTTCATTGTCTTCTTCAGCTGGCATCATTGAGATATACTGAGCCACTCTTACTCTGTCTTTTGTCAAATTTGGACGAATTCCGTGTGGTTGTGAGCTATTAAAAATTAATAAATCACCCGCTTCCATTTTCGGTTTTACGAATTGTCCTTCAAAACCTGTTGTGTCTGGTTGAAAGCGATTTCTATCTTCTGGCTGGGTTAATTTCCAGGTATCATAAGTACGAAACAATTCTGGAATACATTGAAAACCACCCATATTTTCATCATCCGCATCCACTAAGGCTAACACACCTTGTACATTTTGAGGTTTCGTTTCCGGATCGTAATCCCAATGAATAAATCCTTTGAATTCATAATCAGGTCGTACTGGAAAATTAAGATTGACTCTGTCAATAGTTACCCATAATTTCTCTGTTCCCCAAACATCTGCAAAAGCATCATATACTTTTTGCATTTGACGGTTATCCCATTGGTATTGATGGTTGTATAATTCCACCATTCCACTATTGTTTAATTCTTTCATCTGCATTTCTGCCCTTGGCGGTGCGTACCAGGTTTCAGGATTATTGGGGTCTTTTTCTTCAAATTCCCATATGAAATCGGCTAATCTTTTTGCATTTTCTTTTGGAACCGCATTTTTGATTATGATATAGCCATTTTCAATCCAGAAATTCCATTGGTCTTCGGTCAGTTGACGAAGTGGTTCACCATTAGAACGACTATTTAATTTATGTACACTAGATTTTGCAACAGATGGATTTCCAGGAATATCTTTATGTGCATTAGTAGCCATAGTCGTTGTCATTGTAGGAGTCATGGTTTGGTTCTTGTTTTCCATATTGATATGTTTTTAAAATTTCATAATCCAAAAGTAGTAGGATATTACGAGTTGGATTTCAACAGAATTCACCATAATTTGTACTATATTGATATTTACTTTTATATTTGAACAATCAATAGTATATTTATGGAACAATTAAGATAAAAGCGTATGAAAATTGTTTTTGAAGATATCAAACGTATAGCCGGAAGTTCCTTCCGAATTTTAGTGAATCCCAAACTTAATGACTTCTATTATTGGCATTTTCATCCTGAATTTGAATTAACATTTATTGAAGCGCCTCAAGGAACTAGACGTGTAGGAAGTCATGTGGGACAATTTGAGGGTTCTGATTTGGTTTTCATTGGTTCTAATATTCCGCATTTAAATTTTGATTATGGAATAAAAACGGAATATAAAAAGGTAGTCTTACAAATTAAGGAAGATTTTTTTAAAAATGATTTTGTAAACACTCCTGAATTAGCCTCTATTTATCAATTATTTGAAAATTCAAAAAAAGTAATTTGTTTTAACGGAATTACAAAAGAATTAGTTGGTAAGCGATTAAAAGAGATTCATCATTTGCCTAATTTTGAGCAATTTATCGAAGTGTTGTCTTTATTTCAAATGTTGGCTACATCAAATGAAAAGACGTTTTTGCATGAACTTCCTTTTGATGATTTTTACAATAATAAAGAACAAAACCGACTAAAAATTGTCTTTGCATTTATTGAAAACAATTTTCAAAGAAACATAACTATTGATGAAATGGGGCAATTAACACATTTATCCAAAGCAGCTTTTTGTCGGTATTTCAAAAAAATGACTCGATTGACATTTACTGAATTCTTGAATCAGTTCAGAATTGAACAAGCTAAACGCCTTTTGAAGGAAGATAAAAATGTGACCGAAACTTGCTACGAATGTGGTTTTGAAAGCCTTTCTTATTTTAATAGAATTTTTAAAAAAGTCGTTGGACAAAATCCGATACAGTTTAAGAAAAACTAAAAAGAGTACATTTCTTATTGGTTTAAGAAATATACCCTTTCATTTTATTTTTACTCTGTTATATTAAAACTAGCAACGTAAAAATCCTTGTCGATTTCCAGTTTTGGAGTCTCCATTTTAGCTTCAATACGATTCCATTCTGTTGTAGGATTTAGTAATTTTTCTGTTCCATCCAAAGTTATTTTTACAGGCATGTTAAATCCAGAAACGCAGTTGGTCCAACGATATCCAAGTTTTCCTTCTTTGAAAAAATATTCTAAAGTAGGAATTCGGATATCTCTTAAATACTGATTAAAAAACGAATTTAAATCGATGCCAACTTGTTGACTCAGATAGTCTTCAATTTGTTTTGTAGTTACTGTTTGATGATAAAAAGTACTGTTTAGTCCTCTTAAAATACCTCTCCATTTTTCATCATCATTCACAATTTGACGTAAAGTGTGCAACATATTCCCTCCTTTTGGATACATATCGCCAGAACCCTCATTGTTTACATCGTAATTTCCAATGATTGGATTATCATTTTTAATTCCTTTTCTAGTTCCTCTGACATATTCGGCTCCGGCATCTTTGCCATAAAAATATTCTACAAAAAGACTTTCAGAATAGTTGGTAAAACTCTCATGAATCCACATATCAGCGATGTCTTTATAGGTAATATTATTGGCAAACCATTCGTGTCCTGATTCGTGAATAATAATGAAATCAAATTTCAATCCCCATCCGGTACCGCTTAAATCACGTCCTAAATAACCGTTTTGAAATTTATTTCCATAAGTTACAGAACTTTGATGTTCCATTCCTAAATATGGAGTTTCTACTAATTTGTAACTATCTTCATAAAAAGGATAAGGTCCAAACCAATGTTCGAAAGCTTTTAGCATTCTGGGAACATCTTGAAAATGTTTTTTGGCTTTCGTTAAATTATCTCTCAAAACATAATACGTACAATCTAAATCGCCTTTTTCTCCTTTGAATTTTTCTGAAAAAGTGACATAATCCCCAATATTTATATTTACACCGTAATTATTTATAGGATTAGACACATACCAATTGTAGGTTTTAGTTCCGTCTTTTTGTTGTTTTACACTTTGTAAACGACCATTAGAAACATCGGTTAAATTTTTAGGGACATTCACACTAATGAGCATATTATCTACTTCATCATACATGTGATCTTTGTTGGGCCACCAAACGCTTGCGCCCAATCCTTGACAGGAAGAAGCGATAAACGATTTGCCATTAGTGTCTTTTTTCCAGGTGATACCTCCATCCCATGGCGGGTTTACAGCAATTTTAGGTTTGCCTCCATAAAATACAGTTAGTTCTTTTGTCAATCCAACTTTTTGAGAAGCAATTAATTCGATGAAAAAAGCATTTCCTTCTCTTGTATATTTTAATGCTACTCCATCCTGAATTACTTTATCAATTTCCATCGGATTTTGTAAGTCAATTTGCATTCGATTGTATTCGTTAATTACTTTATAGCGAATAGTATTAGAACCTGTAATTGTGCTGTCTGATGGATTTACTTTTATATTTAAATGATAATATTTTACATCCCACCATGCTCGTTCTTTGGTGATGCTTCCGCGGAGACTGTCTTGTCTTGTAAATACCACATTTGATTTTGAAAGTAAACCTTGAGCATTTATTGAAGTTATGGATGCAAATGCGATACAAAGTATAAAAAAATGTTTTTTCATTTATTTAAAAAAATTTAAAAATTAGATTTCTGTGAATTAAGATTTTTAATGCAAATTAGAAACTTTATTTTGTGCTACAATCGCAGTAAAATCATTTCCGAATCTATCTGCATAAGTATTTAAAAGTTCTAAAACTCTTTCCTGTTTGTTGGATTTAACAATTAATCCAGCATGATAATCCAGGGGGACTCTAAAGCAAACTTCTGGATCTGAAAAAGAGGATAAATCAGGATGTTGAAATTTAGACAAAGTCAATACAATTCCGGCATATTCTTTTTTTATTTTTGGTAGAGTATATTTGGTTTCTTTTACCAAAGAATCTTCAATTGCTGCCCACTCTTTCCATAAATTTATATTTGAAGCTTCCGCTACCATTTCGGCTATATGCGCTCCACCGACTCTTGATGACGTTTCCAGAAAGTAGATTTTTCCGTCTTCTTTGCATTTTATAAATTCAGTATGTGCTGCGCCGTGTTTTAATCCAAAACCCTTCAAAACTTGTTCATTAACAGCTTTTATAGCTTTGTCATCTTCTGAATCATATGGAATAGTAGCCGAACGGAATACGCCACCACCTTGAGAAATTTCCATTGGCGTTGCTAAATATTTTGAAGTCAGACTGAACAAAATTTTACGGTCTAAAATCAAACTGTCACAATGGTAAACATCACCGGGTTTGAATTGTTCCAATAGATATTTGAATCGATTGTTCCCCATTTCGTTGATGTGAATCCATAAACTTTCTTTATCGTATACTTTTATAATTCCATTTGCAGAAGCTTCGGAACGCGGTTTTAAAACCCAAGGAGCTGGAATTGTATCTGCAAAAGTATTGATGTCATGATCATTAAATAAAGAACAAAAAGCAGGAATTGAAATGCCACAACTTTTTGCTCTCATGCGCATAGCGAGTTTGTCCCTAAAATAACGTCCTGTGGTTTGCCCCATTCCGTCAATTCGAAGATTCTCTCTAAGATAGGTTGCTTTTTCTACATCATAATCATCAAGAGCGACTATTGCGTCTATTTTAGTAGATTTCATTAAGTTACCCACTCCCAATAATAAATGCTCTAAATTCCATTCTATATCTTGGCCTTCCATATAAAAAATTTCATCAATATGTTCTTTTGGCCAAGGGGAATTCCTCAGTTTTTCGCTGGTTACTAAATAGACTTTGTTTCCTAAATTTTTTAAATGAATTAAAAAATCGGCGCCTTTGAAATAATTTGAAATACAGATAAAAGTTTTGGGATTTTCCATAGACTATAAATTTTCAATGAATTTAGTTAATAAATGTACTCCATACGCCGTTGCATGTTTACTTTTTGCAAATTCATCATCTCCAAAAGCGACACCTGCAATATCAAGATGTGCCCAAGCTTTATGTTCTTGTGTAAAATATTCTAAAAATTTAGCCGCGCTAATGGCTCCTGCAACTGGTTTTCCGCTGTAATTTTTAACATCGGCAATATCACTTTCAATATCGGATTTGTAGGCATCCCAAAGTGGTAACGGCCACAAACGTTCTCCAATGGCGTCACCTGATAGCTGTAATTTTTTTGAGATTTCTTCATTATTGGTAAACAAAGCTCCACATTCATAACCAAATGTTCCTACGCTACTTCCGGTAAGCGTAGCAATATCAACGATATATTCTGGTTTGTAATTTGTAATTAGATAAGAAAGTCCGTCAGCTAAGATTAATCTTCCTTCAGCATCAGTGTCGATAATTTCAATGGAATGCCCGCTGTAACTATGAATCACATCGCTTGGCAGGAAGGATTTAGCATCTACTGAATTTTCGGCACAAGGAACAATTGCAGTTACTTTTACAGGCAATTGTAAATCCGCAATTAGTTGCATCGCTCCAAATACAGCTGCTCCTCCGGCCATATCACATTTCATATGAAGCATTCCGGCTGTTTTTATATTCAAACCGCCGGTATCAAAAGTAATTCCTTTGCCCACCAGACCAATATGTTTGAGATTGGTTATATTTTCTTTTGGTGTGTAGGTCATGATAACAAATTGTGGTTCGTTTTCACTGCCTTTTCCTACCGCTAAAAAAGCGCCTAATTTTGCTATTTTGGCTGCTTCAAAATTAAGAACTTCGACCTCAAATCCATATTTTTTTCCTTTATCCTGAGCCCATTTGGCCAAGTATTTCGGGTTGACAATATTTGGAGGTAAATCAACTAAATTATAGGTTTCGAGTTGGGCTTTGGCTATTTTGATTCCTTTTTTGGCTGCAGCCAAAAAATCCTTTTCGGAGAATAATTTCAAATTAAAATCTGGTTCTAAAAAAGGATGTGTTTTTTTATCTAATTTGAAATGCCCCAAATCATAGGTGCCTAAAAATAATCCGGAAAGCATCGCTTCCACTTGATTCTCGTTTAGATTTTCAGCTAAAACTAAAGCAACGTTTGTACTTAATTTTTCTTTTTGTTTAGCAGAAATACTTCGAAAAACGGTTTTCAATGATTTATAATCAATGGTTTTTCCCAATCCGACAAACAAATAAATAGAGTTGTTTTGTTCGGCAAGATAGTGCGTGTCTTTCTTTCCAAAAAAAACTTTCGCCGGAATTTCTAATCCGTCAAAAGTGATTGGAATAATACTTTTTTCATAGGTTTCAAAAACGGGAATTATAATAGTTCCTGAAAAATTATCTAGGTTTTGAAGGGTACTTGTTGTCATTTTTCTTTATTTAATGGATAATTAAATGCGTTACAAAAAGAGTATAAAGTATTATTTTGATTGAAAAAACAACCATTCAATTGCTTTGGGAAATTCATCGCTCCAATAGGTTTCGCTATGCGTTCCGTGCCTGTTGATGCTTAAATTGATTTTGGTTTTGTCTTTAACAAATTCAGTTGTAACCAACTTTTCGTAAAATGCATGAGTATGCTCAATCATGGTTTCACTTTCGTTTCCTCCTGCATACAAATAGATTTTTGTATCCGCTGAAAAGGCTTTTTTTGGATTAATTTTAAGTTCAGGAACTACCCAAAGCGATGGCGAAAAAATCATCAGTTTTCCGTATACTTCGGGATTCTTCAATCCGCTAAAAATACTAACTAATCCGCCCATAGAGCTTCCTCCTATTCCTGTGTGTTCTCGTTCTGTTTTGGTTCTAAAATTAGCGTCAACAAATGGTTTTAATGTATCGGTAACAAAACGAATGTATTTTTTACCCTGTCCTTTTCCTAGTACTGTTTTACCTACATTATATTCTTTTACTCTATCTTCTTCGGCATGTTCAATGGCTATAATGATAATGTTTCCAATTTTGTATTCGGACATTACGGCTAGTTTCTTGTCGATTTCCCAGTTACCAAATGCGGCTTTTTCATTAAACAAGTTTTGAGCATCTTGTAAATACATTACAGGATAACGTTCTTCTGTTTTGTCGTAATCATGCGGTAGTAAGGCCCATATTTTTCTCGTTTTATTCAGTTGTGGAATCTCAAATTCATCTGAAATTAATTGCACTTTTGGTAAATAGGATTGCTTGAAAGGCAACCAGTTTTTTCGCCATCTCGCTACATGTTCTTTTTGAATTCCAGTATGCAATTTGGTTGAACGGTTTTCAGTACGATTTCCGTTTGGGTCGATTTCCACTTCGCTCCAATCGCCTTTGGTAAACTTGTACAATAATGTTTCGGGATAATCAAAACCAAGAGGAAATTTAAAATGATAGGAATTAATTCCAATTTGTTCCATCATAAAATCATTATCCTGCGTTTTCCAATTGTTGAAATTTCCGGAGATATATACCGGACGCATGTCGTCTTCATCGGTGGTTAAAATAATATATAGCCCCGTTTCTGTTTGTGTTTTAAAAGAGTTACTTTCTGAAATATTCGCTTGCATTAGGGAAATTATATTTTATAATAAGTAGTAAATATACTCCTTTGGCATTGGAAAAAAAAGAAACCCAATAGTAAATTAGGATACTATTGGGTTTTTTAAATGAAAATTATTTAAAAGAAATTTCTATTTCTGACGGCTTTTTAAAACATTCACAACGTCTTCTAGTTGAAATCCTTTGGCTTGTAATAATATTAGATAATGAAAAAGTAAATCAGCACTTTCACTCAAAAATAAATCATCATTATCATCTTTGGCTTCAATAACCACTTCTACCGCTTCCTCTCCTACTTTTTGAGCTATTTTATTAATTCCTTTTTCGAACAAAGAAGCAACATAGCTTTTCTCAGAATCAGCATTTTCTCTACGAACTTTTATTGTGCTTTCTAAATGAGAAATAAAGCCATAATCAGACTTGTTTTCTTCAGCCCAACACGTATCCGTTCCGTTGTGACAGGTTGGCCCCACGGGATTCACTTGAATTAATAAGGTATCATCATCACAGTCATTTTTGATGGAAACCAAATTCAAAAAATTACCGCTTTCTTCGCCTTTTGTCCAAAGTCTTTGTTTAGAACGGCTGTAAAAAGTTACTTTTTGAGTATCAATTGTTTTTTGATAAGCTTCGGCATTCATGTACCCTAACATCAAAACAGATTTTGTTTCGTTATCTTGAATGATTGCAGGAATTAATCCATGTGCGCTTTTTGAAAAATCTATGTTCATTTTTTCTAAGTATTAAGTGTTAAGTCGTAAGCATAAAGTCGTAAGTATTGAGCAATTCAAACTTAATAATTCCGACTTATTACTTAAATACGTACTTCTATATTGTTGTTTTTAAGTTCTTTTTTCAATGTTTTTATTTCAATTTCCTTAAAATGAAATACGCTTGCCGCCAATGCTGCATCAGCTTTTCCTTCCACAAAAGTATCCACAAAATGTTGCATATTTCCTGCGCCACCAGAAGCAATTATGGGAATATTCACCAATTCAGAAAGTGTTGCCAAAGCTTCATTAGCAAATCCATTCTTTGTTCCATCATGATTCATTGATGTAAAAAGGATCTCTCCTGCACCGCGTTCTTCAACTTCTTTTGCCCAGTCAAATAATCGCAATTCTGTAGGTACTTTTCCTCCTACAAGATGTACGATCCATTCACCATCAATTTGCTTGGCATCAATAGCTACAACTACACATTGGCTACCAAATTTTTGTGCCAAATCATTAATTAACTGCGGATTTTTTACCGCCGAGGAATTAATAGAAACTTTATCCGCTCCATTTTGTAACAATACTTCCACATCTTCAACTGCTGAAATTCCTCCACCAACAGTAAATGGAATATTGATGGTTTCCGCCACTTTGCGAACTAAATCAATCAAGGTTCTTCTTCGTTCTTCCGTTGCAGAAATATCAAGAAAAACCAATTCATCCGCTCCTTCATCCGAATAAATTTTGGCTAATTCTACGGGATCACCTGCATCTCGCAAGTCCACAAAATTAACCCCTTTTACGGTTCTTCCGTTTTTTATGTCGAGGCAAGGAATTATTCTTTTTGTTAACATCTAAATTAAGTATTAAATTGTAAGGATGAATTATTAAGTTTTTTTGATATTATTTTTAGAAGTAATAATTATGCTTTTTATTAATTTTAAGACTTCTATTCCATCATTATTTAAACTTAAAAATTCTTCATTTGAAATATAATTTGTCGCTTGTAACAATTCTAGCCAATATAAAGTTTCATCTGCTTCTTTTTGAGAAATTCCCATCTTATGAATAAAATCAGCTTTACTTTCCGCATTTTTTGCTTCTCTAATGTTTGCACCGATAGAAGTTCCAGAACGCAAAATTTGTTTACTCATTACATACTCACTTCTGGTATTTAAAGTTTTATATAAATTAACAATTCTAATGGCAAAAGAAAAACTTTTAATTTTTATTACATCTGAACTCATACTTAAAACTTATGACTTTATACTTAAAATATAGTTTTCCAGTTGTTTCAACGAAATTCTTCCTTCGTAAATTGCTTTACCAATTATAGTCCCTTCGCAACCTAATTCAGCAAGTTTAGGCAATTCATCAAAAGTAGAAATTCCTCCTGAAGCAATCAATTTTATACTTTTGGCTTCCGCCAAAATCTTAGCGTATAAATCGAAACTTGGTCCTTCAAGCATTCCGTCTTTGGCAATATCAGTGCAAATTACGTACTGAATTCCTTTGTTTTGATAATCTTGTATAAATGGCACTAAATCTTCATTTGAATCTTCTAACCAACCCGAAACAGCTACTTTTTCATTATTAGCATCTGCTCCCAAAATAATTTTATCCGCACCGTATTCTGCAATCCATTTTTCGAAAATCGCTCTATTTTTTACGGCAATACTTCCTCCTGTTATTTGGTTTGCTCCAGATTCAAAAGCAATTTTCAAATCAGAATCTGCTTTTAATCCACCTCCAAAATCAATTTTCAATTTGGTTTGTGTGGCAATTTGTTCCAATATTTTATAATTGACAATTTTGCTGGATTTTGCTCCGTCTAAATCTACTAAATGTAAATATTCGATTCCGTGTGCTTCGAATGATTTTGCCACTTCCAGCGGATTTTCGTTGTATATGATTTTGGTATTGTAATCGCCTTTCGATAAGCGAACACATTTACCTTCTATGATATCTATTGCAGGTATTATTCTCATTCCTATTTAGTCTTAATGTTTGAAAGTCAAAAGTCTTCAACTTAATTTATAATTTTAAAAAATTCCCAAGAATTTGTTCTCCTATATCTCCACTTTTTTCGGGGTGAAATTGAGTTCCATAGAAATTATCATTTTCTAAAGCCGATGAATATTCCAACTCGTAATTGGTTGTCGCAATAGTTTCAGCACAAATTGGAGCGTAAAAACTGTGAACCAAATACATGTATTCGTTCTCGGAAATTCCTTTGAACAAATCCGATTTTAGATTGTAAATATTGTTCCAGCCCATTTGTGGCACTTTTACTTTCGATGAAAATTTCACCACATCCACATCAAAAATTCCCAATCCTTTCGTATCCCCTTCTTCGGAAGAATTACACATCAATTGCATTCCTAAACAAATTCCAAAAACGGGTTGTTTTAATGTTGGAATCAAGGTATCCAAACCGCTTTCCTGCAACATTTTCATGGCATAACTTGCCTCTCCCACTCCAGGAAAGATGACTTTATCAGCTGCTTTTATTTCGTCTGGATTGTTACTCAAAACCGCATGAAAACCTAGTCTTTCGATGGCAAACATGATGCTTTGAATGTTTCCTGCTCCGTAATTTATGATAACAATTTTCATTTATATTAGTCTTAAAGTTGTAAAGTAAAAACTCTTAAAGTCAATACCGAAGTACTTTTAGAATTTCGTCTTTCAACTTATTAAAGCATTCCTTTCGTGCTTGGTAAAATCATTTTTTCAGTATCACGTTTTACGGCCACTTTTATCGCTTTGGCGAAAGCCTTGAAAATAGCTTCGATTTTGTGATGTTCGTTAGTGCCTTCGGCTTTAATGTTGATATTAGCTTTTGCTCCATCCGAGAATGATTTGAAGAAATGATAAAACATTTCTGTCGGCATCTTACCCACCATTTCACGTTTGAATTCAGTTTTCCAAACCAACCAGTTTCTCCCTCCAAAATCAATGGCTACTTGTGATAAACAATCATCCATTGGCAAACAAAAACCGTATCTTTCTATTCCTAATTTGTTTCCTAATGCTTTGGCAAAAACTTCTCCAAGCGCAATAGCTGTATCTTCAATAGTGTGGTGTTCATCGACTTCTAAATCTCCTTTTACGGTGATTTCCAAGTCCATTTGTCCGTGACGTGCGATTTGATCTAACATGTGGTCAAAAAAAGCAATCCCAGTTTCAATTTTACTTTTCCCAGTTCCGTCAAGGTTTAGTTTAATATAAATATCGGTTTCATTTGTTTTTCTTTCTATGGAAGCGGAACGTTCCTCTAATTTCAAAAACTCATAAATCGTTTTCCATTCTGTAGTTTGCAAAGCAATAATATCTTCTAATTCGTGTCTTTTAGAGGATATTTCATCACTTCCCAACTCTTCGTCAGTGTTGATAAAAATAGCTTTTGAACCTAGGTTTTTCGCTAATTCTACGTCAGTTATTCTGTCTCCAATTACGAATGAATTTTCTAAATCGTATGCTGGATTATTGATGTATTTAGTCAACATAGCTGTTCCAGGCTTACGAGTTGGTACATTTTCGTGAGGAAATGTTTTGTCGATAAAAACATCACTAAAAACGACTCCTTCATTTTCAAATGCTTTCATCACTAAATTATGAACTGGCCAAAAGTTAATTTCGGGATGAGAATCCGTTCCTAAACCATCTTGATTGGTCACCATTACCAACTCAAAATCCAATTCAGCGGCAATTTTTCCAAGATATTGAAAGGCTTTTGGATAAAATTCCAATTTTTCAAAACTGTCTAATTGATAATCATTCGGTTCCAAAACCATTGTTCCGTCACGATCTATAAAAAGTATTTTTTTCATTTTTTAAAACGTTTATAAAGAAGACAAAGCTTCTATCAATTTTTTATTTTCTACTTCCGTTCCAATAGTTAAACGCAAGGTGTTCTCACATAAAGGTTGGGTCGTTCTGTTACGAATTACGATTCCTTTTGCGATTAGTTCATCGTATCTTTTATTCGCGTCATCCACTTTTATCAAGATGAAATTAGCTTCTGTCGGATAGATTTTCTCAACAAATTTAACATTAAGCAACACTTTAAGTAAATCAGTTCTTTGTGCTATAATAGATTCTATTTCCGAATTTATTTTAGCTTCATTTCCAAGTCTAAAAATAGCTCTTTGTTGCGTTAATTCGTTTACGTTGTATGGCGGCTTAATTTTATTTAAAACCGAAATTACTTCAGCAGATGCATAGCAAATTCCCAAACGGATTCCTGCTAAACCGTAAGCTTTTGAAAGGGTTTGCGTGATAATTAAATTTGGATATTCATCTAACTTGTTAACCCAACTTTCTTTTTGAGAAAAGTCAATATATGCTTCATCTATAACCACTAAACCATTGAAGTTTTTCAACAAATAAGCAACGTTTTCATCCGAAAATGAATTTCCGGTTGGATTATTTGGAGAACATAAAAAGATGATTTTGGTATTCTCATCAACAGCGTTCATGATTTTTTCAATCTGTGGCTGAAAATCAGTTGAAAGTAAAATTTCTTTGTTTTCAACAGCATTGATATTGGCTAAAACACCGTACATTCCGTAGGTTGGTGGTAGAGTAATTACATTGTCCACTTTTGGTTCACAAAAAGCACGGAATAATAAATCCAAAACTTCATCGCTTCCGTTTCCTAATAAAATTTGATTTGTTTTAACCTTTTTTTGTTTGGCCAAAACAACTTTCACACTGCTTTGTTGTGGATCTGGATACCTGTTTACCCCGTTTTCAAAAGGGTTTTCATTAGCATCCAAAAAAATCATATCTGCGGTATCAAAATCCTCGAACTCATCACGAGCCGAAGAATAAGGCTTCATTGACTTTACGTTTTCACGGACAAAAGTATTTATATCAAAATTATTTTTCATTTTCAATCGCTTTTAAACGTAATGTAACTGCATTTTTGTGTGCTTGTAATCCTTCTGCTTCTGCCATAATTTCGATGGCTTTTCCAATATTTTGAATTCCCTTTGCAGAAATTTTCTGAAAAGTCATGGTTTTGGTAAAACTGTCCAAATTTACACCGCTATAATTTTTAGCATAACCGTTTGTTGGTAAGGTATGATTCGTTCCAGAGGCATAATCACCAGCGCTTTCCGGGGTGTAATTTCCAATAAAGACAGAACCGGCATTATGAATTCCATTACTGTAAAAATCATCAAATTCTGAACAAATAATGAAGTGTTCTGGACCGTATTCGTTGATTAATTCTAATGCAATGGTGTCATTTTCAACATAAATCAATTTAGAATTTGCAATCGCTTTCTCGGCAATGGCTTTTCTTGGTAATACATCCAGTTGAATTTGAACTTCTTTTTCAACAGCATCTATTAATTTTTTTGAAGTGGAAACTAAAATCACTTGACTGTCTGCTCCGTGTTCTGCTTGCGAAAGCAAATCGGAAGCTACGAATGCCGGAACTGCTGTATTATCAGCAACTATCAACAATTCGGAAGGTCCTGCAGGCATATCGATAGCAACTCCAAATTGGGTGGCTAATTGTTTAGCTACAGTAACAAATTGATTTCCAGGTCCAAAAATTTTATACACTTTAGAAATTGATTCGGTTCCAAAAGTCATTCCTGCAATGGCTTGTATTCCGCCTACTTTTAGAATTTTGGTTACACCACATAAATTAGCCGCATATAAAATAGCTGGGTTTATATTTCCGTTTTTATCGGGAGGAGAACACAATACGACTTCATTACAACCTGCAATTTCTGCGGGAACAGCCAGCATTAGTACTGTAGAAAATAAAGGGGCGGTTCCTCCGGGAATGTATAAACCTATTTTTTGAATTGGTCTTTTTTCTTGCCAGCAATTCACGCCTTCAATTGTTTCAACAGAAACTCTATCGGTTTTTTGAGCAGAATGGAATTTTTTTATGTTAGATTTCGCCAGTTGAATGGCTTTTTTTAATTCCGAAGGAACTGTTGCGACTGCTAGTTCTATTTCGGCTTTGGTAACTTGAATTGTATCTAATGCAGCACCGTCAAAAAGCGACGTATATTTTGCAACAGCAATATCCCCTTTTTTTTGTATTTCCTTGAAAATTTCTTTTACTGTTGCTTCAATATCATCAACAGTTTTGGTTGGTCTTTCTAAAATAGAAGACCAAGTTTCAGGTTTTGGGTTGTAGATTTTATTCATTTTTATATTTTTAACCGCAAAGTTTGCATGAATTGTATAGAAAGTTTTTTTGGTTTATTCCGTTTAAAGAACCAATTTTTCAATTGGGCAAACCAAAATTCCTTCGGCTCCGGCTTCTTTCAATTGGCTGATTACGTCCCAAAAAGTATCTTTATCAATTACGGAGTGTACGCTACTCCAACCTGGCTGAGCCAATGGTAAAACGGTAAGGCTTTTTAATACGGGTAATATTTTTCCAACCGCTTCAATTTTGTCATTAGGAACGTTCATCAAAATGTATTCTGATTTTCTGGCTCTCAATACGGATTCGATTCTAAACTGAAGAATATCGATTATTTTTTGAATTTCCGGAGTCACTTTTGGTGAGACCGCTAAAACAGCTTCACTTTTAAAAATGACTTCAACTTCTTTAAGATTGTTTTTGAATAAAGTACTTCCGCTGGAAACGATATCAACGATTGCATCTGCTAAACCAATATTTGGCGCGATTTCTACAGAGCCTGAAATTTGGTGAATGTCTACTGATAATCCAAATGAATTAAAGTATTCATTAACGGTATTGGGATAAGATGTTGCAATTCGCATTCCGTCTAAATCTTTGATGGAATTGTATTTGAACGTTTTTGGAACAGCAACTGAAACTTTACATTTTGAGAAGCCTAATTTTTGAGCAACAATGATATTTTTCCCTTTTTCAACCAAAAGATTATCTCCAACAATGGCGATATCTACAACTCCGTCAATTAAATATTGTGGAATATCGGAGTTTCTAAGATACAACACTTCTAATGGGAAATTAGTGGCTTCTGCTTTGAGTTGGTCGTTTCCGTTGTTAATAGAAATGCCACAATCTTTTAAGATTTGAATGCTGTCTTCGTTTAAACGTCCTGATTTTTGAATTGCAATTTTTAAAGTACTCATTTTTTTTGATTTTTTTTGATTTACTATTATTGTGCTTGAGTACAACGGATAGGAAATAAAAAACCCGCTTGATATACTCAAACGGGTTTTAAAATATGATGATTTACATGCATACCATTAACACATCGCTTGAGAGCAATAATGAGAATGATGATGATGCAATTGAATTGATAACATAATTTTTAATTTGATAATCCCTTGATTTCGATTGCAAATATAGTGGAAATTTTATTTAAAATGCAATTTTTAATTTAACTTAATGCTGTCTTATTGTTAAAAAAAAGAAACTAATAATGATTTTTAAAAGGAATAGCTGTTGATAAAGAACCAACAGCTATTCGGGAATCGAATTTTGAATTTAGTTTAACTTAATTTTGGACCAGCTGCAACCAAACGTTTACCTTCTTCGGTATCTGTATATTGCTCAAAGTTTTTGATGTATCTTGCTGATAAATCTTTTGCTTTAGCTTCCCATTCTTTATCGTCTTTGTATGTATCTCTTGGATCAAGAATTCCGTCACTTACATTTGGTAAAATAGTAGGAATTGTTAAATTCAAGAAAGGAATAGTTCTAGTTTCAGCTTCGTCAATTTCGCTGCTGATAATAGCATCGATAATTGCTCTTGTGTTTTTAAGTGAAATTCTTTTTCCGGTTCCGTTCCAACCTGTATTTACTAAATATGCTTTTGCTCCGTGTTCTTTCATTTTACCAATTAAGGTTTGAGAATATCTTGTTGGGTGTAAAGTCAAGAATGCTTCACCAAACGCTGGAGAAAATGATGGTTCTGGAGCTGTAATTCCTCTTTCAGTTCCTGCTAATTTTGAAGTATATCCACAAAGGAAGTGGTATTGAGCTTGATCGTCATCTAAGATTGATACTGGAGGTAATACTCCAAATGCATCAGCAGAAAGATAAATGATTTTGCTTGCATGTCCTGCTTTTGATGGCAATACAATTTTATTGATATGATATATTGGGTAAGAAACTCTAGAGTTTTCAGTGATTGAATGGTCGTAGTAATTTACTTCTCCATATTCATCCACAATAACATTTTCTAATAAAGCATCTCTTTTGATAGCTCTCCAGATGTCCGGTTCGTTTTCTTCTGTTAAGTCGATAACTTTTGCGTAGCAACCACCTTCGTAATTAAATACTCCGTTGTCATCCCATCCGTGTTCGTCATCACCAATTAAATATCTTTTTGGATCTGCAGAAAGGGTTGTTTTACCTGTTCCAGAAAGACCAAAGAATACAGCTACATCTCCTTTTTCACCAACGTTAGCAGAACAGTGCATTGAAGCCATTCCTTTTAACGGAAGGTAATAATTCATCATAGAGAACATTCCTTTTTTCATTTCTCCACCATACCAAGTTCCACCAATGATTTGAACTTTTTCTGTAAGATTGAATAATACAAAGTTTTCTGAATTTAATCCTTGTTCTTTCCAGTCTGGATTTGTTGCTTTAGAACCATTCATAACAATAAAATCAGGCTCTCCAAAGTTTTCTAGTTCATAAATAGAAGGTCTGATAAACATGTTTGTTACAAAGTGTGCTTGCCAAGCTACTTCCATTACGAAACGAACTTTTAATCGTGTATCAGCATTTGTTCCACAAAAAGCATCAACAACATATAATTTTGGAGAAGTTGAAAGTTGTTTTAAAACTAATTTTTTTAAATCATCCCAAATACCTATAGTTGTTGGGAAATTTACTTTATCATCCCAATAAATAGTGTCTTTGGTAACATCATCTTTAACAATATATCTATCCTTAGGAGAACGTCCTGTGAAAATACCGGTTTTCACTGCTACAGCACCAGTATCTGTCAATGCTCCTTTTTCATATCCTTTTCTTTTATGAGAAACTTCTGCTTGATATAATTCTTCGTAAGAAGGGTTGTAAGATACTTCATGGTAACCTGTAATTCCTAAATCGTGTAATTCCTGAATGATTTTAATGTTTTTCATCTTGTTTAATTTTAAAAATTCTTGTTATTTAATTCTATTCAAATGTATGATTGTTACTTCTGAAAAAACCTGATTTTTATCATGAAATATAAAAACATGCGCAAACGTTTTCGTATTTTACAAGGGTTTACAAGGTTTTTTAAATTTAAAAAAAGGAGCAATCAATTCATTTTATTAATTAAATTTACAAAAAGATTAACCTGATTTTTATCATATAAAAGTAATAAACTATTTTAGTTATTTGTTATCAAATTATAACTATTAAATTTAACTATTAAATTGTAACATTATGTTTGATTGGTTTAACACATTATTTAGCCCCAATAATGAACCGGACATTACTCAGTCTTTAATTGTCCTTTTAATTGCTATCAGTGTAGGTTTTTTTGCAGGAAGAATCCGAATAGGCAATATCTCTTTGGGCGTCTCTGCGGTTATGTTTGTCGGGCTTTTTTTAGGTCATTATGGCTACCGCATGGATGAAAGTATTTTAGTTTTCGTTCGTGATTTTGGCTTAATTTTATTTGTTTACGGAATTGGTATTCAAGTTGGACCTTCTTTCTTTTCTTCATTCAAGAAAGATGGATTATTATTTAATCTTTTGGCAGTTGGAGCTGTACTTTTAGGAGGAATCATAACTTATTTAATACATATAGTTACTAAAATTGATATCGAAAATGCAGTAGGTTTAATGTCAGGTTCTGTAACTAATACACCTGGTTTAGGAGCAGCAAAATCTACTTTGCAAGAAATACAAAATCAATTTCCTTCAAAAGTATTCAGTGATCCTACCATTGCTTATGCTATTACTTATCCGTTGGGTGTTTTTGGAATTATCCTAACCATTATATTATCAAAATCAGTTTTGAGAATTGATCTGATTAAAGAAACTCTTTCTTTAAAAAATAAAACTTCCGATAAAGAAAATATAATCATTAATGAAAAGTGCAGAATTACAAATTCAGATTTATTGGGTAAAAGTATTTATCAAATTTTTAAAGAATTAGATATTCATAATGTCATCATTTCACGTTTGAAAAACAGCGGTTCCAAAGTGGTTTATTCTCCTTCATTAGACACTAAAATTCATGATAAAGATGTATTGATGGTGGTTGGTAATCAAAAAGATGTGGATCATTTTATTCATTTAGTGGGTAAAATTTCAACCGATTTATTTATTGAAACCGGAGAAGATTTAATCGCAAAATTTGTTTTTGTTACAACAAAAGCCGCTACTCACAAAACATTGGCAGAGTTAGATTTGCACAATAAATTTGATTTGAAAGTAACTCGTGTAGTTCGTTCTGGATTAGAGTTATTAGCCCAGCCTTCTTTAGAACTTTTTTATGGAGACAAATTATTGATTGTTGGAAATAAAGAAGCGATTGCCGAAGTAGAAAAAATAATTGGAAACTCAGAAAAACATCTTTTGGAACCCGATTTTTTATCTCTTTTTGGAGGTTTGATTATTGGTATCATAATAGGTTCTATTCCTATTTTTATTCCTTCATTACCAGTTCCTTTAAAATTAGGATTTGCAGCAGGACCACTTATTACAGCATTATTTATCAGTCGATACGGCGGTGTGGGTGCGATACATTCTTACATCAATAACGGTGCAATTTATTTCATGAAAGATTTAGGAATTTGTTTGTTTTTTGCTGCTGTAGGAATTCATGCCGGAGCTGCTTTTTATGATAATTTCATCAAATTCAACGGATGGCTTTGGATTTATTACGGTTGCTATATTACATTTATTCCATTAATAATCATGGTTTTAGTTGGTAGATATATTTTTAAATTAAACTTTTATCAACTGGTAGGAATTATGAGTGGTGCTTATACGGATCCGGCTGCATTAGCCTTTAGTACTAAGTATTTAGACTCTGAAATCCCAAATCAGTCTTACGCCACGGTTTATCCAATGGTTACAATTTCAAGGATATTTATAGCGCAATTACTCATTTTGTTATTTGCCAGTTAGCACGAAATTTTTTTTAAAAAATACCATAAAAAAAGAGGATTTTCACTTGTAGGAAATCCTCTTTTTTTGTAAAAAAATAAATTTGTAATTAATCTTTGTCTTCTTCTTGAGTTTCTCCTGCAGTAGTAGGCAAAGCTGCATTCGCTCTGATTTCAGTATGACGAATTTCCCCTCCTGTTGTGCCAGTTTCTGTTGCAAAAAAGACACCAACAATTGCTATAATGACCGCTATAAAAGAAACAAGATTTGCTTTAGCATGTTTTTTGTAATTTAGATACAAACCAGCAAGTGAAACAACTCCTAAAGCATATAAAACAAGAGCTAATTTCTCTGCCATTTCTTCGTGTTCATGAATGATTTCTTTCCCAATCGAAGGCATGTCTTCTACAAGTTCCTCTGCTCCTTCACCAGTCCCCATACTGAATAGTGCAAAAACTGCAGCTACTACAAATAAAACATAAGCAGTACTTTTTACCGAATTGTTTTTTAAAATTAAACCTGTAATCAAAATTCCAAGCCCCAATATGGTTCCAATAATTGGAAAATGATTCACTACCATGTGTAAGTGCGCGTCGTTCATAATATAATTTGTTTTAAAAGTTTAAAAATAAAAGATTAACCTGCCAATGAAACTCCAATTAAAGACCCAATGCCATATGTAATTGCAGCGGCGGCTAATCCGAAACCAACTTGTCTGAAACCTGAAAATAATATACTTTTTCCGGTTAATAAAGTGATGGCTGCACCAATTCCAAAAAGACCTACTATACTGCTGCCAATACTCAATAAAATGGCATTTTGACCATCCAAAAGCATAAAAGGATATAAAGGAATAATGGCGCCAATTGCAAAAAGTACAAAGGAAGCAATCGCCGCTTCCCTAGCTGAACCTCCTAATTCTTCTTTATCAATTCCCAATTCCTCAGTAATAATGGCATCAATGGCTGTTTCTGGGTTTTCAAAAGCTTTATCAGCCAGTTTTTGAGCTTCAACTGCATTCATTCCTTTTGCCTGATAAAGCAATACTAATTCTTTTTTTTCTTCTTCTGGTGAGGCTTCTAATTCTTCTGTTTCTAAATCGATTTGGCGTTGGTTCAATTCTCTTGAACTTTGTACCGATAGCCATTCTCCTAATGCCATTGAAATTGCTCCTGCTAAAAGTCCGGCAATACCCGTTAATAATATCGTATCATTTGAAACTGCCGCTCCGGCAACTCCCATAACCAAACTCATATTAGAAACCAATCCGTCATTTGATCCCAAAACGGCTGCTCGTAACGCATTTCCTCCAACTGATTTATGGCGACTTTCAAATTTGGACAATAAACCGCCGGAAACATTCAATGCAGCGTTATTATTGACTGCTTCAATGATATTTAGGTGATTGTGTTCAAAACCGGTAAGTTTCTCTCCTTGTTCGATTTTATTTTTAATTGTATTAACAGCAAATTGTTTTTCAATATTGGATAAACTGCTGATAATAGAACTGTATCCAAAAATCTTCCCTAATTTCAATTGAAATTTGGCTCTTGATGAAGGGGAAGGCATTGGGTAATTGGCTTCAAATGTCAATACTTTTTCAAGCATGTGTTTTGCATGACCTTTTTCAATTTCGGCCAGGCTCTGTAAAACTCTCGATAGATTTTCATCCGATTGAATGGCTGCAATACTGTTGTACAAAAAAGCGGTATCCACTTCGGTTTGTAACTGTCCTTTTAGTTTATTTAAATCCATAAAATATCATTTAATTGGCTATATCAAACACCCCTTTTGTCAGTAGTTTTGAAGTAGCATTAATTTCTTTATTTGGAAGAATCTCTACAAATTCTTCCGATTTTTCACCTAAAGATACGGCAACTTTTTTGAAAGAATATCCTGTTTTAGTATTATCCAGTAACAACACATAATTTTTGTTGTTTTCTGTCAGCAAAGCATCTGTTGGTATGGCTAAACCTTTCTTAGAATTCACAACAATTCCAGCTTCAACAAACATTCCGGTTAATAATTTTTGTTTAATGGCATCGTCTAAATGTCCGTGAACATTGATTGTTCTGTCATTTCCTTCTATAGATTTCCCAACTAAATGTACTTCGGCTTTAAAAACTTCTTTACTGGCTTCAGGAACTCTGAAATTAATCTTCTGCCCTATTTTTACATTCAAAATATCTTTTTCAAAAACAGCTAATTCTAAATGCAAATGATTAGTATCTACAATTTCTAAAATTACATCCGAAGGCGCCATCAGCATACCAACATTAGCATTCATGATTACAATATCTCCCGAAATTGGCGAATAAATGGTAATAACCGAAGTCAGTTTTCCTTTTTCGACCTGACTCGGATTTAGGTTCAAAAGATTCAGTTTTTGTCTTAAACTTTGATAGGTTGCTTTTGCTCTTCGGTATTCACTTTCTGCTTTGAGGTAGTTTTTTTGAGAGGTTATTTTTTCATCATACAATGTTTTTTGTCTCTCGTATTCTGATTTCAAATAATTAATTTGCTCTGCAACTTCAAGATAATCTTTTTGAATATCCAAAAATTCAGTATTTTCTAATGTTAATAATGCTTGTCCTTTAGTCACTTTATCACCAACCAAAAGAGAAGTCGATTTTACATAACCTCCAATAAAAGTAGTCACTTTGGCTCTGTTTTGAGGCGGAACATCAATTCTTCCCGAAGTTTTTATAGTTACATCAAAATCTTGTTCTACCGGAGTTGAAATTTCCATTCCGGCTGATTGAAACTGGGCCTTGGTAACATTTATTAAGCCGTCGTCTTTTGGAGTTATATCTTCTGTTTTGGCATCTTTACAAGAAAAAAGTGATGCTGTTATTGCGAATAGGTATATGATTTTTTTCATTGGTTACGTATTAAAAATTAAGGTATTGTAAATCTAATTGAGTGCTGTTGAATTGTAAAATAGTGTCTAAATAATCGACTTGAATTGTTGTGGCATTTTCTAAACTTTGAATGTATTGAAAGAAATCTATTTCTCCATTTTTATAACTGCTATTGGCTACTTTTATAATTTCATCAGATAATTTTTTACCATATTGATTGTAATACGTAATGGCTTCCTTATGCTTTGTTATTTCATTCTTTTTCTGACTGATATAGCGCTCTATTTTTTGTTCTTCATTTTGCTTTTGTTGTTCCCAACTTTGCAATTCGAGTTGCGCTACTTTAGTTTTAGCAATAGTACCCGAAAACAAAATAGGAACTGCCAATCCCACTTGAAAGCCATACAAAGATTGTGATAATCCGTTATTTTTTCCTTGAAAATAATCTAAGTTGAGATCCGGTAACCAATGTTGTTTTTGTAACTGTAGCTGTGTTTTATAGTTTTTAGTAATGCTTTCTAAATAAGTATTATACAAAGACTTACTTGTTTCGTTCATTGTAGTATTTAAAGGTGCTATTGTGTTACTTTTTACACTGTAATTTTCATCAGATTGAACTAAAGAATTCAGTATTTCATATTGTGCTTTTTTGTCATTTTCAATTTGAGATAATTTGGTTCTTATTTGTCTGAATTTCGATTGTGCCGTGATTTTTTCCAGATAATTTGTCTCCCCTAATTCGAATCGGCGGTCGCTTGCTTTAGAAAAATTTTGGTACAAACTGTCTAAATAAAAATACAGTTTTTCTTGGTGTTGCAAATACACAATATGCTGATACGATTTAGAAACGGCTAATGAAAGCTTGTTTTTCTGAATCTCATAATTGGCTTTTTCTTTTTCAAATTCTGCAGAATATACCTTTTTTTGCAGTCCGTAAACCGTAGGAAAAGCGAATCGTTGTTGAATCCCGAAAACGCGTAATGGTTCGTTATTTAAAGCTAAATTATTTTGGTCATAACTGTAATAAATATTGGTTTTGTCAAAAGTATAGGCTGTTTTTATATTGGAATTCATTTTGTCCACTTGCAATTGAGCCGCTTTTATGCTTTTATTATTTTCTAAAGCTTTTGAAATTAAAGTATCTAATTCCGGATTGCTATTTTGCGAAAAAGCAAATGAAGAACTTAAAAGCAATACAAACATATAAGTTGACTTTTTATGCAATTTGAATTTAGGTTTTTTAAATTCTTTGGCATCAAAAACTTTAAACAAAATAGGCAAGACAATCATCGTTAATAAAGTAGCGGTAAATAATCCACCAATAACGACTGTGGCTAATGGTCTTTGTACCTCTGCTCCCGCCGATGATGAGATTGCCATTGGTAAAAAACCTAATGCTGCCGCAGCTGCTGTCAATAAAACCGGACGCAATCTGTCTGTTGTACCTTTTAAAATCAATTCGTCCATATTAGTCATTCCTTGATGTTTTAATTCTTTAAAATGTTCGATAAGTACAATTCCGTTTAATACTGCAATTCCAAAAAGTGCAATAAAACCTACTCCTGCAGAGATACTAAAAGGCAAATCGCGCATCCATAAAAATAATATTCCTCCCACTGCCGAAAGCGGAATGGCTGAGTACACCATTAAAGCTTCTTTGATAGAACCAAAGGCAAAATGCAGTAAGATAAATATTAAAAATAAAGCTATCGGAACGGCAATCATCAAACGGGCTTTTGCACTTTGAAGGTTTTCAAACTGACCACCATATTTTACATAATAGCCTGCAGGAAGTTTAATTTTTGTATCTACAATTTTCTGAATATCAGTAACAACGCTTTGTAAATCTCGATTTCTAACGTTGATTCCAACAACAATTCGTCTATTGGTATTGTCTCTTGAAATTTTGGCAGGACCTTCTGTATATTCAATTTTAGCCAATTCGCTTAACGGAATTTGTTCTCCATTTGGAATTGAAACATACAGGTTTTTTAAATCCTCAATACTTTGACGATTGTCTTGATCTAAACGAATAACCATATCAAAACGCTTTTCTCCTTCAAAAACATTTCCAACTGTTTTTCCTGCAAAACTCAGTGCAATCATTTCATTTAAATCGGCAATATTAAGTCCGTATCGGGCAATTTTTGAGCGGTCATATTGTACAAACATTTGTGGCAAACCTTCTGTTTTTTCAATAATTACATCTGAAGCTCCGGGTATGTTTTTAATTGCTTTTTCAATTTCGTGCGCTTTTTGAGCTAAAACATTCAAATCTTCACCAAAAATTTTAACGGCTACATCCGAGCGCGTTCCTGAAATTAATTCGTTGAAACGCATTTCTATAGGTTGCGTAAACTCGATTTCCATATTTGGAATTTCATTTTCGATAGCCGCTTTTATTTTATCGGCCAATTCGTCTTTGCTGGCTGCAGAAACCCATTCAGATTTTGGTTTTAATTTTACAATAATATCACTTTCCTCCATAGACATAGGGTCTGTTGGCACTTCTGCCGCACCAATTCGGCTAACAACTTGTTCTACTTCAGGGAAATTTTTAAGGATAATTTTTTCGATTTTGGTAGTGGTAGCAATTGTTTTTGTTAATGAAGTCCCTGTTTTTAATACCGGTTGAATCACAAAATCACCTTCGTCAAGTGTAGGAATAAATTCACCTCCCATTGTCATAAATAAACCGCTGGCAAAAAACAATAATCCTAATGCGCCATAAAGTACTTTTTTGGTATTTTTTAATGCCCAGGAAATAACGGGCAAGTACAATGAATTCAATTTACGGATTAATTTGCTGGAAATTGAATTCGGATTTTCTTCCGTTGGTTTCAAAAATAAAGAGGAAACTACGGGAACATAAGTAAAACAGAAAATCATGGCTCCAACCAATGCAAAACTAAAAGTCATTGCCATGGGTTTAAACATTTTCCCTTCAATACCAGATAATGACAATATTGGAATAAAAACAATCAAAATAATCAACTGACCAAAAATAGCCGAATTCATCATTTTTGAAGCACTTTTATACGTGATTTGGTCAATTTCTAATTGACGTTCTTCTTTGGATAAATTTACTAAATGAGCGGATTTATGAGCGATTTGAAAAGCAATAAACTCAACAATAATTACCGCTCCGTCAATGATAATCCCAAAATCGATTGCGCCTAAACTCATTAAATTAGCATCGATTCCAAAAATATTCATGAACGAAATGGCAAACAATAAACACAGCGGAATTACTGAAGCGACTACTAATCCGGAACGCCAATTTCCTAATAATAAAACCACTACGAAAATTACGATTAAACAACCTAAGATCAAGTTTTCGGCTACTGTAAATGTGGTTTTTCCAACTAATTCACTTCGTTCCAAAAAGCCATTGATGTAAACGCCTTCAGGCAAAGTTTTTTGAATCTCGGCAACTCGGTTTTTTACATCGCTGATGACTTGTTTTGAGTTTCCTCCTTTGAGCATCATTACCTGACCCAAGACTTTTTCGCCTTCGCCGTTGCCCGTAATTGCTCCAAAACGATTGGCGTGACCAAAACGGACTTCAGCTACATTTTTGACATAAACAGGCAAACCGTCAGTGGTTTTAACTACGATATTTTCAATGTCTTGAATCGAATTTACTTTTCCTTCTCCTCGAATAAAATAACTTTGATTCACTTTTTCGATATAAGCACCGCCAGCAATGCTGTTGTTTTTTTCCAAAGCTGTAAAAACATCAGTCATTGTGATATTCATGGCTTTTAAGCTGGATGGTTTAATGGCGATTTCGTACTGTTTTAGATAACCTCCCCAAGTATTAATTTCAACAACGCCTTTGATACCAGACAATTGTCGTTTGACTACCCAATCCTGAATGGTTCGCAAATCAGTAACGGAATAATTATTCTTAAATTTTGGTTTTACTTCTAATGTGTATTGGTAAATTTCTCCTAATCCGGTGGTAATTGGTCCCATTTCTGGAGTTCCAAAACCTTGCGGAATTTTCTCGGAAGCTGCTTTGATTTTTTCAGCAATCAGTTGTCTTGGTAGATAGGTTCCCAAATCATCGTCAAAAACTATAGTAACAACAGATAGTCCAAATTTGGATATTGAACGAATTTCTTTTACACCCGGCAAATTCGCCATTTCAATTTCTACAGGATAAGTAATAAATTGTTCAATATCTTGTGTAGAAAGATTTCTTGAAGTGGTAATAACCTGAACTTGGTTATTAGTCACATCGGGAACTGCTCCAATAGAGATTTGGAATACAGAAAACATACCGAATCCAAAGACTCCGAGAGTGAAGAGTAAAACAATGAGTTTGTTTTTTAAACTAAAAGCAATAATTTTTTCAAGCATTTTTACCTTATTTTATTTGTACCAAAAGTAAGGTATAAATATAAGGAATAACTTAAGAACAACTTAAGGTCGGCTTAATCAAAACTTAAAATCACTACTGTTCCGTGATTGATTTTACTTTTAATTTCGAATTTTGTATGCAGTAATTGGGCTATTTTTTTAACTATCGAAAGGCCTAAACCAGACCCTTTTATTTCGGGATGATTTGTTGGACTGGAACGATAAAAAGGATTGAAAATTTTATCTAAATCTTCAGCGGCAATCCCAATTCCGTTATCCGAAATAGTGCAAATCGTTTTTCTTTCCTTTTTAGAAAGAATTATTGAGATTTCGCCTTGTTCTTCAGAATATTTTATCGCATTACTGATAATATTGCTAATAATAATTGACACTAAATAGTTATCCGATTCTATAAAATAATCTTTTGAAAACGAATGGTTTATTGTGATTTTCTTCGTGTTTATTTTTCCCGAATACAGCGTTAATATATCTAAAATCAAAGCGTTCAAATATACTTTTTCAATTTTTAAACTTTGTTTTTGATTCTCAAAACGAGCCAGTAACAGCAATTGATCAACCAAGTTATTCAAGCGATTGACTTCGGTAATACTGTACTTTATTTTATCTTCATATTCGGCTTGAGTTCTGGACTTTCTAATCAAAACTTCGAGAGTGCCTTTTAATACCGTTAATGGTGTTCGCAGTTCGTGTGACGCATCAGAAGTGAATTGTTTTTCGCGTTCAACAGCGTTTTCTATGCGGTCTAATAAATCATTTATTGTTTTAGAAAGTACAAATAATTCGTCCTTATTTTGTGGTAAAACGATTCGGTCTTTCAGATTATCTTTTGTGATTCTTCGAGACGTTTCGGTAATCATGGTTACCGGTTTTATACTTCTGCCGGCAATTAAACGGGCAATAAGAAATAAAACAATCAATATCAGCGGAAAAGCGATGTAAAGTGTATTTCTTAAATTAGTCAAAATCATGGTGGCATCATCAAGCGACATGGCCACAAAAAGATGTCCTACAATTTTTTTTTCGTCAAAAAGAGGTACTTGTATCTGACGAATTGGTTTTTTATTTAGATAAGTATCAATAAATTGATTGTCTAATTGATACTTGTATAACTTGAGTTGAAGTCCTTTAAGATTTGGAGATTTATCAATTAGTTTATCATTAATGTCTAAAAACTGTACAAAAACCGGATTTACATTCACTGTATTATGCTCACGCGCTCTCCATTGGTCAACTTGAATCAAATAGGTATTGTTTCTGTCAATTTCAATTTCTTCAAGATGTTTCTCTACTTCGGTTTGAATATCATCATTGATGTGATTGTTTACGCTAAAATTTATGATTTTATAAATTACAAAAAACACCACCGAAATCAATAAGCCAGTGCTTAAGATATAATTGAAGGCGATTCTGTTTTTATAGGAGAATGAAAACATTTTTTAGTTTAAATCGTTAGCAATATAACCAACCCCACGAATGGTTTTGATGAGTTCTTCATCTTTGTTAAGATTGAGTTTTTTTCGAATAGCATTCATAAAAACATCAATTACGCCGGTGTCATATTCAAAATGAATGTCCCAAACATCTTCTATGATTTGGTTTCGGGTACATACATTTCCTTTATTTTTGATGAGATAAACTAACAATTCAAATTCCCTTTGTGTGAATACAATTTCTTGGTTTTCGACAAAAATCTGATGTTTAGATTGAATTATTTTTATGTTTCCAAGGGTTAAAATATCATCGGCATTTTCATTTCTGAAATGAATTTTAATACGCTCCACTAATTCATCAAAACTAAAAGGTTTTTTGATGTAATCATTGGCACCAGCTTTTAATCCTTCAATGGTTTCCTGAACAGTATCTTTGGCAGTTAGAAAAATAATAGGCGTTTTTGTATCCGTTTTTCGAATGGATTTACATACTTCAATGCCTGTCATTTTTGGCAAAATCCAATCCAAAAGAATCACATTTACTTTTTGGCTTAAAGCCAATTTGTATCCTGTTTCTCCGTCATTAGCTATTAAAACATCGTAGCCTTCCTCCTCTAAACCTTGTTTTAGAAAATTGGCAATTCCTATTTCGTCTTCAACTATTAGAATTTTCATTTTTTATTGCATTATAAACTTAAAGCCAATGGTAGCAATATTTGCTTTTAAATTATCGCTTCTTTCGTAATGATTGAATCTAAAGTCGATGTTTTTTAAACCTAATTTCCAGATTTTTGCTCCTGTAAAAATATCAGCGTAATTGATTCCAAAACCGTATTGATTGGCATCAAAAGTGGCTAAATCAGGATCAGAAGTATAGAATTCTTCTGTTGACAAATGGGTTTCGTATGGTGCATAATATTTAGAACCTGTTTGTGTATAATAACGATACATTGGGAAAACCGTAAACCGATCCGATAATTTTATAGGTAGTTCTATGCTGGCAGTATGCGATTGTATATCCCAATTATCAGAATAAAAACGGTAATAGGTTCTCAGTACAAAACGCTCATTGATGTAGTAATTTAATCTAGCGCCAATTGGCAGTTTAAAACGGCTGTCAGGTAATCTTTCGATGTCATCGGCCAGTTTAAAAACACCTGAATTACTCGCGCTTTCGTAGTTGTTGATGTATTGTGATTGTCCGATATAATAATTTGCTTTATCAGCAAAATAGATTCTATGATACGGAGTAGACAGCAAACCTTGTTGTTGCAAAACATCAAAGAAAACAGATAATTGTAATTTTTTTGAAACCACCTGAGAAAATCCAACCGATGCTGAATAAGAGTTTCTGTTTACAGAAGCAATAGTTTTGAATGCAGAAGGTAAATAAGCAGTTGTTGATTGTCCGTTTTGATCTAAAACGGTAACACCGCTAAAATAACCTTGGTTCAAAAAGTTAGCACCATAAATAGAATATTCATGAAGTTCTGTTGGGTATATTGGTCTCCATTGATCTAAATATACATTAGCTTTCACGCTTAATTCGGTGTTTTTTTCGTTGAAAAGTGTTGCAATTCCACCACCAAAACCTACTGAAGTATAATCATATTCATTAGAAAAAGAAACATCTGCGTTCCAAATAAAATCTCTGGAGTCACTACTATGTGCATAATTCGCTGATATTGCTGTTAGTTGATCGCTTTTTGAAGCTCCCGATGAAGCTTGCCAAGGAGTTCCATAAGGTCCGCTAGCTGCTGCGGCTACTTTATTATTTGATATTCTGTCATCATCTTCACCTCCACCACCTGAAGCTCCGGTAGAATTAAATGGGTTTATATTACTGGAAGATGCTGATGAATAAGCTGATATGCCCAAATCTATAGTCAAAGTAGCATCATCATTTACAGGCATATTTACCACTATATTTGATGCTACATCAGTCAATTTTTCAGAACCAATTCCTCCAGAAACAACAGATTTTGAACCATTTTGATTGTAATAACTAGCTAAAAAATCTACTTCTGTACTTTCTAAAACCCTTTTTTTGAATACCGCAGTTGTATCTTTCTCTTGCGAAAAAGCAGTAAATCCAATGAGTGATAAAAGTATTATAATTCTTATTTTCATTTTGAATATTTTGAAAATTATATTAAACGATTTAGTGTATTCAACAAATTAATTACAACCGCAACCACCACCAGATTTTCCTCCATTGGCACCAGCCGCAGCTTCTCTATATACTTGAAAAGCAGTTTCGTATCGTTCTGAAGTTCTGGCAGAAAGTTTCATGTCGGGGTCATTTATAGCTACTTTTTCATATTCTTTGACAGAATTACAAGATTGAAGAACCGCTAGAATCAAAAACAAAAAAACTATTTTCTGTATCATTTTATTTCTCTTTTTATTCGTATTTTCTAATGTCTATTCCTTTTGAAGAATGTATTTTTCCTTTGTCATCAACTATGATGCATTCAATTCCTTTGAGTTGATTGACTAAATCCAAACCAACTTCTACTCCGAGTACAAAAATTCCGGTAGCCAAAGCATCCGCAATTTCAGTTTGTTTTGCAAAAACGGATACACTTACAACGCCCATTGCCGGATAACCTGTTCTGGGATCAATGATGTGAGAATACCTGATTCCGTTGAAAATCACATATTTTTCATAACTTCCAGATGTTTCCACTGCATTGTCGTTGAGCGGAAAAGTGGCGAAAATTTTGTTTTTATTCAAAGGATTTACAATTCCTATTGTCCAGGGCTTTCCGTCGGGTTGTTTTCCCCAGGCATTTATGTCTCCGGAAACATTCACAATTCCTGAAAGACAACCTTTAGAATAGAGTAAATCTTTTACTTTATCAGCAATATAACCTTGACCAATTCCGCCAAGACCTAACTTCATTCCTTGTAATTTTAAGAAAATAGTTTGTTCTTTTTTATCTAAAATAATATTTTGATATCCAATTTTAGCCACTGATTTTTTAATAGCTTCTTCGGTTGGCATTTCTTTCATGCTACCGTCAAATTTCCAAATTTTATCCATCGATGCATATGAAATATCAAAAGCACCAGATGTGATTTGGGAAATTTTAATGGCACGTTCTACTAATTGAAACACTTCGGCATCTACTTTAACGGGTTTAATTCCTGCGTTTCTGTTGATTTCTGATATTTGTGTAGTTGGAATCCAATCGGAAATTAAATTTTCAATACGTTTTACTTCGGCTACAGCCAAATCAATATATTCGTTTGCTTTTACCGTATCATTTGCAACAGCGGTAACTTCAAACGGGCTTCCCAACATAGATAATTTTCTTTTGTGAGCAATTTGTCCAAAAGAAGCGAATGTCAGACATAAAAAAAATACAGTTATTGCTTTTTGCATTATTTTTCGAATGAGTGAATGAGTGCGATATAATCTACAGCCGAAACATTTTTGAAACCGGTCATCCCAATTATTTTTCCAGTTTTATCCAAAAGGACAACAAGTGGAAAGCTTCCGTTTTTATTGTATTTTTCAGCTAATTTATTATTTCTTTCGGATAAATCAGCGGATAATTGATTGGCTTTTTTCTTTGGAAAATCAGCTTTGTAAATAACCCAACTTTTTGCTGCTTCCGCTTGAAAAGCATCTGATTTCCATACTACATTTTCTAATTTCATACACGGCGCGCACCAATCCGATCCGGAGAAGACCAAAAGAATATTTTTGTTTTCTTTGTTGGCTTCAATTTTAGCCTCTTCAAAATTAGTTTTCCAGTTTTGAGAATATCCTATCGTTCCCATGAAAAGGAAGAGGATAATTATATGTTTTTTCATTTTTTTAAATTAAAAGTTTCATTAGTTGTAACGCAAAAGTATCTATTTATTATACGCAATAGTTTTTCAATCATAAAAATTAAGACAGAATTAATTTAGAAGTTAATTTTTATTTAAAAAAGTTTGATTTAATTGATTTTCAGCGGATTATTTTTTTTAAAATTAAACAAAAATGAGTGATGTTGTTCCGGCAAATGCTGTTTTTATGTTTCTTGAAATTATATGATTCCTTTGATGATCAGTAATTCAAGTCAGAAAAAATACTGTTGTTGAGCTAAGTGCTACTTTAAAAAAAAATATTTTCTAGTCATAATTTTTTGATTTATGTTGTTAAGTAAGTAACAAGTTAGAGAAAAAACACCCTACTTATTAAATAAACATTAAATAAATTTGACTCAATAATTTAGAGTTCGAGAAAGATTATAGATTTAATAATTGGCAAAAAAAGTACTGTTTTTAATTTAAGTGAATTTTAATTTTCATAAAATTAAGTGAGTCTTAAAAAAAAATATCAAAATAGAAGTTACATTTGTCTTTTAAACTTATTACTATGCAATTTTTGAAAAAATTTTCTCCTTTTTATAACCTTACTCTTTTTTATATTTCGGTAAGTTTTATTTTAAGAATCGTTTTACTCTTTCATCCCATTACCCAATCTACATTTGTTTGGACGGATACCATCAAGATTTTTACATTGGGTTTAATATCTGACTTTTTTGTATTTACAGTTTTGAGTGGCTTTTTATGGCTTTACCTTATTTTTATATCCAATTCAAAATACCTGAAACCTACAGGTTATATCATTTTTGGAATGTTAGTGGTTTTATTTTTATATGTTGCTTTTGGCAACACAATTCTCAATGAATACGGTGGTGCATTGCCAAAAATAGGAATGATTTTCATAGGTTTAAAAACACTTCTTTTTGGATTGTTATTGTTTCTTCCAAAATATAGGAGTAAAATTAGATTTTGGCTTTTCACTTTTGTTCTTTTTCTTTTTGTGGTTTTAATTTTGCAAAATGCAATAAGTGAATACTTTTTTTGGAATGAATTTGGAGTGAAATATAATTTTATAGCTGTAAATTATCTGGTTTATACCAATGAAGTAATCGGGAACATCATGCAATCTTATCCGGTGATTCCTTTATTTACAGGATTGTTTATTATTGCTGGAATTGTAACCTATTTTGTTGTAAAACGATCTAAAAATTATATTGAAAATATTCCTGTTTTTGCTGAAAAAATTAAAATCTCCGGAATTTATCTGACACTTTTAGGACTTTCATTATCGGTAATTCCTTTTTTAGCTTCTAAAGAAGATTCACAAAACATTTTTACAAATGAATTACAATCTAATGGTATTTATAAATTCTACTTGGCATTTATACACAGTGAATTAGATTATTTTAAGTTTTATAAAACGATTCCAAATGCTGAAGCTTATGCATTATTAAAACAGCAAATCCCTGATATATCTGATGAATCTACACTGCGATACATCAAAAGTAATGCTGCCGAAAATCATAAAAATGTAGTACTGATTACGATAGAAAGTTTCAGTGCTGATTTTATGAAAACGTATGGAAATGAGCAAAATATTACTCCTTTTTTAGATAGTTTATCCACAAAAAGTTTACTGTTTACCAATTTTTATGCTGTAGGAAACAGAACGGTTCGTGGACTTGAAGCAGTAACCTTATGTTTTCCGCCCACTGCTGGTGAAAGTGTGGTTAAAAGACAGGACAATAAAAATAAATTTTCAACTGGAAATGTTTTCAAGCAAAAAGGATACAATGTGAAATATTTATATGGAGGAGACGCGTTTTTTGATAATATGCAGGATTTCTTTTCCGGAAACGGATATGGCATTGTTGACAAGAAATCATTTTTACCAAGCGAAATCACTTTTGATAATATTTGGGGCGTTTGCGATGAGGATATGTACACTAAAGCTATTGCTGTAATGAATCAGGAGTCAAAGGAAAACAAGCCGTTTTTTAATCATATTATGACGGTTAGTAATCACAGACCATTTACATATCCTAACAATAAAATTGATATTCCCGGAGATGCGAAATCTCGTGACGGAGGTGTAAAATATACTGATTTTGCAATAAAAAAATTCTTTGAAATGGCCAAAAAACAACCTTGGTTTGCAAATACTGTCTTTGTTATTCTTGCGGACCATTGTGCTTCGAGTGCCGGTAAAACAGAACTTCCGGTAGATAAATACCGAATTCCGGCTATGATTTACTGCCCTGGTTTTATAGAACCACAAAAATATACTAAGCTAATGTCTCAAATTGATATTATGCCTACCCTATTTGGATTATTGAATTTTAATTACCAAAGTAAATTTTACGGGCAAGATGTACTAAAAACTACTTATCAGCCAAGAGCATTAATTGCGACATATCAGGATTTGGGGTATATTAAAGATAATATTTTAACAGTCATTTCTCCAAAACAACAGGTCAAACAGTTTCAGTTGAATTTAAAACCAAACCAAAAAGTAGCACAAGATTTCCAGATTTATTATGAACAAATTCCTTTGGTCAAAGAAAGAAAAGATTTAGTCGATGAAACAATCTCTTACTACCAAACGGCTTCTGATTTATTAAAGAAAAAGAAATATCAAAAACAATAAATTTAACAAAGGTCGTTTCGCGTTTCTTTGTTGTAAATTTGAGGAATAAATCATATCATGTTTCGACATCAAGGCAAAAACAGAACTTTTATTCATAATTTACGTTTGGCAACACTGTTGTCATTTGTGGCGGGAATTGTGAATGTAACCGGTGTTTTAGCGATTAAAACATTGACAACAAATGTTACCGGACATTTTGCGTATTTTGCAGAAGAAGTAATGAAGCATAATTATACGGCTGCCATTACTTTTTTTGTTTTTACTATTTTCTTTTTGGGAGGTTCCTTTACTTCTAATTTTTTAGCTGAATTGGTTTCAAAAAAAAGTCAGGAGTTGTCACATGTGCTTCCAATTTCTCTTGAAATTACTATTTTAGTTTGCGTTGGAGTATTCGGAGTACAATCGGATTTAAATACATCCGAAGGAAGAATTATAGCTTTTGCGATGCTTTTTGCGATGGGAATCCAGAATTCTTTAGTTACTAAAATTTCTCAATCAACCGTAAGAACAACCCATTTAACAGGACTTTTTACTGATTTAGGTATAGAATTATCCCAATTGTTTTTTTATAAAAAGCCAGAAGAAAACAAAAAGTTAAAAACCAGTATTTATCTCCGATTATCAATTATTACATTCTTTTTTGTAGGTTGTTTTTCAGGAGGCTTTTTGTATGGATATTTGGAAGTTAAGACTCTTTTTATAGCCGGATTTTTTCTGTTACTGGCACTTTTATATGATTATTTACGCTTACAATTTCATGTTATTAAAAGAAGAAATTTTAGATATAGAAACAGAAAATCAGTTGCTAAAGTAAATAATAGAAGTCAAAGTAATTCCCGCAATAAAAATCCAGAGTGAAATTCCTTGAAATAATGGTTTAAAACCTACGGCACTTAATACGCTTCTATTCAATCCAGAGCCAATTAAAAATAAAGTAACCGTAAGACCAACTTTAGAAGAAGAAACTATAAATGGTGCAATAACAGCACTTTGTGGTACATAAGAATTGAATACCATTGCCAATATAAAGAGTCCGATAAAATAAGGAATTTTTATACTTCGTTGTTTGTTCTTAAACAAAACTGAAGTCAATAATGCCACTGGAATAATCCATAAAGCTCTCGCTAATTTTACTGTTGTTGCTATTTGTAAGGCTTCCGGACCGTATTTACTGGCAGCGCCAATTACTGAACTGGTGTCATGAATAGCAATAGCACACCATAAACCAAATTCATTCTGAGATAAATGTAACCAATGTCCAATGGCGGGAAACAAAAATAGCGCCACAGAATTCAGAATGAAAATTACGCCTAAAGCCACCGAAGTTTGCTTTTCGTCAGATTTGATAACCGGAGCAATAGCAGCGATTGCACTTCCTCCACAAATAGCGGTTCCGCAAGAAATTAAATGAGCTGTTTTTTTATCAATTTTCAACCATTTACCTAAAAAAGTTCCTAAAATCAGGGTGCTTACTATGGAGGCAATCGTAAATATAAAACCTTCTTTTCCGGCGTTGACTGCGCTCCCTACATTCATTCCGAAACCTAATCCTACAACAGAAATCTGTAGTAAAATGGTCGTTGCTTTGTGATTGAGATGCAAGAAAGGATGTCCGAAAAGATTTGCTGCCAATAGGCCTAATATTAATGCGACAGCTGGAGAAACGAAAGAAGTTGTGCAAAATAATACCAGTAAAACAAAGAGTATTTGTTGTATTGTTTTGTTTATTTCAAAAAAATGAAATAGTGTTTTCGGACTTATTTTTTGATTCGTTTCCAATGTAAAGTAGTTGAATAATTACAGAACAAAGGTCAGTGGATAAATTGGTTTTTGCCAATTGTAAAATGTAATCGGTTATAACTTTAAATTATAGTAACTCGAAATGTTTTTAATAAATAATTCCGAAAGCGAATCTGTTTTTCCTTGCAGTGTAATGATATAAAAATAACGCTCAATAATTAAATCCTTTACATCAAGAATGGTCAGCTCTTTATTTTTAAGCTCTTTTTCTATGGCATGAATCGAAATAAAAGCAACACAGTCAGAATTGATTAAATATGATTTTATGCTTTCGGTGCTTCCTAACTGCATTTCTATATTCAATTGAGAAAGTTTAATTTCAAAAGGTTTCAATGCATATTCAATAACTTCAAGTGTTCCGGAACCTTGTTCGCGCATCAAAAAACGCATGGTTTTAAGATCTTCTTGACTTACTTCAGATTGATTCACCAATGTGTTTTTGCTGTTGCAAACTAAAACTAATTCATCTTTCAAAAATTCAGTATATCGAATGGATTGATTTTTAGACTGTCCTTCTACAATTCCAATTTCGATTTCTTTGTTGAGTAGCGCTTTTTCAATTTGTTCCGTATTTCCATTCAATAAATTTACTTTTACATCTTGTAATTTTTGATGAAAACGAGCCAAAAGCGGTGGAATAATATATTGTGAAATCGTAGTGCTGGCGCCCAATCGCAATAATCCTTGGCGCTCATTAATCAAAGTACTCATATCAAAATCAATTTCTCGATAAATTTCAAATACGTTTTGGGTATGTTTCAATAAAATTTCCCCACCTGTTGTCAGTGAAATTTTCGAACCATTTCTATCAAAAAGCTTGATTTTGTATTGTTCCTCCAATTCCTGAATGTGTTTTGAAACGGCAGGTTGTGTGATAAACAATTCAGTTGCAGCTTTGGTGAAACTCAAACGGTTGGCAACGGCGTAAAATACTTTTAGTCTAAAATCCATTACTTTAAATTTTAATGTAGAATTATAACAATCCGTTATATTTTCGAATAAACCATTCTGTCGAAAGTAAACCAGCAATTACTATTAATAACCAAACCCAGTCAATTAGTGGAGATTTGGTACTATTATTTTTTTGAATGGCTTTATATTCGTCGTTTTCTAATAATGCATTTATCAATTCACTTGCTTGGTCCGGAAAATAAATTTTACCTTTTGTTTGTGCTGCCAGCTGTGTTAATTTTTCCACATCTGGATTTACAAATTGTTTTTCGATATCAAAATCCAGAATTTCAAATTGACTGGAATACGTCGTTTTTGAATTCAATTCTTTAATAGAAAAAGTATAATTTCCAGCTGTAAATCCATCTAAATTAACTTGGTATGAATTATTTCCTTTTAATAAATCGTAATTTTTGGTTTGCTTCGTTTTTGTATTAGTTACAGCAATTGTAAGTCTTGCTTTATCATCAAATTCGTAATTTTTATTGAAATATTGTGCCGAAATTTCGATAGCTTCTCCCGAATTATAGAAACGTTCATGTGTTACAACTAAAGATTTTTTAGTATTATTTGATGCTAAAAACTGAATTGTTTTATCAATAAATACATCAAATTTTTCAAATGATTGATTGTCGATGTGACTTTGTAAACGCCATTTCCAAATATTTTCGCCCAAAAGTATAGCAGAACGTTTCCCTTGATTTTCAGAATAAGCTAATAAAGGCATACCTGTTTTGATGTTTCTGATTTTCGAAGAAAGCAAAACCGAAATATTTCCTTTGGCTGTTATTGAACCATACGGATTTTGCAAAGGAGGAAAATTTTCGAAACCAATATTATCTATAGCGAAGAGGTTAAATTGTGAATTAAATTCAGCTAAATAATCTTCTTTTTGACCACTCATTTTAAAATCAAAATTGGTTTGTTGCTGATTTAAAAAATTGAAATCGGTAGTGTTTCCTGTAATAATAAATGAATTGATTCCAGCAATTTTATTTGCTTCAATAACGGTTTTAAAAGCTGTAGTTGGTTGGTATAAAATTAAAATATTATATTCTTCTAATGATTTGATTTCTTTTGGATTAACTATTGTTACTTTGCGTTGTGCATTAGTTTCTATTGAGCGTTTTATTACACCAATATCGGGATGACTTATACTTGAAATAAGTGCTATTTTTGTTTTTTGATCGATTACTTCTACCGCAAAATTTTTGGTATTATTGAAGGTGTTTTTTTCTTTTTCTTTAGCCGTAATAATAGCTTTAAAAATTTGTAATCCTACAGTGTTTGCTGGCAAAAGCAGATTGATAATTGCTGTTTTTTTGGAAGGAGAAAACGAAATGTTCTGTCTGCTTACAACAGAATTTCCTTGTGAAATAGCAAAATCAGCCGTTATACTTTTCGTTCCAGCATATTGCAAAAAGACTTCTACCGGAAATTTATTTTTCTGGAAAGCGTATTTATTAACATTGAGTTGATTGATTTTTAAATCTAAAAATTGTGTGGTATCACCCACTACTATTGGATATACTTTATTTATTGCATCAAAACTAAACACATAATCATTTCCCGATGTTTGATTTCCGTCGGTGATAAGGACTGTTGGAAAAATTACATTTTTATGAATGCTTTTTAAGTTCTTGGCAACTGCATCAAGATTAGTTTGTTTACCATTAAAATCGAATTTTTCAGAAGATTGAAATTCAGTATCAAATTGATTCGATTGAACATCAAATTTGTCTTGTATAGCTGGATTTTTTGCTATTTTTTGATACAATTCTAATGCTTTTTCTTTTGCATTTAAAAAGGAAATAGAATTAGAATTATCAACAACTAAAGCCAAAGGTGTTTTTACAATTTCCAAATTATTTTTGGTAATAATAGGATTTATAAGCAAAATCAGAATTCCAAAAATCGATAAAAAACGCAAAAAAGCCAAAAGCAAATTGATTTTCGATTTACTTTTGGCTTTGTAATAATATTGAAAAAAGGACAAACTGCCTGCAATTACTATAGAAAGTAGTATTAATAGAACGGTAGCTGTTGTCATTCTTTTTTATTTTAAATGATGAAATCTAAATTTTGAATTCTTTCACCATTTAAAATTCATCATTTATTATTTATAATTATTTTATGTTAGCATTCCTCCGCAAACATTAAGGACTTGTCCGGTAACAAAAGCACTCATATCGGAAGCGAAGAAAAGACAAGCATTAGCTACATCTTCAGTAGTTCCGCCACGTTTCAACGGAATTCCGTCTCTCCATCCTTTTACTACATCTTCGTTTAATTTTGCAGTCATTTCAGTTTCAATAAATCCTGGAGCAATGACGTTGCAACGAATATTGCGAGATCCTAATTCAAGTGCTACCGATTTTGAAAAACCGATAACTCCGGCTTTAGAAGCAGCATAATTTGTTTGACCAGCATTTCCCTTCACTCCTACTACGGAACTCATATTGATGATCGAACCAGAGCGTTGTTTCAAAAATGTTTTCTGGATTGCTTTAGTCATATTGAAAACTGATTTTAAATTTACATCAATAACTTGATCAAAATCAGCTTCGGACATGCGCATTAATAAATTATCTTTTGTAATTCCGGCATTGTTGATTAAAATATCTACAGAACCAAATTCGGCTAAAACCGCATCAACAAAAGTTTGTGCTTCATTAAAATCAGCTGCGTTTGATTGGTATCCTTTTGCTTTAATACCAAGAGCATTAAGTTCTTTTTCTAAAGCTAAAGCTGATTCTACAGATGAGCTATAAGTAAAAGCAATATTTGCTCCGTGTTTTGCAAAAACTTCTGCAACTCCTTTTCCAATTCCGCGGCTTGCGCCTGTTATAATGGCTACCTTTCCTTCGAGTAATTTCATATTATGGTATAAGTTTATTTATTATCTAATATACAAATATAGATTATTTGCACGTTTTATGAAATTTGTAGTCTAAAAAAGTGATTTGAAATTACTGCTTTTTTAGAATACGGTTTAAAAGTAAAAAATAAGGCTTCCAATCCTACTACTTAGGAATGAAAGCCTTATTTTATATAATTTAGTAAATGTATTTTTATTTAAAAAGCAACATTCCATCTTGGTAATCTTGCATTTTCATCCAAGAAATTTTGTAAAACTTGTCCTTCTATGAAAGTTGGAATTACTTTTGTTTTCTCGTTGAAAGTTTCATACCATGTAACTTCTAATCTTTCAATGTTTTCTAATTTCATTTGTGCCGGCCAAGAATATTTTCTTCCTGTTTTTGCAAATTGATGACCGTTTACAATTTTATCATGTAATCCGCCATTTTTGCTTTTTAAAGTTCCATCATTTTGGATTGTTCCAGTTGAACCAACCATAATTAATTCTTTGGTTTCACCTTCTACAGCATAAACTAAGAATATTCCGCTTCCTGATTCGGATGCGTTACATACTTCTTCTAAACTATTTTCTGTAGTGAAAGTAAAACTATTGGTTACTTTAAATTTTTTTAACTCTTTGTACATCTTTCTTTTCTATTATATTTATTAAATAAAATACCCCACGAAAACCGTGAGGTACTTATATTTCTATAGTCTGTTTAGGATTAACCTAAAACTTCTTTTACTTTTTTTCCAATTTCAGCAGGAGAATCCACTACGTGAATACCATTCTCTCTCATGATTTGTTTTTTTGCTTCAGCAGTATCATCAGAACCTCCAACGATTGCACCTGCGTGACCCATTGTTCTTCCAGCCGGAGCAGTTACTCCTGCAATAAAACCAACAACTGGTTTACGGTTACCATCAGCTTTAATCCATTTAGCAGCATCAGCTTCTAATTGTCCACCAATTTCACCTATCATAACGATACATTCTGTTTCAGGATCGTTCATCAATAATTCAACGGCTTCTTTAGTAGTTGTTCCAATGATTGGGTCTCCACCAATACCAATTGCAGTTGTAATACCTAATCCTTGTTTTACTACTTGATCAGCTGCTTCGTAAGTTAAAGTTCCAGATTTTGAAACAATACCAACAGTTCCTTTTTTGAAAACAAAACCAGGCATAATACCTACTTTTGCTTCTCCCGGAGTAATTACACCTGGACAGTTAGGACCAATTAATCTTGCGTTTCTTTCTTTTACGTAGCTGTTGGCTTTAATCATATCTGCTACAGGAATTCCTTCTGTAATAGCTATAATCACTTTAATTCCAGCATCTGCAGCTTCCATAATTGCATCAGCAGCAAAAGCTGGTGGTACAAAAATAATAGTTGTATCAGCACCTGCTTGCTCAACAGCATCTTTTACAGTATTAAAAACGGGTCTGTCTAAATGTGTAGTTCCCCCTTTTCCAGGAGTTACACCACCAACAACGTTTGTACCGTATTCGATCATCTGTGAAGCATGGAACGTTCCTTCGCTTCCTGTAAATCCTTGAACAATTATTTTGGAATCTTTATTAACTAAAACACTCATGATATATTTTTTATGTTGTTTTTAAATTTGTGTTGCAAAAGTATAAAATAGTAAGCAGTAATTCGTATTCAGTTTTCAGTTTTTTGAAACTAAATTAAGATATTTGGCTCATTTGGTACCCTTTAAATAATTTATTGTCTTTTATTTGCCAAATTACTATAAAATGAGCCAATAACATTTCTTCTCTTGGATTCTCAATTGTCTTTACAAAATGAGAATATCGAAGGGAAACCAAATCATTTTCAGCGATAATATGACTAATTCTGACTTTAGAACGAACATAAGCTTTGCTCAATTCCTGTGATAAATTTAAAATAGAATCATAATTCATCTGAATAAAACCTTTACTGCTGTTCCAATCCAAAATGATTTCGGGATGCAAATATTCTTGCATTACGTCTCGGTCGATTAGCGCATCCGATTTGTAGAATTTTTGAACAATTTCTTTAGGAGACATATTCTTTCAATTTAGTTAGAATTTCAGGTATCTTTTTGATATTTGCCAACTGCTTTAATTTTTCTCTCGATTCTTCAATTGGGGTTCCAAAATAGGATTTCCCACCTTCTACAGATTTTGTTACTCCTGTTTGTCCCAAAATGACTGCTTTCGCTCCTATGGTGATACCACTTGTAGTGCCTACTTGTCCCCAAATCGTAACTTCATCTTCTATAATTACACAACCTGCTATGCCGGTTTGTGAGGCAATCAAACATTTTTTTCCAATAACAGTATCGTGACCAACATGCACTTGATTGTCAATTTTTGTTCCCTCTCCAATGGTTGTGTCGCCGGTAACTCCTTTGTCAATAGTACAAAGCGCACCAATGCCAACATTATTTTCGATAACAACTCTTCCGCCAGAAATCAATTGGTCATATCCTTCAGGGCGTTTTTTATAATAAAATGCATCAGCTCCAAGAACTGTTCCTGCATGAATGATTACGTTATCGCCAATTACGGTATAATCATAAATAGCTACATTAGAATGAATTAAACAATTTTTTCCAATTGAAACATGATTTCCCACAAATGTATTGGGTTGTATTACAGTTCCTTCTCCTATTTTAGCTGAAGTTGAAACAGATACATTTGAAAATTGAAAAGGTTTGAAATGATTCGTTAACGTATTAAAATCCCGAAAAGGATCATCAGAAATTAAGAGTGCTTTTCCCTCAGGACAATCTACTTTTTTGTTGATTAAAACAATTGATGCAGCAGATTGTAAAGCTTTATCATAATATTTTGGGTGGTCCACAAATACAATATCACCTTCCGTTACAACATGAATTTCATTCATTCCGAAAACTTCGAAATTTTTATCGCCTACAAATTCACAATTAAGCAAATTTGCAATTTCTTCTAAAGAGTAAACCTTTGGGAATTTCATATATTAATAAGAAAATGTTATAATTAAAAAATGTGATAATCATAGAATTATCACATTTTTTGATCGAATAGTTTACTACTCTTTTACGCGTTCCATATAAGAACCTGTTGTTGTATCTATTTTAATTTTGTCACCTTCATTGATAAATAAAGGAACATTTACAGTTGCTCCAGTCTCAACAGTTGCTGATTTTGTAGCATTTGTAGCAGTATTTCCTTTTACTCCTGGTTCAGCATATGTTACCTCTAATACTACAGAAGCAGGCATATCTACTGAAAGCGGCAAGTCAGTTTCTGTATTAATACTAATCATTACATTTTCACCTTCTTTTAATAAATCCGGAGAATCCAAAACGTTTTTGTTCAATGAAATTTGTTCGAAAGATTCTACATTCATAAAATGAAATAAATCACCTTCAGGATATAAGAATTGAAATTTATGGTTTTCTACTCTAACTTCGTCTATTTTATGTCCTGCAGAAAAAGTGTTATCCAACACTTTTCCATTGGTTAAACTTCTTAATTTGGTACGAACAAAAGCAGGACCTTTTCCTGGTTTTACGTGAAGAAATTCGATGATTTTATATATATCATTGTTGTATTTGATACACAATCCGTTTTTAATATCTGATGTAGATGCCATTTTTGTATTTATTTGTTGATTCGTTATTTGTTGGTTTCTAAGTGTTTAGTTTATTTAGATTATTCGTTTAAACAAATTAACGAATAATTTTTTTAAACTAATAATTTCCGGTGTATCCTTTCATCACCCCTCTTGACGAATTTCGGATAAAATCTATAATTTCGTCTCGTTCCGGAGTTGCTTCCATTTCTCCTTCAATAATACCAAGAGCTTGAGTTACATTGTAATTTTTTTGGTAAAGAATTCGATATATTTCTTGGATCTCTTTTATTTTTTCGGATGTAAAGCCACGTCTTCTTAACCCTACAGAATTAATTCCTACATATGACAAAGGTTCTTTTGCTGCTTTTGTATACGGAGGAACGTCTTTTCTTAATAAAGAACCACCCGAAATCATAGCATGATCACCAACACTTATAAATTGATGAACAGCTGACAATCCGCCAATAACAGCATAATCTCCAATGGTTACGTGCCCACCTAAAAGCACACCATTTACAATTATTGCATTATTGCCTATATGGCAATCGTGAGCAATATGAGCCGCCGCCATAATTAAGCAGTTATTACCAACAACTGTTTGACCAGAAGCAATTGTTCCTCTATTGATTGTTACACATTCCCTAATGGTACAATTATCACCAATGATAGCTAAAGAATCTTCTCCGCCAAACTTCAAATCCTGTGGAACTGCTGAAATAACTGCTCCAGGAAAAATATTGCAATTTTTTCCAATTCTTGCGCCTTCCATGATGGTTACATTAGAACCTATCCAAGTTCCATCACCTATAACTACATTGTTATGAATGGTTGTAAAAGGTTCAATGACAACGTTTTTGGCGATTTTTGCGCCTGGATGAACATATGCTAACGGTTGATTCATATTCTTTATTTAATCGTTTAACTGTTTAAAGGATTAATCAAATGAACGATTAATCCTTTAAACAAAAAAATTACTGTTTTCTTGCAATTTGAGCCATTAATTCAGCTTCAGCCACCAGCTTTCCATTGGCATACGCATTAGCTTGCATGTGACAAATTCCTCTTCGTATCGGAGTAATCAAATCACATTTGAATATTAAAGTATCTCCGGGAAGTACTTTATGTTTGAATTTTACTTTGTCTATTTTCATGAAAAAAGTCAAATAGTTTTCGGGATCCGGCACGGTGCTCAATACTAAAATCCCGCCGGTTTGTGCCATAGCTTCAACAATCAAAACACCTGGCATAACTGGAGCTTCCGGAAAGTGACCTACAAAGAAATTTTCATTCATGGTCACATTTTTCATTCCTACCACATGACTGTCTGACATTTCTATGATTCTGTCAATCAACAAAAATGGAGGTCTGTGCGGAAGTACTGCCATGATTTTATGAATATCCATCAAAGGCTCTTGATTTAAATCATAAACAGGAACAAAATTGCGTTGCTCAATTTTAATGATTTTAGACATTTTTTTAGCAAATTGAGTATTTACAAAATGTCCGGGCTTATTGGCTATAATTTTTCCTTGAATTCGGGTTCCAATTAAGGATAAATCCCCTACTACATCTAATAATTTATGTCTCGCAGCTTCATTTGGATAATGCAATGTAAGATTATCCAAAATTCCGTTTGGTTTTACAGTAAGTTCTTCTTTACCAAAGGCTTTTTTCAAATTTTCCATTGTAGATGCAGATATTTCTTTATCAACATAAACGATGGCATTATTTAAATCGCCTCCTTTTATTAAACCATTTTCTAATAATGATTCTAATTCATGCAAAAAGCTAAAAGTTCTTGATTCAGATATTTCAGATTTAAAATCAGAAATACTTTTCATTGTAGCATTTTGAGTTCCTAAAATTTTAGTTCCAAAATCAACCATTGCAGTAACACAATACTGATCGCTTGGCATTACTAATATTTCGCTTCCCGTAGCTTCGTCTGTAAAAGAAATAACTTCTTTAACCACATAAACATTACGTTTAGCTTCTTGTTCTACAATTCCGGCTTTTTCTACCGCTTCAACAAAATATTTAGATGAACCATCCATTATTGGAAGTTCTGAAGCATTCAATTCTATAATAACATTGTCTAAATCACAACCTACTAATGCTGCTAAAACATGTTCTGGAGTTTGGATTTTCACGCCAAGTTTTTCCAGATTAGTTCCTCTTTGTGTATTTACCACATAATTAGCATCGGCTTCTATGATAGGTTGCCCTTCCAGATCTACACGAACAAAAGTAAAGCCATTATTGACTGGCGCAGGTTTAAAAGTCATTTTAACTTCTTTTCCTGTGTGTAATCCAACTCCTGTTAGCGAGATTTCTGTTTTGATGGTCTTCTGTTTAACCATTGTTTCTATTTTTTTGGTTTAATATTTCTTTTTTTAATTCTTCTATTTCTGCAACTATCTTTGGTAGATTTTTGAAATGCACGTAGGATTTGCTAAAATCATTGTATCCAAATGTTGGACTTCCCTGCAAAATTTCATCGTCTTTTATATTTCTTCCCACGCCTGATTGCGCTTGAATACGAACATTATCGCCAATTGTCAAATGGCCTGAAATACCTACTTGACCGCCAATCATCCCGTTTTTTCCAATTTTGGTCGAACCTGCTACTCCGGTTTGCGCCGCAATTACGGTGTTTTCGCCAATCTCAACATTATGGGCAATCTGAATTTGATTGTCCAGCTTTACTCCTTTTCGGATAATAGTTGATCCCATTGTGGCTCTGTCAATCGTGGTGCATGAACCAATATCGACATTGTCTTCTATAATCACATTTCCAATTTGCGGAATTTTGGTATAGGTTCCGTCCGGATTTGGCGCAAAGCCAAAACCATCTGCCCCAATTATTGCTCCGGAGTGAATCGTACAATTATTACCAATAATGGTTTCTGAATAAATTTTTGCACCGGCAAAAATAATCACATTATCTCCTAAAACAACATTATCTCCTAAAAAACAATTGGGATAAATTTTCACATTGTTTCCTAATACCACATTTTGGCCAATATAACTGAAACTGCCCAAATATAAATTCGTTCCATATTTAGCGGTTTCCGCGATAAAGGAAGGTTGTTCAATCCCACTTTTGTTCAATTTTACTTCGTTGTAAAACTCTAATAATTTCGAAAAAGACGCATAAGCATCTTCTACTTTTATCAATGTGGTGGTCAGCGGTGCATCTGGAACAAAAGTATTGTTGACAATTGTAACGGATGCTTTGGTAGTATATATATAATTAAGGTATTTAGGATTGGCCAAAAAAGTGAGCGATCCTTCATATCCTTCTTCGATTTTAGACAACTGAGAAACTTCGGCATTGGGATTACCAACGACTTCTCCCTCTAAAATTCCCGCTATTTGTTCTGCTGTAAATTTCATTCCGACAAAAATATAAAAAATAGATTTTAAATAGTATTATTATAACAGTTGTTTTGGGAAACAGATGTAATATTTAGTGACCAATTTTGATAACGATTTCAAATTCAATTGGTCTGATGCTTCCACAACATCTTCAATGGTCTTGTCTTTTTTCAAAATTCGTATCGGCTCTGCTTCTTTGCTATAGGCCTGATTTTTTATTTTTCCTCTAAAAATAAAGTAATTCGTTTCGACTAGCGTGATGTTGTTTTCGGCAGCAAAACGCTCTTTTAGAGGCAGCAACTCTTCTAAAGCTACTTTTTCGCTGGTTAATTTTATTTTTAATAAATCTCGATTTACAATCATTTTGCTCAAAGATGACAAAATGAAATCGTCTTGTTTTTGCCAAGCTTTCAATGCGCTGATAATGTCAAAATCGTCTAATTGTGAAAATAAATCTAAGGTTTCAGCATCAAAATCATCAGCTGTAATTTTGTTTTGCAAAAAGAATTGCAGCGGTTCGCTACAAGGTAAATGTATTCCTTTCAGGGTCAATTCTTTGGCGCGTTTTAAGACTTTCGTCAAAATTAACTCTGCCACTAAACTCGTTTTGTGCAAATAAGCCTGCCAGTACATCAAGCGTCTGGAGAGCAGAAATTTCTCTACCGAATAAATCCCTTTTTCTTCGATGACCAAAACATCATCGACTACATTCATCATTTGGATTAACCGTTCTGAATTGACATTTCCTTCTGCCACACCCGAATAAAAACTGTCGCGTTTCAAGTAATCCATTCGGTCCATATCCAGTTGACTGGAAATCAATTGCAACATGAATTTTCGATCATATTCCCCTTTAAAAACCTGAATTGCCAAGCTTAATTGTCCTTTGAATTCCACATTCAATTGGTGCATAAATAATAACGAAATGGCTTCATGATGTACATCTTCAACAATACTTTTTTCCATAGCATGCGAAAACGGACCGTGACCAATATCGTGTAATAAAATGGCAATATATAACGCATTTTCTTCCTCTGCCGAAATAGAAACCCCTTTAAAACGAAGTACATCTACGGCTTTTTGCATTAAATGCATGCAACCTAAAGCGTGATGAAAACGGGTATGATTCGCTCCGGGATAAACCAAGTAAGACAATCCCATTTGGGAAATACGGCGCAAGCGTTGAAAGTAAGGATGCTGAACTAAATCGTAAATGAAGGCGTTGGGGATGGTAATAAACCCATAAATGGGATCATTGAATATTTTAAGCTTATTAATTTGACTCACAATGGAATTTTTTGGTCAACAAATATAAGAAAATTAGACGTTAAAAACGGAAACGTTTAAGAGTTGAATTGGCAATCTGATAAAAAAGAAATTTCAATGGATATGGAACAAAAAAAAGGAGCGTTTTCAGCGCTCCTTTTTAGTATTTATAGTTTTCTAATCCAGATATTTCGGAATTGATTTTTTGAATCGTGGTCTTGTAACGAAATCACATCTTCACCATGAGCTGAAGGGTAATTGTGTAAACCAATGTAAAGTGTCAATCCGTTTATGGTCGTATTGTTTTGTACTAAAACACCGTTTAAAAACACGGTAATTCTTGCCGGAGCATCAATTCTTCCGTCTGCTTTGAAGCGTGGAGCGGTATAAACCACATCGTAAGCGTTCCATTCTAAAGGGGTTTTAACAGCATTTACTAATGGCGGATGGTCTTTGTAAATACTACCCGCTTGTCCGTTGCTGTAGGTTCTGTTGTTATACGAATCTAATACTTGTAATTCGTATCGGTTCTGAAAAAATACACCACTGTTTCCTCTCGCTTGTCCTCCATCCAAAACGATATCCGGAGCGCTCCATTCTAAGTGTAATTGACAATCGCCAAAAGCCATTTTGGTTTGAATAGCTCCTGAACCTGGAACGACTTCCATATAGTCTTTGTCAACAATTTTCCATCCTGCAGGCTGGTTCACGTCTTTTTGACTTACCCATTGGTCTAAGTTTTTACCATCAAATAAAATAATGGCATCCGAAGGTGCATTTCCCAATGTTTTGGCAGGCGTGATTACTTTTACTTCTGGTTCCCAGATTTCGGTCATCTCTGGTTTCATAGGCATCGGATTAACTTCGGGAGGCGTGTTTACAAATTTGTGCTGCGCCATAGCTACTGAGGCTGAAAATAAAGCTATGCTTAATAAAAAAGGACTAAATTTTTTAGATTTCATAAAAAAATTGATTTGGTTTGATAAAAGCATAAAATTAAAATAAAATCGATTGGTTTTACATCAACATGAAAAAAAATCACACATTTGTGTTTAATCGTTTATTTTTTCTTTTTTAGCTTTTCGGATTCTCAAAATGGCAATAAGTAATAGTATTGATGAAACTATAATTTTGAAATATGCTTTTCCGTTGTGTTCAATAGAAAGGTTGCTTAAGTCAAATGATAAAAGTGCCATAAGGAATAATGCTAAACCAAATGAAAGCAAAAGTTGTGTTTTTTGGGAGTTATTCATAGTTTTATAATAGTTGTGTTTATTCTTCAAAATTATCATAATAGGTAAAATCTTTGCTGATTTTTCCGTCGGTGATGCATTCTAGTCTAATCGTGGTTATTGAAATGCTCAAAATACGTTCGTATCAGTTTTTCGTTACTGTTGGCTTCCATATTTTCTGCTTTTTGATTTGTTTCTATTCAAAAATAATATAAAAAAAGATTTTTTTCGAATTAATTTCAATTGAAGCGTTGTTTTATTGATTTTAGTTTAATCGTATTAACACAATTCACGTGTTATTTTTTTTTAAGATGTATGCGTTTCATCTCTTTATTTAATCATTTGGGTTTCGGAATTAAATTAGAGATACATAAACTTTTACCCTTTTGACCTAAAATTTTACGAACGGTAGCGTAAAAGTTTAGGTTATTTAAAATTTTGTTGGTCAAATAATCGTCTGCTTCTCGGATGGTATTGCGAATTGCGTGAGGGATGGAAGCGGCATCCTTTTTTGTCTTTTGGAAATTGCCGTTTACTACAACTGGTTCTGACGAAAAAGATACAGCGTACAGCCCGACCGGAGCTTTTGCGGAGGACACGCCCCAACACGAGCCTTGGTGATTCGGGTTCTGATGCGGTGTTGCACGAAAAATTATCATAATTTTAGCAACCGACCGTTGCAAAAAACAGTAAATTGGCACTCTGATTTTTTACTTTAAATGCTACTATGGATAAAATAAAAATACTTTGGGTGGATGATGAAATCGACCTTTTGAAACCGCATATATTATTTCTGGAAAAGAAAAATTACGAGGTAACCACTTGCAATAACGGGCTGGATGCGATTGCTATTTTTGAATCTGATAATTTTGATATTGTTTTTCTGGATGAAAATATGCCCGGTATGAGCGGTTTAGAAACGCTGTCGGAAATGAAGGAGAAAAAATCATCGGTTCCTATGATTATGATTACCAAAAGTGAGGAGGAATATATTATGGAGGAAGCGATTGGGTCTAAAATCGCGGATTATTTGATTAAACCCGTGAATCCGAATCAGATTTTATTGAGTTTGAAGAAGAATTTAGACCATTCCCGATTGGTTTCGCAAAAAACAACCTTAGATTATCAGAAGGAATTTCGTAAAATAACCATGGAAATGGCGATGGTGAACAGCTACGAAGACTGGATTGAATTGTATAAAAAATTAATTTTCTGGGAACTCGAACTCGAGAATATCAATGATCAGGGCATGATTGAAATTTTGGAATCCCAAAAAACAGAAGCTAACTCCCAATTTGGGAAATTCATAGAACGTAATTATGAGGATTGGTTTGAGCCAAAAGCTGATAAGCCAGTACAATCACACACTTTATTTAAGGAATTAGTAGTTCCCGAAATCCTGAAAAAAGATAAACCTATTCTTTTTGTCGTGATTGATAACCTGCGTTACGACCAATGGAAAGCCTTTGAAAACGTGGTAAGCAACCATTATAAACTAGAAAAAGAAGTTCCGTATTATGCTATTTTGCCAACGGCGACTCAATATGCGCGAAATGCCATTTTCTCTGGATTAACGCCACTTGAAATGGAAAAACAGTTTCCGCAATACTGGAAAAATGATCCTGAAGAAGGCGGAAAGAATCTCTTTGAAGCGGAATTTTTAACCGCACAATTGAAACGATTGGGATTGAATATTAAGGAAGATTATTTTAAAATCACCAACTTGGCCGGTGGAAAAAAACTGGTTGAAAACTTCAAAACATTAAAAAATAACGACTTGGTTACCGTGGTGTATAATTTTGTAGATATGCTTTCGCACGCTAAAACAGAAATGGATGTAGTCAAAGAACTCGCTCCGGATGATAAAGCGTATCGCTCCTTGACGTTGAGCTGGTTTAAGAATTCACCACTTTTAGAAATGATTCAGCAGGCACAAAAAATGGGTTTCAAGTTAATTTTAACTACCGATCACGGTACGATAAATGTAAAAAACCCATCGAAAGTTGTGGGAGATAAAAACACCAGTTTAAATTTGCGTTATAAAACAGGCCGCAGTTTAACCTACGAACGAAAAGATGTTTATGCGGTAAAAGAACCTAAAAAAATAGGTTTGCCTACTATAAATATGAGTAGTTCTTATATTTTTGCAAAAAATGATTTATTCTTGGCTTACGTTAATAATTTCAATTATTATGTGAGTTATTACAAGAATACATATCAGCACGGAGGGATTTCATTAGAAGAAATGATTATTCCGTTTTTGGTTTTTAACCCGAAGTAGATTTCAGGTTGCAGGTTTGAAACTAAGTATAGATTTTAAATAAAAAGAAGAATGAATATTGTTTTTTCATTAGACCAACTCGAAGAAGTTGCAAAACAAATAATAGCTCAAAACCCACATAAGGTGATTCTTTTTCATGGTGAAATGGGAGTTGGAAAAACGACTTTAATCAAACAATTGTGCAAAAGTCTGGGGGTTACTGAAGCAACAAGCAGTCCTACTTTTTCTTTAGTTAATGAATATCAAGCTAATGATAATCAGTTGGTTTATCATTTTGATTTTTATAGATTGAAAAACGAAATCGAGGCCATGGATATGGGAGTTGATGATTATTTGTATTCCGGTAATTGGTGTTTTATCGAATGGGCGGAAAAGATTCCTAGTCTGGTTCCCGAACCTCATTCGGTGGTGACAATAGAACTGCTTCCGAATGGAAAACGTTCTTTGGAATTAATTTAAAACTTTTACGTAAATTGTGCCACTAATTCAACAAGACCAATGTCAATCCTTATATCTCCATTCACAAAACAACAGCTTTTGCCTCAAGAGGAAAAACTGGAAATAACCAGAAAAAAAAGCGAACTTTTTATTGGTATCCCAAAAGAAAACAGTTATCAGGAACGTCGCATTTGTCTCACTCCGGATGCAGTAAACTCATTGACTTATCACGGACATCGTGTTATGATTGAATCAGGTGCAGGAGAAAGTTCCAGCTATTCAGATAAAGAATATAGTGATGCGGGTGCCGAAGTGACTAAGGATACCAAAAAGGTATTTGGTTGTCCAATGATATTAAAAGTGGAACCTCCAAGTCTTGCCGAAATTGAAATGATAAATCCAAAGACGATTTTGATTTCAGCCATTCAAATAAAAACCAGAAAAAAAATATATTTCGAAGCTTTGGCTAAGAAAAAAATCACGGCTCTTGCCTTTGAATACATAAAAGACGAAGACGGAACTTATCCGGCCGTGAAGTCTTTGAGCGAAATTGCAGGAACCGCCTCAATCCTTATTGCTGCTGAATTGATGATTACCAATGAGTTTGGAAAAGGATTATTATTTGGAAATATTACAGGCGTCCCTCCTACCGATGTTGTAATTTTGGGCGCAGGAACTGTTGGTGAATTTGCTGCAAAAACCGCCATTGGTTTAGGTGCCAATGTAAAAGTTTTTGATAATTCGATTACTAAATTACGTCGTTTACAAAACAATTTGAATCAACGTATTTTTACCTCTACTATTCAGCCTAAATCATTATTGAAAGCATTGAGACGTTGTGATGTCGCTATTGGTGCTATGCGAGGACTGGAACGTTGTCCAGTTGTAGTTACTGAAACTATGGTGGAACACATGAAAAAAGGTGCTGTAATTGTGGATGTGAGCATTGATACCGGAGGTTGTTTTGAAACTTCAGAAGTGACTTCACACGAGAAACCAACGTTTATCAAAAGTAATGTATTGCATTATTGTGTGCCTAATATTCCATCGCGATATTCAAAAACAGCATCCCTTTCGATAAGTAATATTATCACACCGTATTTGATGCAAATTGCTGAAGATGGTGGAATTGAAAGTGCTATTCGCTGTGATAAAGGCTTGAAAAATGGCGTGTATATGTACCACGGAATCCTAACAAATAAAGCCATTGGCGAATGGTTTGGATTGCCAGACAGCGACATTAATTTAATTGTTTTTTAAGTAAACTTTACTTTACCTTTGCCAAAAAAAATACTTCATGAAGTTTATACATCGTTTTGCTTACTATTTTATTGGTTTAATTATGGGAATGTTTTTTGTTGCTATTGTTTTTAGCGGAAAAGACACGCGTTGCAATTATTTCCCAAATGCCAGAGTTTTGAATGATTTAAGAAATAAACCTTTTAACTATTCGGATAAAGCCTCCCAAATATTAGCCGAAAGCTGGATTGACACCGTTGACATAAAAAATACGTTGAAATTTGGAGATATTGATTTTGACCAAAGTAATGTTGAAGTCGAAAAAGGAAAATTGTACGTTATAGAAGGAAAAACGTTGAAAAACCAAGAAATTACACTTAAAGTAATCAACTATTCAGACAAAGCGGTTTTGCAGGATATTATTAAAAAATAATCTGAAAATTATTTATTCTATCTGTTCAAACCATGCAATAGGTTTTAAATTATTGCTTTTCAGATATTCATTTGTTTTACTAAAGTGCTTGTTTCCAAACATTTTCCCTGATTGGCACTCATCGGAGAAGGATGCCCGGATTCTAAAAGTAAATGCTTGTTTCGGTCAATTTTCTGTCCTTTTTTATGAGCGAAATTGCCCCAAAGTAAAAAAACAACGTTTTGTTTTTCATCTGAAATTTTTTGGATAACGGCATCGGTGAAAACATTCCATTTTAAATGTTTATGGCTGTTTGGATTGTCTTCTCGGACGGTCAAAGAAGCATTCAAAAGCAAAACACCCTGCTTCGCCCAAGATTCTAAATTTCCTGTTGCAGGAAATAATAAAATGTCCAAATCATCACACATTTCCCTAAAAATATTTCGTAGCGAAGGAGGAATTTTTACTCCGTCATTTACAGAAAAACACAAGCCATTTGCTTTTCCAGATTTACACTTTCCATTTTTTCTAGATATAAGTTGGATTCACTATTACTTTCTTACAAATTTCAAATTATTGAGCATTACTTTAAACTTCTTTCCGGATCTAAAAATTACCGAGGCAGATCGAACGTTTTTTGGTGATACTGCCTCTGGAGTAGTGCTTGCGGTTCCTTTCACGCTAATTTGGAAAGCACCTAAATGCCCCAGTCTGACAATTTTACCAGCCTCTAATTCTTTGGAAACAGTAGTTACTAAACTAATAATTACCGCATAACAATCGGCTTGAGTTAAAGAGGAACTATAGGCGATTTGTTCCGAAAGTTCTTCTAAATCTATTTCACCTGTTTTGGTTGATTTGGGGTAATACAGCATCGGAGCATTTGGATTTGTGGGGTTCGTCTTTCCAATAGGTGTTATAGTAATAGCCATATAATTTATCTTTAAAGTGGGTTCAATCGGTTGGTTATTACAAAAGTAATAATTCATGCTGATGAAACAATAAATTTACCACGGTAACTTAGTTGCATTACCGCGGTAGATTACATAAGTTACCACGGTAAACAAAGAGTAATATCCATATTAATTTAGAAACTCGGTATTACGAATACAAAAAATGATAAGGTAAGGCCTAAAAAATAACTGTAATAATACAGAAAACTGTTGTTCTGCCTCAAATTAGTCCATTTTAGTACAATACTCCTGAGGAGACAATCCTGTAATGGATTTAAAACTCTTGAAGAAAGGGCTATAAGAAGAAAAACCAACATCCGTTGCGAGAGATTCCATCGTGTTGCTTTTAAGATAATCTTCTTCCATAAAACCAATAGCTTTTTGAATTCGGATTATTTTTTTAAAATCACTAAAACTGACATTGGAATGATATTTAAAGACATACAGTAAATGACTCTTTGGGATACCCAGTTTATTGGCTAAATCTTCTGCCGAAAAAGTTTCTTTAAAAAACAAATTGGAATGCAACGCCAAATGCTCAATTTCAATAATATAATTTTCTATGTTACATTGTATTTTTTCTTTCAATACAGTATCTTGGACATTTACAAGGTTTACATTATAGTCCATTTTCCATACGTTATCAAATGCTATGGAATTTTTTTTATACTCTTTAATTTTACTTTGAAGTACATCATAGCCATACAAAAATTGTGGATCAGATAATGTTTTTAAATAGATAAAAATCCATATTAAGGCTCCAACCCATAAATAACTGCTTTGATCCAAATTCCAAAACGTTTTTTCAGAAACAAAAAAACGGATTAAATAGATCAAGAATATAAGAGAAAGAACCACAAATAAAAAGGTGGTCCACTTTGTTATGGCTTTATTCTGTTTGTTAATTAATGTAATTTCGCTATTCCTGTTCCAGATGCTTTTTGTAAGGATTTTAAAAGACGCTAAATAATAGATAGAATTCATAGTTAAATTGATAACAAGCGAAATCACTTTTAGTTTACTGACTGTGGATTCAGACCATAAAAATTTGAAAACAGCCAAGGATAGAATCAGCAATGGTATAATGAAATGCAAACCTTCTTTTGCTTTGATTTCAGTTTTGTTATGAATTAAATGGGTAAAATACAAATACAGACAAGGCCAAGAGGTAACAGTAAATAAGACATTGATAAAATACAATTTATTGGCAAAAAAAGGAACATTCACCATTCCGCTGAAGAAGAATCTGGTGGAGCTTAAAAAGAAAAAAATAATTAAATACACATTAGCATGTTGATTGGATTTAAATTTAAATCCAATCAAATAAATAGTGATATAACCAAAAATAGCAGTGGTTAAATAGATTAAAGTAAAGAGCATACACCTTTTGTTTTGGTGGGGCACAGTTTTGATTTAAAGAATAAGGCACTCCTATTTCCTTTTTTACAAACCTACAACTAATTAGTTAGGATTGATACATAATAGACTTGTTATAACATAAAAACAACTTGTCATTTCTTTAAAAAAGCTATTTTTTGGAGTGACTCCCCGATTTTAATCCCTTTTCGTCGATTGTTTTTGTCACACTAATCCCTAAACCGGAGTGTTTAGCTTCTGGACTATTCGGCACTTATCAAAGCCTTCATAATCTAGGAGAACTATTTGTCAAAAGCTTGAAAACCTTTGTTCATTAGTTCAAAACCCGTAAACCTGTTTTTTTAGTTTTATTAGAGTTTGTAGCATTGCAAATTAATAATAAAAAACTAGCATTTAAATGAAGAAAATAATCTACTTACTGATTGCCATAAGTTCTATTAGTGTTTCTGCACAGGTAGGCATTGGCGTTGAAACTGCAAAAATTAATGCTTCTGCACAATTGGAGGTGAGTTCAACCACAAAAGGATTCTTGGCACCGCGAATGACAAGTGCCCAAAAAGAGGCAATTATTAATCCAGCTTCAGGTTTATTGATTTACCAAACCGATGGTACAAGCGGTTTTTATCATTATAACGGAACTCTTTGGGTTTTTAGTATTGGCGAAAAAGGTATTCAAGGTCTTCAAGGAGAACAAGGAATTGTTGGACTACAAGGTGCAACAGGTGAAACTGGATTAAAAGGTCCCGAAGGCGATAAAGGTCTAACTGGAAACCAAGGTCCTCAAGGTAATCAAGGAATTGTTGGATTGCAAGGTGAAACAGGTGAAACCGGACTGAAAGGTGCTGAAGGAGACAAAGGAGTAACGGGAGACCAAGGACCTCAAGGAGAACAAGGAATTGTTGGACTGCAAGGTGCAATAGGTGAAACTGGATTGAAAGGTGCTAAAGGTCTAACTGGAGATCAAGGTCCTCAAGGAGAACAAGGAATTGTAGGACTACAAGGTGCAATAGGTGAAACTGGATTGAAAGGTGCCGAAGGAGATAAAGGTTTAACTGGAGATCAAGGACCTCAAGGAGAACAAGGAATTGTCGGAATACAAGGTGAAACTGGATTGAAAGGTGCTGAAGGTGATAAAGGTCTAACTGGAGATCAAGGGCCTCAAGGAGAGCAAGGAATTGTGGGACTACAAGGTGAAATCGGATTGAAAGGTGCCGAAGGCGATAAAGGTCTAACTGGAGATCAAGGTCCTCAAGGAGAGCAAGGAATTGTGGGACTACAAGGTGAAACTGGATTGAAAGGTGCCGAAGGCGATAAAGGTCTAACTGGAGATCAAGGTCCTCAAGGAGAACAAGGAATTGTGGGACTACAAGGTGCGACAGGTGAAACTGGATTAAAAGGTCCCGAAGGCGATAAAGGTCTAACTGGAAACCAAGGTCCTCAAGGAGACCAAGGAATTGTTGGACTACAAGGGGAAACTGGATTGAAAGGTGCTGAAGGCGATAAAGGATTAACGGGAGATCAAGGTCCTCAAGGAGAACAAGGAATTGTGGGACTACAAGGTGCAACAGGCGAAATCGGATTGAAAGGTGCCGAAGGAGATAAAGGTCTAACTGGAGACCAAGGTCCTCAAGGAGATCAAGGAATTGTTGGACTACAAGGTGAAATCGGATTGAAAGGTGTAGCTGGAGACAAAGGTGTAGCTGGAGACCAAGGTCCTCAAGGTGATCAAGGAATTGTTGGACTACAAGGAGCAACAGGTGAAACAGGATTGAAAGGTGCTGAAGGCGACAAAGGTGTAACTGGAGACCAAGGTCCTCAAGGAGATCAAGGAATTGTTGGACTACAAGGTGCAACAGGCGAAATTGGATTAAAAGGTCCCGAAGGCGATAAAGGTCTAACTGGAAACCAAGGGCCTCAAGGAGAGCAAGGAATTGTAGGACTACAAGGTGCAATAGGTGAAACTGGATTGAAAGGTGCCGAAGGCGATAAAGGTCTAATTGGACATCAAGGTCCTCAAGGAGATCAAGGAATTGTTGGACTACAAGGTGAAACTGGATTGAAAGGTGCTGAAGGCGATAAAGGCCTAACTGGAAACCAAGGTCCTCAAGGAGATCAAGGAATTGTTGGACTACAAGGTGAAATCGGATTGAAAGGTGTTGATGGCGATAAAGGTCTAACCGGAAACCAAGGTCCTCAAGGAGAACAAGGAATTGTTGGATTACAAGGTGCAATAGGTGAAATCGGATTGCAAGGTGCTGATGGTGATAAAGGTCTAACTGGAGACAAAGGTCCTCAAGGAGACCAAGGAATTGTGGGACTGCAAGGTGCAACAGGTGATAAAGGTCTTGAAGGAGACAAAGGTCTAACTGGAAACCAAGGTCCTCAAGGAGAACAAGGAATCGTTGGACTGCAAGGTGCAATTGGAGAAACCGGATTGCAAGGTGCTGATGGTGATAAAGGTCTAACTGGAGACAAAGGTCCTCAAGGAGACCAAGGAATTTTGGGACTGCAAGGTGCAACAGGTGATAAAGGTCTTGAAGGAGACAAAGGTTTAACTGGTGACAAAGGCGCAACTGGAAATAAGGGTGCTGATGGTGTAGATGGTGCAAACGGAGTAACTGGAGATACAGGATTGAAAGGTGCTGAAGGCGACAAAGGTCCTCAGGGAGATCAGGGAATTGTTGGATTACAAGGAGAAAAAGGGTTAAGTGGCGATAATGGTACACCCACAACAGTGGGCGCTATCAGCGACACATCTAATGCAAACGGGGCTTCTATCACAGCAAACGTTTTGAATCTTGCTCCTGCTAATGCAACAAACGGCGGTGTTGTGACCACCACTGCACAGACTTTTGCAGGTGCTAAAACATTTAGTACAGATGCAGTAATCAATGGGGTTACCATTGGTAAAGGGAATAGCTCCAGTTATGGCAGCACAGCTGTTGGTGTTGATGCCTTAAAAGTAAATACAGGGGTTCTAAATACAGCATTTGGAAACGGTTCATTAGCCGCAAATACTTTGGGACAATTTAATACCGCCCAAGGCTATAATTCATTGATATTTAACACAACCGGAAATTTCAATACTGCCATAGGCCAATCGGTAATGACTGGTAATACTTCAGGACAATTTAATACCGCCCTTGGCGCAAGTGCTATGTCGGGTAATAGTACAGGTTCAAATAATACAACAATTGGTGGTGCTTCTAATGTCAGTCAAAATAATTTAACAAATGCTACCGCACTAGGATTTCAAGCAACAGTCAATGCCAGCAATACGATTCAATTGGGTAATGTTAATGTAACCAATGTAAAAACCAATGGTACAATTACTGCGGGTACCGTTACATATCCTAATACAAATGGTACTGCTAATCAGGTTTTAACTACTGATGGTGCAGGAAATGCAACTTGGGCAACAGCTGCTACAGGAACTCCGAGTGTGGATTTAACCACTAACCAAACCGTAGACGGATTAAAAACTTTTTCCAGCAATGACGGCTTTTTGGCTACGGGAAATTTTGATGTAGGTAATATTTCGTCATTGGGCGCTGGTACCAGGATGATGTGGTATCCTAAAAAAGCGGCTTTCAGAGTTGGCTCTATTGATGACAGTAAATGGGATGATGCCAATATAGGAATAGTTTCCGTGGCTATGGGATACAATACAACGGCCAGCGGAATTGCTGCCACGGCCTTGGGGTATGGCAATACTGCCAGCGCAAATTATTCCACTGCCTTGGGATTTGGGACTATTGCAAGTGGAATTAATTCCATTGCCATGGGAATGAATAATTCAGCCAGGTCTTTTGCAGAAACTGTAATTGGAACCTTTAATACGGATTATACCCCAGCGTCAACATCATCGTTTAACGCCACAGACCATTTGTTTGTAATAGGAAATGGAATAGATGGTTCACCAAGCGACGCCCTTGTGATGTTGAAAAATGGGAACACTACTTTTTCAGGACAAATAAAAACCGGTACAGTTACCTATCCTAACACAAACGGAACAAACGGGCAGGTTTTAACTACTGATGGTGCTGGAAATGCAACTTGGGCAACAGTAGCTGTAGTAACTCCAACAGATCTTTCTGGTTATGCAACAACTACTGCATTGAACAATGAGGTTTTAAGAGCACAAGATATCGAAGCAAAATTAGCTAATGATAAAGCGCCTCTAGCTTCCCCATCCTTTACTGGAGTGGTTACAGTAGGTGGAGATGGACCTAACACAAGCTATTCTTTACCAGCTAATCGCGGTACAGCCAATGATGTGCTAACTACTGATGGTGCAGGAAGTGCAACCTGGGTAACACCCGTTTCTTCAGGTTTCACATTTGAAGTAAGCGATGAACCTACTGTAACTGCTGCAGCACAAACCAGCTTTACCTTAAGTCATGTGGCTGGAGCAAACAGTAAAGTAAAAATGTATATCAATGGGATTAGAATTAGCAATGGAGCTTATGCTGTAAGCGGAACAACGGTAACCTATGATTCAACCAAGAATGGTTCTTATGCCATCTCAGTTGGAGATAGAATTCAATTTGATTTCTCTTACTAAAATTATACTATGAAAAAACTATTGAGAACTTTTGTGATTCTGATTTTATGCTATACCAATCAATATGATTGCATCGCAGGTACAGCGTTCAAAGGCATAGATAATGCGATACGAAATACAATTACACTATCAAATACAGTTGCTACTCCCGATGCCCCAACAAACTTGGTGGTTACTCCCATCAATACTGGAGGGATGATTCAGTTTACCGCCCCTACAAATGAAGGTGGATCAGCTATTACCAATTACGAGTATTCTACTGATGACGGAGCTAGTTGGACAACGCCTTCTCCTGCAGTCACTGAGAGCCCGCTAATCATTAGCAGTGGATTGACAAATTGTACTACTTATCAAGTCAAAATAAGGGCGGTAAATACTGCGGGAATTGGCGCGGCTTCAATAGCAGTAAGTTTGACTCCTAGAACATCAACCTTTGGTACCGATTGGATACGAAGAACGCCATCTGCGATTAATTCATGGATTGGCATCACTTATGGCAACGGTCTTTTTGTGGCAGTGGGTTATAGTGGCTCGGGCAATCGTGTAATGACGAGCCCTGATGGAATTACCTGGACATCCAGAACCTCGGCAGTAGATAACGACTGGCAGAGTGTAACGTATGGCAATGGACTTTTTGTGGCGGTAGCAAAGACGGGGACGGGCAACCGAGTGATGACAAGCCCGGATGGAATTACCTGGACATCCAGAACCTCTGCGGCAGATAACAACTGGACTGGCGTAACTTATGGCAATGGTCTTTTTGTGGCGGTAGCTACAACTGGTACAGGCAATCGTGTGATGATAAGTGCAGATGGAATTACCTGGACAGCTAGTACCTCAGCAGCTGATAATGACTGGAAAAGCGTTACCTATGGCAATGGTCTTTTTGTGGCGGTAGCTAAAACCGGCACAGGCAATCGTGTAATGGTAAGTGCAGATGGAATTACCTGGACAGCTAGTACCTCAGCAGCTGATAATGAATGGTCAAGCGTAACCTATGGCAATGGTCTTTTTGTAGCGGTGTCAGCAACTGGCACGGGCAATCGTGTGATGACGAGTCTGGATGGAATTACCTGGACATCCAGAACTTCGGCGACAGACAATTACTGGACTGGAGTAACCTATGGCAATGGTCTTTTTGTAGCGACACAAATTATAGGTGACAATACTATAATGGTAAGTGCTGACGGAATCAATTGGACTTCAAGGAATTCTCTAAAGTGTATAAGTATCACTTACGGAAACGGGCTATTTGTGGCGATAGATAATTCTGCACTCGGTTATATAGTAACAAGTACGTATTCTATAGCTGCAGATGCTCCAGTAATAACCTCAATTAGTCCAAGAAACAATGCCGCAAGGGTTAGTTTTACGCAAACGATACCCTCAAATATTCAACTCAGCTATTATGAATATTCCATTGATAATGGTAGTACTTGGACAGCAGCCTCTCCTACCTTTACTTCAAGTTCAATAGACATTACGAGCCTAAGTAATGGAACAAGTTATGCTATCAAAATTAGGGCTATAAATTCAGTTGGTCCTTCTTGTGTATCCAATACGATAGAGGTTACCCCTGCTTTAGGCACAGTACCCAATGCCCCCACCAGCTTAGTTTTAACTAACATTAATAATGGAGGATTAATACAATTTGCTGCGCCTGTTAGCGATGGTGGATCTACCATCACCAATTATGACTATTCTACCGACAATGGGAACACCTGGACAACGCCATCTCCAGCCATTTCCACAAGCCCGCTGATTATCAGCAGTGGATTAGTGAATTGTACGGCTTATCAGGTAAAGCTGCGTGCAGTAAACACTAATGGTTCAGGAAGTGCATCTTCAGTTGTTACCTTAACTCCTAACACTTCAATTGAATCTGGAATTTCATGGATTTCGAGAACCTCGGCAGCAGATAACAGCTGGAACAGCATAACCTACGGTAATGGGCTATTTGTGGCGGTAGCATATACTGGCACGGGCAATCGTGTAATGACAAGCCCGGATGGAATTACCTGGACATCCAGAACCTCGGCAGTAGATAACATCTGGCAATCAGTTACTTATGGCAATGGGCTATTTGTGGCGGTAGCAAATACGGGCACTGGCAATCGTGTAATGACGAGCCCGGATGGGATTATCTGGACATCAAGATTATCGGCAACGGATAATACTTGGACTTCCATTACTTATGGAAATGGGCTATTTGTGGCGGTTGCAAGTGGCACAGGCAACAAGGTCATGACGAGTCCCGATGGAATCACCTGGACATCAAGAATATCGGCAGATAACAACTGGGCTTCCATTACTTACGGCAATGGTCTATTTGTCGCGGTGTCGAGTGCTGGTAGTAACGGTATTATGACGAGTACTGATGGGGTAACCTGGACCACAAGAGTCCCACCGGTAAATATTTCCTTGAGGTCAGTTAGCTATGGCAATGGTCTATTTGTCGCAGTGGCTAGTACTGGTACTGGCAAACGAGTGATGACTAGCCCGGATGGAATTACCTGGACATCCAGAACCTCGGCAGCAGATAACTCCTGGAAGTCCGTTGCCTATGGCAATGGGTTATTTGTGGCGGTAGCAAATACGGGCACTGGCAATCGTGTAATGACGAGCCCGGATGGGATAACTTGGACTTCGAGAACATCGGCAGCGGGTAATAGCTGGGCTTCCGTTATCTATGGCAATGGGGTGTTTGTGGCAGTGGCGATAACTGGTACTGGCAACAGGGTTATGACGAGCAGTTTTTCTCCTGTGGCAGATGCCCCATTTATTACTTCAGCACCGGTTAGTGGAACTACAGCCACAGTTGCTTTTACGCAATCAATTTCTGCATTTGCACCGGCAATAACTAATTATCAATATTCTATCGATAATGGAGCAAGTTGGACCGTCTTATCACCTGCTGCAACAACCAGTCCAATTACGATAAGTAGCTTTACAGAAGCTACAAATCAAATCCAATTGCAAGCGATAAACAGTGTAGGCATTTCCTGTCCGGCAATCTATTTAGTCGTGGGCAGTAATCTTAATAAGTATGGTCAAAAAACTTTAACGTCCTCTGAATTTATAAACAAGAATGGTGCTCTCGGTTTGTGGGCGATTCGTTCCACAGGAGAAAGTATAGCCTATTCCCCTGCGCTTGCTGTCACAGATGTGGTTACTACCATTTCTGCTACAACTGCCAGCAGTGGCGGGAATATTAGTTCTGACAGAGGAGCTACCGTTACGGCTCGTGGAGTTTGCTGGAGTGTAACTACTAAGCCTACAACCGCCAATAGCAAAACAACCGATGGTAGTGGAATTGGAACTTTTACAAGTGCTATTTCAGGTCTTGCCTCTGGTACCAAGTATTACGTACGATCCTATGCCACAAATAGCGTTGGCACCACATATGGTCCAGAAGTTAGTTTTACAACGCTGTAAATTCCGCTTATTATTAAAAAGAAGTAAGCGCTTTTAATACCTATAAATAAATGAAAAATACTATTCTATCTCTCCTACTCTGCTTCTTTGGTCTTTTGGCCAAGGATTTGCAGGCCCAAGTGCTCTCGGTAGCCTCAGGCTCAGGGTTCAATATCAAGTCAGGCACCGTGGTTAGCGCCGCGGGCCTAGACCTGACACCCTCCGCTGATTTTAGTCTCAAAGCGAGTCTTTCTGGTGGCACTACCGTAAGTAATACGACAACGATACCCTCTATCAAGAGAAGTTATCAATTTAGCTGCACCACTGCATCGTTTAACGGTGCGTTGAAAATCAATTATCAAGACACAGAACTCAATGGGCTTACTGAAAGCAGTTTGAAATTGCTCTATAACAACGGTAGCGCCTGGACTATAGACAACAGCAGCACTAATAATGCAACTGACAATTTTGTATTGACCTCCTTAAGTACTAAAACCCTGAACGAGTTAAGTTTGGGCTATTGTATGGTTCCTAATGCACCAACAGTTAGTGGTGTTGCGGTTTGCAAAGGAACTTCGGCAACCTTAAATACTAGTAGTCAGGGCACCATCAATTGGTACAATGCGTCGACAGGCGGTAGTTTGTTGTACACTGGTAGCACTTATGTCACGCCACCGCTGAGTTCTTCTACAACCTATTATGTGAGTGCCACTACTTGTGCCACCAGCATTAAAAGAACAGAAGTAAAAGTTACCGTTAGCACGCCCGCTTTAGCTACCACAATATCAGGAGCAGGAACATTATGCTCTGGCAATACCAAAGTATTGACATTGACAAAAGGATATGTGGGGGCTATAAAATGGCAAATTTCCACAGATGGTATTGCCTTTACGGATGTAACTCCTGCGGTATCAACTGCCAGTTATTCAATTCCAAAAACGCTTCCTGCAGCCAAATCATATTCGTTTAGAGTGGTTATGACCAGCGGTGCCTGTTCCGCAACCACTAAACCTGTTGTGATTAGTATTGCTCCGGCTGCGGTTACTGGAACCATAGCAGCCAGCAATACGGTTTGTTCAGGAAGTGCCACAAAATTAGTGCTAACTGGTAATGTAGGAACCATTCAATGGCAATTAGCCACTACGGCAACCGGAACTTATTCGAATATCAGTGGGGCGACAGCGGCAACTTATACCACTCCGCTTTTGACGACTTCGGTTTTCTACAGAGCAATGGTAACCAGTAATGGGTGTTCGTCAGCGACTGCCGGCTTTGGAATTACGGTTCAAAAAGCTGTTGCAGGTACTGTTGCAGGAGTTCCTACTTCAAGTGTTTGTTTAACTACTCCCCCAACCTTATCTTTAAAAGGATCTTCGGGAAGCGTTTTTCAGTGGCAATCAGCCACCACAAGTACAGGCACCTATACGGCTATTACAGGAGGGACTTCTAGCACATATGTTGCCAATAATTCCAAAGTTGCAGAAACACGCTACTACAGGGTTGCTGTTTCTTATCCTAATTGTTCGACCGTCTTTACACCAACAGTGAAAGTCACTTTTAAAACGTGTTCTTCTAATTCTAAAGAGGTGGAAGAAATACCAAGCGGTACAAGATTTAGTGTAATGGCTTATCCAAATCCGTTTACGTCGAACTTTAAGTTGGGTGTTACTACATCAAGTATTGGTAAAGTCAACGTAAGTGTGTATGATATGATTGGAAGATTGGTAGAGCAACGCAAAACCGATATATCCGAAATCGCGAATCAGGAAATGGGTAACAATTATCCCTCCGGAGTTTATAATATCATTGTAACACAAGATGCGGATAGTAAAACATTACGAGTGATTAAGCGATAGTTTCTCTTAATTATGAAAATTTGTTTTGAAAGGAATTATAAGCAAAAGCGGTAAAAACCTTTCAACAGTAAATAAAAAAAATAGTACTAAACGAAGAAGAAATTGATTAATCAGTAAAATAATTAGGAATACGCCATAAAAGGCTATTCCTAATTAGGTACTGATTTAAAATTAAATTCATGAAAAAAACAAACCTAGTCCTCCTACTCTTCCTTTTTGGTGCTTTGAACAATACAATTCAGGCACAAGAACTCTCCGTGGAAAAAGGTACGGGATTCAATATCAAGTCAGGCACCGTGTTAAGCGTCGCGGGCTTGGATTTATCGCCCTCCACTGATTTTAGTCTTAGCTCAAGTCTCTCTCTCAGTAGCGCGGTCAGTAATGCTACAATAACTCCTTACATAAACAGGAGTTATCAATTTATCCCTACCACTGAAGCGTTTAGCGGTGTACTGAGAATCAATTATCAAGACACAGAACTCAATGGGCTAGTCGAAATCAGTTTGAAATTGCTTTATAACACAGGAGGTGTTTGGTCAGTTGATAACAGCAGTACTAACGATGTCTCTGCTAATTATGTAAATACTACCTTAACAGCCAAAACCTTAAATGAACTAAGCCTGGGAAATAATACTAATTTAACGGTCGAGGAGTTTCCGATAATTACTAAATTCAGTGTAATGACGTATCCAAATCCATTTGCTAATAGCTTCAAATTGGAAATCACCACATCAAGCCTCGAAAGAGTCAAAGTGAGCATATTTGACGCAATAGGAAGATTGATAGAACAACGCAATACCGATGTATCCGAAATTGCGAATCAGGAAATGGGTAGCAATTATCCTTCCGGTGTTTACACTATTATTGTAACACAAGATCCGGATACTAAGACATTGAGAGTGATTAAAAAATAGAGTACTATAATTTTATAAAGAAGCTACCCGAAAGTAATTTTCAGGTGGCTTTTTTGTTTTTAAGGAAAAAAGTTTTTGGTAGACAATGTGTTATTGATAATGATCAGAATTCCATTCAACAGGACATATTCCTTTTTCTTTCAGATATTCATTTGTTTTACTAAAATGCTTGTTTCCAAACCATTTTCCCTGATTGGCACTCATCGGAGAAGGATGCCCGGATTCTAAAATTAAATGCTTGTTTCGGTCAATTTTCAGTCCTTTTTTATGAGCGAAATTGCCCCAAAGTAAAAAAACAACGTTTTGTTTTTCATCTGAAATTTTTTGGATAACGGCATCAGTGAAAACATTCCATTTTAAATGTTTATGGCTGTTTGGATTGTCTTCTTGGACGGTCAAAGAAGCATTCAAAAGCAAAACACCCTGCTTCGCCCAAGATTCTAAATTTCCTGTTGCAGGAAATAATAAAATGTCCAAATCATCACACATTTCCCTAAAAATATTTCGTAGCGAAGGAGGAATTTTTACTCCGTCATTTACAGAAAAACACAAGCCATTTGCTTCTCCTTTTCCGTGATATGGATCTTGACCAATGATAACGACTTTTAAATCTTTAAAACTACAATTATTAAAAGCGGCAAAAATCAACTCTTTCGGAGGATAACAGGTATGGTTTTTGTATTCTTGATCTACAGTTTTGATTAAATCCTGAAAATACGATTGCTGAATTTCATCAGATAAAATAGATTGCCATTCTGCACGTAAATTAATTTGCATAAATATATTTTATGGCAAAGTTCGTAAAGTTTTTGCAAAGTGAACGAAGAAAATGGTTTTTGACTTTATTACTTTGTAACTTTGGACCTTTGACCTTAGACTTTCAATACAGAAAATGATATCCATCACCGAAAAAACATTACAAGATTTACAATTTACAACTGTACTCGAAACCATTTCGACAATTTGTAATACCGATATTGGTAAACAAAAAGCACTAGAAATTACGCCATTTAAAGACAAAGATTCTTTGATGCAGGCGTTGATGCAGACCTCAGAATACGTGTCTTCTTTTCAAAACAATAATGCGATTCCTAATCATGGTTTTGATGCCATTACGCATGAAATTAAGTTTTTGGCCATTGAAGACAGTTTCCTGGAAGTAGGCAGTTTTAGAAAAATCGCTACCATTTCCGGAACAGTAAATTTCTTGTTGAATTACTTTAAAAAGTTTGATGATTATTATCCAAATCTGAATTCAAGAGCGTCACAGGTAGAATTGACGAAAGATATTATTTTGATGATTGATGATGTCGTTGATAAATATGGAGAAATAAAAGACAATGCTTCTCCTGATTTATTGAACATTCGCCGGAACATGAATGTGGTTCGAGGCAAAGTAAATCAAAGTTTTGGTATGGCGCTTTCACAATATAATGCGTTGGGTTATTTAGACGATATTAAAGAAAGTTTTGTTCAAAACCGTAGAGTTTTAGCGGTTTTAGCTATGTATCGCCGAAAAGTGAAAGGTTCTATTCTTGGCAGTTCTAAAACCGGAAGTATCGCTTATATCGAACCCGAAGCAACATTGCATTATTCGAGAGAACTCAGCAATTTAGAATATGAAGAGAAGGAAGAAATTACCCGAATTTTAAAACAATTATCGAATGCGATTCGGCCTTATTTACCTTTATTAATTCAATACCAGGATTTTTTAAGTGATATTGATGTGATTGCTGCAAAAGCAAAATATGCAAACCGAATTAATGGGATTTTACCAACGATTACAGAGGAAAGACGCCTTTATTTTAGAGATGCCTATCATCCTATTTTATATTTGAATAACAAGCAAAAAAACGAAATTACACATCCGCAAACTATTGAACTGAATCAGGAAAATAGGATTATTGTGATTTCTGGGCCTAATGCAGGAGGAAAAACCATCTCATTAAAAACGGTTGGTTTGCTGCAATTGATGTTGCAATCCGGGATGTTGATTCCGGTTCACGAACGAAGCGAAACTTTTTTGTTTGATAGAATACTTACAGATATTGGAGATAATCAATCTATTGAAAATCATTTAAGTACATATAGTTACCGATTAAAGAACATGAATTACTTTTTGAAAAAATGTAATAGAAAAACCATGTTCCTGATTGATGAATTTGGTACTGGTTCTGATCCGGATTTAGGAGGAGCTTTGGCTGAAATATTCTTAGAAGAGTTTTATCATCGGGAAGCATTCGGGATTATAACCACACATTATTCAAACCTGAAAATTTTAGCGAATGAATTGCCATTTGCTCAAAATGCCAATATGCTTTTTGATGAAAAATCATTAGAACCCATGTATAAATTGGCTTTGGGTCAAGCTGGAAGTTCTTTTACATTTGAAGTGGCGCAGAAAAACGGAATCCCTTTTGGTTTAATTAATAGGGCCAAAAAGAAAATTGAAACTGGAAAAGTTCGTTTTGATAAAACAATTGCCACACTTCAAAAAGAACGTTCTAAAATGGAAAAAACGTCTCAAACGCTAAAAGAAGAAGAATCGAAAGCGCGGGAAGAAGGTAAAAAAATGGAAAATATCAATGTAAAAATTAAGCAAAAACTGGAAAGCTATCAGGAATTGTATGACAGCAATCAGAAAACGATTTACATTGGACAAAAAATAGAAGATATTGCCGAGAAATATTTCAATAATAAAAATAAAAAAGACCTGATTGGAGAGTTTCTGAAAATCATTGAAATTGAAAATTCTAAACGTAGAAAAGCAACTGCCAAGGAAACTAAAGCTTTGGTAGAAAAGAAAAAAGAAATTATTGAGGAAGTTACCGTTCAAGTGGAAGAAATTAGAGCTGCCAAAAAAGAAAAGAAATTAAAAGTAGTAGTCGAGAAACCAAAACCTATTTTGAAAGTGGGTGATCGTGTGAGAATGTTTGACGGAAAAGCAGTAGGAAGCATTGATTCTATTGAAAAAAACAAAGCAACCGTTAATTATGGTGTCTTTACTTCTAAAGTAAGCTTGGATGTTTTAGAATTGGTAGAAGCTGTAAAAAAATAAGTTTAATTATGCAAAACCTTCCTCCCAATAAAAAAATAATTCTCTTTGATGGCGTTTGCAATTTGTGTAATACTGCAGTTCAATTTATTATTAAATACGATAAAAAAGATGTTTTTCGATTTGTTACTTTACAGTCTGATTTAGGACATGAAATTATCAAACACATCGGAATTGATACTAAAGTAATTGATAGTATTGTGCTGTATCAACCCGGAGTTGCTTATTATTATAAATCCGCTGCAGCTCTTGAAATTGCTAAAGATTTAAACGGTATTTTTTATTGGACACGAATCCTAAAAATACTTCCCGAAAGATTAAGGAATAGCCTTTATGATTACATTGCCCGAAACCGCTACAAATGGTATGGAAAAAAAGAGACATGCATAATGCCTACAAATGCATTAAAATTAAAATTTTTATGAAAAAATTGGCAATTATGACATTTATCATGTGTTAGGTTCAACAATCACCCTAAATTTGACTAATCTTAAAAATCTTAATTATGGGAAATTTATCACTATATTCTTGGGGGAACGGTTCATTTATAATGATAGTTGTTTTTGGTTTAGTAATAATTGGTTTAATTGCAGCCGTCTTTATGATGATGAATTCCGATAAAAAGAAGAAATAAGATTGCAAAAAAAAGAGGATATCCTTATCGGTATCCTCTTTTTTGTTTTAAATAACAACCAACTTTTGAGTTTGTTAACTTCTAATCAGTTTTCTGTATTTCAAACGTTTTGGTGTTAAATCACCACCTAAACGTTTTTTCTTATTTTCCTCATAATCAGAGAAGCCACCTTCAAAATAGTATACTTCAGAGTTTCCTTCGAATGCTAAAATGTGTGTACAAATTCTATCTAAGAACCATCTGTCGTGAGAAATAACTACAGCACAACCTGCAAAATTCTCTAAACCTTCCTCTAAAGCACGAAGCGTATTAATGTCCAAATCATTCGTTGGCTCATCTAGTAACAATACGTTTCCTTCTTCTTTCAAAGTCATTGCAAGGTGTAAACGGTTGCGTTCTCCACCCGAAAGCATGGAAACTTTCTTGTTTTGTTCCCCACCACCAAAATTAAATCGGGATAAATAAGCTCTTGAATTTACTTGCTTCCCGCCCATCATGATTAATTCCTGACCGTCAGCAAAGTTTTCCCAAATTGATTTATTAGGATCAATGTTGGAGTGTGCCTGATCTACATAAGCAATTTTTACGGTATCTCCAATTAAGAATTCTCCTGAATCTGGCTTCTCTTCTCCCATTATCATTTTGAAAATAGTTGATTTACCAGCACCATTTGGTCCAATAATACCAACAATTCCTGCTTGTGGTAAAGTGAAATTTAAATTATCATATAACAATTTATCTCCAAAAGCTTTAGAAACATTTTTGGCTTCAATTACATTCGTTCCTAAACGTGGACCATTTGGAATATAAATTTCCAGATTTTCATCCAATTGTTTTTGGTCTTCATTCAATAATTTATCGTAGTTCTGTAAACGCGCTTTTTGTTTCGTTTGACGCCCTTTGGCACCTTGACGAACCCAGTCCAACTCACGTTCTAAATTCTTTCTGCGTTTTGAAGCTACTTTTTCTTCTAATGCCATACGGCTTGATTTTTGGTCTAACCAAGAAGAATAATTCCCTTTCCAAGGAATTCCTTCACCTCTGTCTAGTTCAAGAATCCAACCGGCTACATTATCTAAGAAATATCTATCGTGCGTTACTGCAATTACAGTTCCTGCGTATTGTGCTAAATGTTGTTCTAACCAAAGTACACTCTCCGCATCCAAGTGATTCGTAGGCTCATCCAGGAGTAATACGTCAGGTTGTTGCAACAACAAACGACATAAAGCTACACGACGACGCTCTCCTCCAGATAAATTCTTGATTGGTGTATCGCCTTCCGGAGTACGTAAAGCATCCATTGCAATTTCTAGTTTGGTATCAATTTCCCAAGCTCCCAATGCATCAATTTTGTCTTGTAAAAGCGCTTGACGATCCATCAATTGCTCCATTTTATCGGCATTTTCATAGACTTCCGGTAAACCAAAACTATCATTGATTTTATTGAATTCGTCTAAAACTGCCATTGTTTCGGCAACTCCTTCTCTTACAATTTCAATAACCGTTTTGTTATCGTCTAAAATAGGTTCTTGTTCTAAATAACCTACCGTGTAACCTGGTGCAAACACCACATCACCTTGGTAATTTTTGTCAACGCCTGCAATAATTTTTAATAAGGAAGATTTTCCGGAACCATTTAAACCCAAAATACCAATTTTAGCTCCATAAAAGAAACTCAAATAGATGTTTTTAAGTACCGGTTTATCTGCTCCTTGATACGTTTTACTCAATTTTGACATTGAGAAGATTACTTTTTTATCGTCTGCCATTTTGTTATTTAAATTTAAAAATTCAATATTAATTCTAATTTATACTCTTCCTTTCAAAGAGCTAAAAACCCATGCATTAGCTAAGAATCCTACGCCAACAGCTGCAAATCCCCAACCTGCTACATCATCATATCTAAAAGCGCCTAATCCTATAAGCAACAATCCCATTACAATCATTATCAAAGTAGCCCAGCCTAAGATGGTATTTTTATTCATTCCCATAAATTGTGGTATTTATATTTTAGAGGTGCAAATATCGTGAATTTTACCTGCTAATTAAATATTTTATAAAGCATTTCTCGTAATAAATCCGATTGTGACAGCGCATTAGCACCAACTCCCTTACTTTTTACATCTATGTCACGCAATGCACCAACAATCTGACTCACTTTTCGCATTGGGTAATTGCGTAATGCAACATCATAATCTTTTAGAAAAAAAGGTCTGATACCAAGTACCGCAGCAACATTATTGGGATTTTTATCTTTTAATCCGTGGTATTTTAAGAGCTGCACAAAAAAACCAAAAACTAATCCTGTTGTCACTACCAGTGGATTGTCTTTTGGATTTTTAGCAAAATTATCAGCAATAGAATAGGCTTTTAATTGGTCGCGTTCACCAATAGCTTTTCGCAATTCAAAAATATTATAATCTTTGCTAAAACCAATATTCTCTTCAATATGATGCGGAGTTATGGTACTTCCTTTGGGTAAAATGATTTGTAATTTTTCGAGTTCGTTGTTTATTTTACTCAAATCGGTTCCTAAAAATTCAACCAACATGGCTGTAGCTTTAGGCTCAATTCCATATTTTTTTCCGGATAATACCCGCTTAATCCAGTCGCCAACTTGGTTGTCATACAGTTTTTTACTTTCGTAAACAATCCCGTTTTTGGCAAGAAGTTTAGATAGTTTTTTTCGTTTATCTAACGTTTTATATTTGTAGCAAAGCACTAAAACAGTTGATGGCATAGGATTTTCGGCATAACTGTCGAGTTTATCAATGGTTCTGATTAAATCTTGCGCTTCCTTAACAATGACTACCTGACGGTCTGCCATCATAGGATACCTTTTAGCGGTAGAAACGATATCTTCAATTGTTACATCTCTGCCATAAAGAACGGTTTGATTGAAGCCTTTTTCTTCTTCCGATAAAACATGTTGTTCTATGTAATCTGAGAGTTTGTCAATATAATAAGGCTCCTCGCCCATCAAAAAATATATGGGTTTGATATTACCACTTTTTATATCATTTACAATTTTTACTACTTCATCCATTTTTTTTGGGGTTTAAAGTTTAAAGTTTGCCGCATCGTATGCAACTTTAAACTAAATAACTATTTTTGCTTTATGCAAAAACTGAATTTTCCATTCTATATATTTCGTTTCAAAAATAGCGAAAATAAAGTGTCTATTTTTGATGAAATCAGGAAAAAATTTATCATTCTTACTCCCGAAGAATGGGTTCGTCAGCATGTGGTTCAATTTTTATTAGAGGAAAAAAAGTATCCTAAATCGCTGATAAATGTCGAAAAAGTTTTAAAAGTCAACGGATTACGAAAAAGATACGATGTGGTTGTTTTTAATTCTGACGGCTCTATTTTCATATTAATTGAATGTAAAGCTCCCGAAATTAAAATTTCCCAAGCCACTTTTGATCAAATTGCCCGCTACAATATGACTATGAACTCAGAATTTTTGATGGTAACCAATGGTTTGAATCATTATTTTTGCCAAATGGATTTTGAAAACGAAAAGTATACTTTTCTGGAAAATCTACCTAATTATAATAGTCAGTCCATTTAGGATTCTTAAAAAAAACAACTGAAAAAGTGTCTGAAATATACAATATTAAATGAAAATAGCTGTCGTAATTCTCAATTGGAATGGAGTAAAATTGTTAGAACAGTTTTTACCTTCGATTATCCAATATTCACCCGAGGCAACAATTTATGTGGCGGATAATGCTTCTACGGATGCTTCTGTTTCGTATATTAATGCTCATTTCCCAACGGTAAAAATTGTTAAAAATGAGTCTAATTTTGGCTTTGCCGGAGGATATAATGAAGCTTTAAAGCACATTGATTCCGAAATTTATGCATTGGTTAATTCGGATATTGAAGTGACCGAAAATTGGTTGCAACCCATTATTAAAACTTTCGAAGCAGAACCAAAAACGGCTATTATTCAGCCAAAAATATTAGATTTTAAAAACAAAGAATATTTTGAATATGCCGGAGCAGCTGGCGGATTTATTGATAAATATGGGTATCCGTATTGTCGTGGACGTATTTTTGATACTTTGGAAAAAGATTTAGGGCAATACGATGATGATTGTGAAATATTCTGGGCTTCGGGTGCTTGTTTTTTTATCAGAAGTGCTGTTTATAAAGAATTAAATGGTTTTGATGCAGACTTCTTTGCGCATCAGGAAGAAATTGATTTGTGTTGGCGGGCGTTCAATCAAGGACATACTATTAAATACAATCCTAAATCGGTAGTTTATCATGTTGGCGGCGCTACTTTGCAACAAGGAAACCCAAGGAAGACGGAATTGAATTTTAGAAATTCTTTATTTATGTTGACCAAAAACTTGCCGAAAACCGTTTTATATCCTACTCTTTTTATTCGAATGGTTTTAGATGGTGTTGCAGGAATTAAATTTATATTTCAAGGAAATATAAAACATTTCTTTGCTATTCTAAAAGCTCATTTTTCATTTTACAGAGATTTTAATATACATTTCAAGAAAAGAGGAAAATTTCAACAGGAAAAATACTATAACACTAAAAGCATCGTTTATCTTTACTTTGTTAAGAAAGTCAAGACTTTTAAGAATATTTTGACATTCATTTAAATATTAAAAACCTAAATTTGTAGTTCACGTTTAATTAAAATTAATTTTTATGAGAAAAATAGTAATTGCTTTATCAGTTCTAGCGCTACTAACTTCATGTGTTTCTAAAAAGAAATATACAGATCTGGAAGCCAGAAACAAAGAAACCCAAGATTTGTTAAACACTTGTACGGTTAAACTAAACTCTTGTTTGGAAGAAAAAGCAGCACTTTCCGCTACTGCTGCCACCTTAAAAGAACAAAATCAAGGTTTAATAAGTGTTTCAAAAGACATGACTATTTTGTCTACTAAAGGGGCTGAAAATATTGAGAAAGCATTAGAATCTATAAAAGAGAAAGATTTAAAAATCAGCAGAATGCAAGATGCGTTAACTAAAAAAGACAGTGTTACATTGGCTTTGGTTACAAGCTTAAAAAGTTCTGTTGGAATTTCAGATCCGGATATAGAAATCAATGTTGAAAAAGGAGTTGTTTTTATCTCTATTGCTGACAAATTATTGTTTAAAAGCGGTAGTTATGAAGTAACAGACAGAGCAAAAAGTGTTTTGGCTAAAGTGGCTAAAGTAGTAAACGACAAACCTGATTTTGAATGTATGGTTGAAGGACATACGGATAGCGTACCTTACAGAGGAACAGGAATTCTTCTTGACAACTGGGATTTGAGTGTAAAACGTTCGACTTCAATTATTCGTGTATTGACAGGAGATTTAGGTGTAAATCCAGCACAGTTGATTGCTGCGGGAAGAAGCTCTTACATTCCTTTGGTAGCGAATGATTCTGCTGAAAACAAAGCTAGAAACAGAAGAACTCGTATTGTAGTTTTACCAAAAATCGATCAGTTTTATGATATGATTGAAAAAGAAATGAAAAAACAAAAACAATAGGTTTTAAATTTCAAATTGTTATTTATACTAAAAAGCGTCTCGGTATTCGAGACGCTTTTTTTGTGAATTTTAGTTTTATCGTTGTACAAAAAAAGCAGATCCAAAGACCTGCTTTCATGTATTCCCAATTCTTTTATTAATAACCAATTAAATATAAAATCAAGAATTACATTTGGTATATAGTGTTAAAAAAAAATACTATTCTTTATGATATTCCTGCTAAATTAATAAAATTAATGTTAATATAACGAAAATCAAGAATTATTTTTAATTTACAAGATTTCTAAAGTTCCTTTTCCCTCTCTTATAACAATTGGTTCATCTCCGGATAAATCAATAATAGTTGAACCCATATTGTCACCATAACCACCATCAATAACCATGTCAACTTGATTTTGCCATTTCTCAAAAATGAGTTCAGGATCTGTGGTGTATTCAATCACATCATCTTCATCTCGAATAGAAGTTGAAACAATAGGATTTCCCAATTGACGTACAATTTCTAATGCAATCGAATTATCAGGAACCCGAATTCCTACCGTTGTTTTCTTTTTAAATTCTTTCGGTAAATTATTATTTCCCGGTAAAATGAAAGTGTAAGGACCCGGCAAAGCTCTTTTTAGAATCTTAAAAGTAGCCGTATCAATTTGTTTCACATAATCCGATAAATTGCTTAAATCGTGACAAATAAACGAAAAATTAGCCTTGTCTAATTTGACGCCTTTAATTTTGGCAATGCGTTCCAATGCTTTGGTATTGGTAATATCACACCCCAAACCATAAACCGTATCGGTTGGATAAATAACTAATCCTCCATCTTTTAAAACCTTTACTACTTTTGCAATAGCAGCTTCATTGGGTTTGTCTTCGTATATTTTTATAAATTGTGCCATTTTTTTAGTTTAAAGTTTAAAATATTTAAGATTTAAAGCGCTGTTATCAGACCGATTAGAACCTTAAATCTGAAACAAATTCTTAGCCAATTACATCCAGTTTTGCAAAGCGTAAAAGTAATTTCTTGATTCCGCCAACTTCAAAACGAATTTCGGCTTTTTTATCAGCTCCTACTCCTTCCAGATTAATGATTTCTCCTTTTCCAAAGCGTTCGTGCATTACGATATTTCCTGTAACTAATTTATTGTCAAATAAATTTGCTCCGCTGGAAGATGCTCCGGAACCTGAAACAGGCTTCAGTTTTCGAATGTTTATATCCGATTTGGGTTCATTATCGGTAATGTGTTTTGGTGGTGTTCCACCTATTGGTTTTGCTAAACGCAATTTAGATTTATCTACATCACCAAAAATATCGCTGTCAATCATAGGTTTATAACGATAATTTGATTCTTCGGGAGTCAGATATTCCAAATATTGACCGTCAATTTCTTCAATAAAACGAGAAGCTTCGCTGTCCGTTAATTTTCCCCAACGATATCGGGATTGTGCATAAGTTAAATACGCTTGATGTTCCGCACGGGTCAAAGCGACATAAAACAAACGGCGTTCTTCTTCGAGTTCACTTCGAGTACTCATACTCATCGCACTTGGAAACAAATCTTCTTCCATACCAACTACAAAAACATGAGGAAATTCAAGTCCTTTGGCTAAATGTATGGTCATTAATGCCACCCGATCTTCGTCGCTGGTATCTTTGTCTAAATCCGTAGCCAAAGCCACATCTTCCATAAACTCAGACAAAGCGCCACGAGCACCGTCAATTTCTTTTTGTCCTTCGGTAAAATCTTTGATACCGTTTAACAATTCTTCAATATTCTGGATTTTAGCCATTCCTTCCGGAGTAGCATCCTTTTTTAATTCTTGTACTAAACCTGTTTTTTTAGCTACATGATCGGTAATATAAAAGGCATCCTGATTTTCATTAATTACTTGAAAACTCTGAATCATCGTTACAAAATCGAGCAATTTTTGCTTGGTTCCTGAATTTAATTTCAAGTCTATTTTGTCAATATTTTGCATCACTTCCCATATGGAACGCTTGTAATGATTGGCAGCAATAGTCAGTTTTTCAACGGTTGTGTCTCCGATTCCACGAGCCGGATAATTGATTACACGTACCAAAGCTTCTTCATCTTTTGGATTGATAACCAAACGTAAATAACACAAAACGTCTTTGATTTCTTTTCTTTGGTAAAAAGATAAACCACCATAAATCCGATACGGAATATCTCGTTTTCTCAACGCATCTTCCATGGCGCGTGATTGGGCATTGGTACGATACAAAATAGCAAAAGCACCATTATGCAATTGGTTTTGCATTTTTTGTTCAAAAATAGTGCTGGCAACAAAACGACCTTCTTCGGCATCGGTAAGGCTGCGATGCACTTTTATTTTTGGACCAAAATCATTGGCAGTCCAAACAATTTTATCGAGTTTGGTTTTGTTCTTATCAATAATCGTATTGGCGGCTTCCACAATGTTTTTTGTAGAACGATAATTTTGCTCTAATCTAAAGGTTTTCACTCCTTCATAATCTTTCTGGAAATTCAGGATGTTGTTGATGTTGGCACCACGAAACGCATAAATACTTTGCGCATCATCTCCTACCACACAGATATTTTGAAATTTATCTGATAAAGCACGAACAATCAAATATTGGGAATGATTGGTATCTTGGTACTCATCAACCAAAATATAGCGGAAACGATTCTGATATTTTGCTAAAACTTCCGGAAAACGAGTTAGTAATTCGTTGGTTTTTAAAAGTAAATCATCAAAATCCATTGCGCCGGCTTTGAAACATCGATCTACGTAATTTTGATAAATCTCACCCAATCGTGGTTTTTTGGACATTGCATCGGCTTCTTGTAATTCCGGATTATTGAAATAGGCTTTTACCGTTACCAAACTGTTTTTATAACTTGAAATTCGGCTTAAAACTTGTTTCGGTTTATAAACATCACGATCCAATTGCATTTCTTTTATAATCCCTGAAATACAACGCAAGGAATCCTGTGAATCATAAATCGTAAAATTCGAAGGATAACCCAAATGATCGGCTTCGGAACGTAATATTCGGGCAAAAACAGAGTGGAATGTTCCCATCCAAAGGTTTTTGGCTTCTCCGGAACCCACAATATCAGAGATTCTTTTTTTCATTTCTCGCGCTGCTTTATTGGTAAAAGTCAGCGACAAAATACTAAACGAATCTACACCTTGACTCATCAAATACGCAATTCGTATGGTCAAAACCCTTGTTTTACCAGAACCCGCACCCGCAATAATAATCATGGGGCCGTCTTTTTGTAAAACGGGTTCGCGTTGTGCTTCGTTAAGTTGGTCTATATATTTTTGCATGAAAATTTTCTATTGAATGCAAAAATAAGAATTTAAGAATTAGAAATTGTGTTTAAATGAGAATGAAAATCAGGTTCTATTTCTGATTAAGATTAATATCGTTTTTATTTAAAAAATACGTCGTAAGCAAAACGAATCAGCGTACCAATAACCACAATCAAAAAGAAAATTCGAATAAAACTATTTCCTTTATTAATAGCTAATTTGGCGCCAAGCCAACCTCCAAAAGCATTACTGAACGCCATAGGAATTGCAATGGCCCAAATGATTTTTCCTTTTAAAACGAACAAGCAAATTGAACCAAAATTAGTAGATAAATTAACCATTTTGGCATTTGCGGAAGCATGCAAAAAGTCAAATCCCATCAATGCAATGAAAGCCACAACCAAAAAACTTCCTGTTCCCGGTCCTATAAAACCATCGTAAAAACCAACAATAAAACTAATTCCTACTGCATTTAGAATTTGAGTTCTTGCTGAAATTGTTTTTTCAACATGTTGCCCAAAATTTTTCTTCGCATAGGTATAAATCACTAAAAAAGAGAGTACAACAAGCAACAGTGGTTTCATGAAATCATTACTGACATAAGTTAAGACCGTTGATCCTAAAAATGCCGACGGAAAAGCCAATGCCATCATTACACCCAGCAGTTTCCAATTCATTTCTACTTTTTTCAAGTATTGAAAAGCGGCAAATGAAGTACCACTGAAAGCTGGAATTTTCAATGTGCCAATAACGGTTGAAACAGGTAAATTTGGTAATAAAATCAAGCCAACAGGAGTTTGAATCAATCCGCCTCCGCCAACAATTGCATCAATAAATCCTGCCGCAAAAGCCGCTATGCACAGTAAAATAAGAATGTAGTTTTCCAAAAAATGATTATTTAAGTACTTAAAAATAGTTTGGTAAAATTAGAGTTCCCAAACAAATAATACAATTAAAATGCCGTTGAATTCCAGTCAAAAAGTATATTTTTGTTCTTTAAATTTAAAAAAATGGAATCGACCAAAATCATAGAAATTTTAGCTTATACTTTACCTTCTTTAATAACCGGAAGTGTTGCTTATTATTTATTCAATTTGTATTTTAAAGAACAACAAAATACCAGACGATGGTTGTTGCAAAAAGACGCTCAAAAAGACGCCTTGCCTTTGCGTTTACAAGCTTATGAACGTATGACTTTATTTTTAGAGCGCATTAGCTTGACTAAATTGCTAGTTCGAATCAGTCCAATTTCTATTGATAAAATGGATTATGGGAATTTAATTATTGAGCACATCGAACAAGAATTTGAGCACAATTTAACTCAACAAATTTACATGTCGGATGAATGCTGGTCTATTATTACGACGGCCAAAAATGCTACAATCCAAATGATTCGAAAAACAATTGTAACAGAAGAAATCAAGGATGCAGATGCTTTGCGTAACGTTCTTTTGAATGATTTATTAGACAAACAATCCCCTAGTAATGCGGCATTGGCATATATCAAGAATGAAGTGAGTCAAATGTGGTAAAACCAGATTTAATGCTATAATTATTCCTTCAACAATCGGTTCAGTTGAAATTGCTCTTTTTCATTCAAGTCCGGTAAAAGTCGTTCGAAAGAAATTCTCAGTATTGGTTTTTTCAATAAAATCCGAATATTGTCTCTTCCAAATTTAGAAAATTGCCACATGTGATGTGTTGTCGCATTGACCAAATTTTTCAAAACCATATCGTTGACTAAATTAAAAGCAATCAGTTTTTCTAAAGCATTTTGTCGCGTTGTAGCTTCATAATTTATAGACGAATAATGAATTAATTCTGCTATTAAGGATTCTTTATTAGTTGCATAATTGGGTGTTGAAAGCGCTAATGAAAGCCACAATGTCCTTAGATTATAATCATTGAAACCAATCCAATCTTTCGACAAGTCTAAATAGTCAAAACTATTTTCGGGAAAATTATTCCATAAATTATACAAAGCAATTTCTTGTGTTTGATACGATTTGTCGTTAAGTAATGTCTCGTATTGTTCCCTGAAATCAGCCGGAATTTGATTTAATGAACTTGCCACAGCTTGTCGGATTTGCCAATTATTTGTTGCTAAAGCTAATTCTAATAACTCTTTTTTAGCTTCAAATGTTTCGTTTTTTAATTGCAGAATAACAGCTTCTTTCACGGTATAATAGACATCAGACTGAAGTATTTTTTTTAAAAAAGCTTTCTTTTCTATCAAAGGTTTATTTTTCCATTTATCAACTTCAAATTGAACTCTTATAGCTTTGTTTTTATTTAATAAATTATTCGCTTCTAATGTGTTAAAACTTGAATTCTCAAGCCATACTTTACTAAAAGCATCTAAATCATAATGAGATACTTTTCGTATTTCAGCTAAGAAATCCTGTGTATTTACGTTTTGAAATGAATGCTTTTTTAAATACATTTTAACGGCTTTTTTAAATGCTTTTTGCCCTATATTTTCTTGTAATACAAATAAGGCCCAAGCTCCTTTTTGATAAAAAGTCAAAGAGCTGGCTTTGGCATTCAAAACAGGAATGGTATCAGTTCTGGAAGCAAATTTTAATTGTTGAGCCGATTCGTATAATTTAGCATAAAAGTAATCCTCTCCGTAAATTTCCTTTTCGGCAAGTAAGGCATAATAGGTAGCAAAACCTTCTTGTAACCAATGGTGTTTTCCGCTTTCGGCAGTTACCAAATTACCAAACCATTGGTGTGCCAATTCATGTGCGTTTACATTTGTATAACTTCGATCTTCAAAACCTACACTATCAACCACATAACGAGTGGTAAACAGTGTAGCCGAGGTGTTTTCCATTCCAGCATATAAAAAATCCCGAACGGGTACTTGCTTGTAGATTTCCCAAGGATATTTTACGCCTATTGCCGTCTCCAGAAAATCAAATATTTGCTTAGAATTGCGATATGTGTGTTCAAATTTCGATACCTCTTTAGGTTCTATATACAATTCTAAAGGAATTCCGGATTTTGATTTCTGAGAAATTTTATCATATTTTCCGATGGCTAACATCAATAAATAAGAACTCATGGGTTTTTGCATGCGGTAATTCCAAACGCAAAGCCCATATAATTCGGATTTAAATTGCAAAAGACCGTTTGAAATCACCTGATAGTCTTTATTAAAAACAATATTCAAATTAAAAACAACCTTTTCATTTACATCATCAAAACTGGGAAACCAATGACTGGTGTATTTTCCTTGTCCTTGTGTCCAAATTTCCAGATTATTATTTTCTTCGGAACCTACAAAATACATCGTTTGTTTTGGCTTTGCCGAATATTCAAAAGTCAGTTTATTATTTCCTTTTTTAAACGGAAAAATCAATTGCAATTGTTTTGTGGTATTCAAAAAAGAGATGCTGTTACCGTTGACTTTTATATTCGAAAAAGTCATGTTTTGTGCATCTATTTTGATGGTATCAATGGGTTTTAAAACTTCAAAATCATAAATTACATCACCCGAAACCATTTTTTCTGTTGGATTGATGGCAATTTTACCCAAAACCGATTTAAAATCAACAAATTGAGTTTGTTGCGCAAAGGCGAATGTAGAAATAAATAGGAATAGGTATTTCATTTAGGATTATGATTTAAACTGAAAAATTCAAAGTTACAAAGGTTTCCTAAACTAATGCGACTAATTTTGTACGTTTACTTCCAGAAAAAATTAAATCTCATTGAAAAAGAAAGCCCTATTTAACTGGAGCAGCGGAAAAGATTCTGCGCTGGCCTTATACAAAACGTTACAAAATCCTGAATTTGAAATTAGCTGCCTCTTAACCAGCGTAAACCAACAGTTTCAACGCATTTCGATGCACGGTGTTCGGGTCGGATTATTAGAACAACAAGCCAAAAGTATTGGATTGCCTTTAGAAATAATGCAAATTCCTGAAATGCCAACGATGGAAGTTTATGAAGCCGTAATGCGGGAAACTCTTTTGAAATTAAAAAATCAAGGGGTAACACATTCTGTTTTTGGCGATATTTTTCTCGAAGATTTAAGAAAATACAGGGAAGACAAATTAGCCGAAATCGGATTTGAAGGTGTTTTTCCGCTTTGGAAAATTCCAACACAAGATTTAATTCAAGAATTCATGAATTTGGGTTTTAAAACGATTGTGGTTTGCGTAAACGAACGCTTTTTGGATAAAAGTTTTGTGGGAAGAATTATAGATCAAGATTTTATAAATGACTTGCCAAAGAATGTTGATGTCTGCGGTGAAAATGGTGAATTTCATACGTTTACTTTTGACGGTCCGATTTTTTCAAAACCAATCCAATTTGAGATTGGTGAAGTAGTGTATCGAAAATACGAAAGACCAAAAGAAGAGGATGCCTCTGATACGGCTTGTGATACCAGCGCTTCAGATGCGTTTGATTTTGGATTTTGGTATTGTGATTTGGTTGAAAAATAAACACATAAAAAAACTCCGAAATCAAAAAATTCGGAGTTTTTTTATTTTTGTAAAAGACTGTATTAATCTAAATTGGGTAATGAAAAAGTATTCAAAACACTTTTTTCATTCATAAGTGCTTCAATTTCATTCGATTTTCTTGGAGCTTCCGCAGATAAATTAATTGGACCATTAGGAGTAATTAAAATATCATCTTCAATTCGTACGGCAATTCCCCACCATTTTTTATCACAATCACTTCCGTTTGGAATGTAAATCCCAGGTTCTACGGTAACAACCATATTGGCTTCAAATGCATTGTACAAGCCTGGATCATGCACATCTAATCCGATATGATGTGATGTTCCGTGTGGGAAATACTTGCGGGATTCGTCTTCTTTTTTGATAATCCCTAATTTGATTAAGCCTTCGCTAATGACTTTACGTGCAGCTTGATCAGGCGTGCTAAAACTGTTTCCGATTTTTGCTTCAGCAATTCCTGCTTCCTGTGCATCATATACTAAATCATATATCAATTTTTGTTCTGTAGAAAATTTCCCGTTGGCCGGAATCGTTCGGGTTACATCAGCACTATAACCATGATATTCCGCTCCTAAATCCATTAAAACTAAATCATTTTCAACTTTCATTTTGCTGTTTTCGATATAATGCAAAACGCAACCGTTATTCCCGGCTCCTACTATTGAAGGATATCCTTCGTATTCACTGCCATATTTTTTATAAATGAATTCATGAATCCCTTGAATTTCAATTTCTGACATTCCTGGATGCATTGCTTTCATGATTTCGCGTTGTCCCATTGCCGAAATTCGTATGGCTTTGGTCAATAAAACCATTTCCTCTTTGGATTTTTTTTCCCGCAAGCTGGCCATGTATGTCCCAATTGATTTAGAATCTAAAGTTGCTTTCTTAGAAGTAATATTTTTTTTGAGATTCATTTCGTTTTGCATTTTCGAATCTGTTGGTGAATTTGACTTTTCAGTGTAGCCAACTTGAACTTTAAAGGCTTGAATCAGTTTAAATAAATCTGCTTTTTCTCGTTTAGAATCTCTGTAATCGTTTTCAAATTCCTTAAAAAGTACGTTACTAAAACTAGAATAGTTTATGCTGGAGTTGATGAATTCTTTGCCATTCAAAGCCACATCAAAGCCTAAACTGGTTTTTGCACCTTCTGTTCCTAAACGAATTCCGGTCCATTGTTCTGCTTTTGGATTTTTTTCCTGAACATACAGTATTTCATTATACGTACTTCCGTCTTTATCCATTTGATCCTCAGAGAAAATTACTAAAACACAATTGGGTTCTTTATATCCTGTCAAATAATAAAAATCAGGATCCTGATGGTACACATAATCTACATCATTCGCTCGGTTTCGAACAGGATTGCCAAAAAATACAGCTACACTATTTTTAGGCATTTTTGCTCGCAAAGCGGCTCTTTTTTCTTTATGAAATTGAGCTGATAGGTAATCGGTTGGAGTTCCGTTTTGCGCCATGGTAACGCAAACAAAAAATACTGTGAGGATAAAAGAAAGTTTACGGGTCATATCAGGCTAAAGGTTAGAGATTTTTAATACTAAATACTTTGTTTTCAAAGTATTGATTGATAGGTAAATATAAGTGCTTTTTTTAGTAATTTATCTTTCTTCATACATTTTTAATAACTGCGTCACAGTGTTCCAATTTCGAATGGTGGCGTTTACATTTAATTTTTTCTCAATGTATTTCTGGTCGAATCGTGTTTTTCCGGCTCCAACAGCGTATTTAATATAAATTCTGCTGGCATCAATACTGGCTTCATCCGGTTTAAATTGACTGATTTTCAAATCATTCATACTGGTACTTTGTAAAGTTGCAGAAATAAAAGCCACGTATAATTTTTTGATATCGACGTCTTTTTCCTTTAAAAAAGGATTGTTCTTAAAACACGCTTCTAAATCCGCGGAACCAATAACCACAACGGGTACTTCATGACCAAAAACCTTGAAAATCTCCTGCTTTATTTTGAAACCAACGGCAGGAGCATTTTCTTCTTCGGTATCCACAAAAACATTTCCTGACTGAATATAAGTTTGCACATTTTGAAAACCAATGGCTTCCAAAGTTGTTTTTAAAGCCTCCATTTTTATCATATTGTGACCTGAAACATTGATGCCACGAAGCAATGCGAGATGAGTTGTCATTTTTAAGCTTTTTTATTTTGCTAAGATATTAATATTCCCAAACATTCCCATTTCCAAATTTCCAAACAAAAAACTATCTTCGCAGTATGCAGCAAAACCTCCTTCACACGCCCATTGAATACCTGAAAGGTGTTGGTCCCAATCGGGGCGAATTGTTGCGTAAGGAATTGGGTATTTATAAGTATCAGGATTTGGTTAATTTTTTTCCAAACCGATACATTGACAGAACGCGGTATTACAAGATTAACGAACTGCAAAATAACATTGCCGAAGTTCAGATTATTGGTAAAATCATCAATATCAAAACGGTTGAATTTGGTCGTAATCAAAAGCGGTTAGTCGCTACATTTGTTGATGATACGGGACAAATTGACCTCAATTGGTTTCAAGGACATAAATGGATTAAAGAAAGTTTGAAGCTTAATGAAGTGAGTGTTGTTTTTGGAAAATGTGCACAATACGGTAGTCAATTCAGCATGGCACATCCCGAAATTGAGTTGTTAAGCGAACACGAAAAAAGCTTACGTTCAGCGATGCAACCTGTATATCCTTCTACGGAAACCTTGACTAATCGCGGGATTACGAATCGGGTGATTAATAAACTGATGCAGCAATTGTTTCTCGAAACACAAGCTTTATTTTCGGAAACCTTACCGGATTATTTAATCAACGAATTGAAATTGATTCCAAAAAAAGCGGCTTTATTCAACATTCATTTTCCAAAAAGTAGTGACGCTTTGGCAAAAGCCCAATTCCGACTGAAATTTGAAGAATTGTTTTATATTCAGTTGCAATTAATCACGAAAAACCTGATTCGGAAACATAAAATAAAAGGACATCCTTTTACTAAAGTTGGTGAATTCTTCAACGAATTTTATCAAAATCATTTGCCTTTTCAATTGACAAATGCTCAAAAAAGAGTTATCAAAGAAATACGAACTGATATGGGCAGTAATGCTCAAATGAACCGATTGCTGCAAGGCGATGTAGGTTCCGGAAAAACCATTGTCGCTTTTATGAGCATGCTTTTGGCACTCGATAATGGCTTCCAAGCCTGCTTGATGGCGCCCACAGAAATTCTGGCTAATCAGCATTTTATTGGTTTATCCGAATTAGCCCAAACTCTAAATATAAATATTAAAATCCTGACTGGTTCTTCCAAAATTGCACAACGCAGAATTATTCATGAAGAGTTGGAAAACGGCACATTACATATTCTTATCGGAACGCATGCTTTATTGGAAGATAAAGTGAAATTTAAGAATTTAGGATTGGCTGTGATTGATGAACAACATCGTTTTGGCGTAGAACAACGCTCTAAACTGTGGAAGAAAAATGTGATTCCGCCACACATTTTAGTCATGACGGCCACGCCAATTCCTCGAACTTTAGCGATGAGTTTATATGGTGATTTAGACATTTCTGTGATTGATGAATTGCCTCCGGGACGAAAACCAATTCAAACTGTTCATCGTTTTGACAGCAACCGTTTGAAAGTTTGGAAATTCCTTCGGGACGAAATTGCTTTGGGTCGCCAAATCTATATTGTGTATCCGTTAATTCAGGAATCTGAGAAAATGGATTTCAAAGATTTGATGGATGGCTACGAGAGTATTTCCAGAGATTTTCCGTTGCCTCATTATTCCATTTCAATACTTCACGGAAAGATGAAACCGGCGGATAAAGATGCGGAGATGAAACGCTTTTCGGAAGGAAAAACTAATATTATGGTCGCCACAACCGTAATTGAAGTCGGAGTTAATGTTCCTAACGCCAGTGTGATGATTATAGAAAGTGCGGAACGATTTGGATTGTCACAATTGCATCAGCTACGCGGGCGTGTGGGGCGTGGTGCGGAACAAAGTTATTGCATCCTGATGACGAGTCATAAATTGAGTTCCGACAGTAAAACCCGAATGGAAACGATGGTACAAACGAACGATGGTTTTGAAATTGCCGAAGTCGACTTGAAACTTCGCGGTCCGGGAGATTTGATGGGAACACAACAAAGTGGCGTGCTCAACCTACAGATTGCAGATATTGTTCGGGACAGGGATATTTTGATGTTGGCCAGAAATTATGCATTAGAAATTCTCAAAAATGATGCGCCGATGCAAAAACCTGAGAATGCTATTCTAAAAACGATTTTTTTAGAAATGACCAAGAAAAAGAATATTTGGAACTACATTAGTTGATTTTTTTTATAAAGGGTTTCATACTGTTTTAAATCAGGAATCGATTTGATTTGTTTTTTTTAAATTTTATCTTTTTTTGAAAATAAAATTAAACCATTCCCTCCTTTTTGTGTCCTAAATGACCGTTTAAGTATCTATTTTTAAAGAAATATTAATATTTGTATGTACAAACGTTAAATAAAAATTAACAAATCGGCTTTTCCCAATCTTAACACCTAATTTTGTTATTTTACTAAAATAAGCATTCATTAATTCTACTTTACCTTTATACCATGAAAATAAAATACGTAGTTTACACTTTATTATTAGTTGGAATTGGTGGTTTTATCGCCTACCGAATTACAGCAAACAGCGCTAAAAATCAAGAATCACAAGATAAAGGAAACGATAAACCCATGTTGTTGACGGGTATTGTTGTAAAACCTCAGACTTTTGATAATAATTTATCGCTTTCGGGTTCTATTGAAGCCAATGAACAAGTAGAAATTCGTTCTGAAGTTTCGGGAATTGTAGAAGGGATTTATTTTCAGGAAGGAAGTTCTGTTTCAAAAGGTCAAGTTTTGTTTAAAGTCAATGATTTAGAATTACGAGCTCAGTTAACCCAAGCTTCCACCAAAGAAGGATTGGCTTCTGAAAACGAAAGACGTGCGAAATTACTTTTACAAAAAGAAGCTATCAGTCAGGAAGAATATGATGTTGCCAGAGCCGATTATAAATCAGCACAAGCGCAAAGTCAATTGATAAAAGCACAAATTGCCAAAACATCGGTAAGAGCACCGTTCTCCGGAAAAATCGGATTGCGTTCCATTTCACCGGGAACCTACATCACTCCTACTCTTTTAGTAGCAAAATTGGTGAATATCGGCCGTTTAAAAATTACTTTTTCTATTCCTGAAAAATATGCTTCACAAGTTAAGATGAACTCTTATTTAACTTTTAAAGTAGCCGGTTCAACGGAGAGTTATACTGCTAAAGTTTACGCTATTGAACCTGAAGTAGAAATTGCTACCAGAACCTTGAAAGTTCGTGCTATTGCCGAAAATAAAGACGGGAAATTATTACCGGGAACTTTTGCGAATGTAGAATTGCCTTTAGATATTATAAAAGATGCTATTGTTGTTCCAACCGAAGCTATAATTCCGGTACAAAACGGAAAGAAAGTTTTTATTTCGGATAAAGGAATGGCCAAAGAAGTTATGGTTGAAACTGCTACAAGAACTGATGCTTCTATTCTAGTGCTTTCGGGTCTAAAAGCAGGAGATACTGTGATTACCAGTGGTGTTATGTCGCTGAAAAATGAAGCTCCGGTAAAAATTAAAATAAAATAATTTTAGCTGTTACATGCTAATTTAGAGAATCTAAATTAGCTATTTAAAATCTACAATCTAAATTACAATATGAGTTTATCTACTTTAAGTATAAAAAGACCAGTATTTACAATTGTTATCAATTTAGCCATCGTGCTATTTGGTTTGATTGGTTATACTTTTCTTGGCGTTAGAGAATTTCCTTCGATAGACCCTGCTCAAGTTTCTATTCGAACTAATTATACCGGAGCAAATGCAGATATTATTGAATCCCAAATTACAGAACCTCTCGAAAAAGCAATCAATTCTATTGACGGAATTCGAAACGTAACTTCGTCGAGTGCGCAAGGAAGCAGCAATATAACTATCGAATTTAATTTGGATAAAGACCTTGAAGAAGCTGCAAATGATGTGCGGGATAAAGTGTCACAAGCCGTTAGAAATCTACCTCAAGATATTGATGCGCCACCTGTTGTTTCTAAGGCTGACGCCAATGGAGATGCCATTATTTCGATGACGGTGCAAAGCGATACCAGAAATGCATTAGAACTAAGTGATTATGCCGAAAATGTAATTTCGCAACGCCTTGAAACTATTCCCGGAGTAAGTGGTGTACAGATTTGGGGACAAAAACGATACGCGATGCGTTTATGGATTGACCCAGTAAAACTGGCTTCTTATGGATGTACGGTTTCCGAAGTTCGGGACGCTTTAAACCAACAAAATGTAGAATTACCTTCGGGAAAACTGACTGGAAGAAATACAGAATTAACGGTTAAAACGGTTGGGAATTTAGCCACTGCCGAAGAATTTAATAATATTATTATTCGTTCAGAAGGAGAAAAAGTAGTTCGTTTTAGCGATGTTGGAACCGCTACTTTAGGACCGGAAAATGTTGAAACCCAAATGACACAATCCGGAACTCCGCTAGTTGGTGTGGCGATTGTTCCGCTTCCCGGAGCGAATTATTTAGATATTTCGGCTGCTTTTTATAAGGAATTTGAAAAATTAAAAAAGGATTTACCAAAAGATATCAAACTGAATATCGCCATTGATAATACTGTTTTTGTAAAAAAATCAGTAATCGAAGTTGCTGAAACTCTTGGGATTTCAATTGTTTTGGTGATTTTAATTATCTATTTATTCTTTAGGGATTGGGCTATAGCTTTTAGACCTTTAATTGATATTCCTGTTTCTTTGATTGCGACTTTCTTTATCATGTGGCTCTTTGGCTTTTCGATAAATGTATTGACTTTGTTAGCAATCGTTCTTGCGACAGGATTAGTGGTTGATGACGGAATTGTTGTTACCGAGAATATTTTTAAAAAGGTAGAAGAAGGCATGACGCCAATTGAAGCTGCAATTAAAGGCTCAAACGAAATATTTTTTGCCGTAATTTCGATTTCAATTACATTGGCTGCAGTATTTTTACCGGTAATTTTTCTCGAAGGATTTGTTGGGCGATTGTTTAGGGAATTTGGCGTCGTCATTGGTGCAGCGGTATTGATATCGGCATTTGTTTCTTTGACTTTAACGCCCATGTTGAATGCGTATTTGATGAAAGGCGGCGAACAAAAAAAATCAAATTTTTATATTAAAACTGAACCGTATTTTCAAAAATTAAATAGTGGTTATGCCGAAGCTTTAAGCCAATTCATGAAAAAGAAATGGTTGAGTTTCCCTATTTTAATTGCTTGTTTCGGATTAATTTATTTGTTTTTTAATTTATTACAAAAAGAAACGGCTCCATATGATGACCGAAGTGGATTTGTAATGCGTATGTCAACTCCCGAAGGTTCTTCTTATGAATATACCGATCGATTCATGCAGGAAGTTTCTAAATTAGTTGACGATTCTGTTCCCAGCAAAAAAGTGAGTCTGGTAATTACCTCTCCAGGTTTTGGATCTTCATCTGTTAATAGTGGTTTTATTCGGGTTTCTTTGGTAGAACCAAATGAAAGAACCGATTCGCAAAAAGATATAGCGCAGAAATTAACGAAATGGACCAAACAATATCCGGATGCAAAAACATCGGTTATTGAGCAACCTACAATTGCCGTTAACAGACGTGGCGGTTTACCAATTCAGTACATCATTCAAGCTACTAATTTCAAAAAACTGGAAGAGAAAATTCCATTATTTATGGATGAAGTATCAAACGATCCCACATTTGCTGTGAGCGATGTAAATTTAAAGTTCAATAAGCCGGAAGTCAATGTAACCATCAATCGTGAGAAAGCGGAAAGTTTAGGAATATCTGTTATCGATATTGCGCAAACGCTTCAACTTTCGTTAAGCGGACAACGTTTTGGCTATTTCATGAGAAATGGAAAACAATATCAGGTGATTGGACAATTTGACCAAAAAGACCGTTCCAAACCGTTAGATTTAACGTCGATGTACGTAAAAAATAACAAAGGGGAATTGATACAAATGGATAATGTCGTGAGCATTGAAGAAAAAAGTAATCCACCACAATTGTATCATAACAACCGATACATGTCAGCAACTGTTTCTGCAGGTCTTGCTCCAGGCAAAAGTATCAGCGATGGAATTGACGCTATGAATGAAATAAAAGCCAAAGTTTTAGATGACACATTTACCACCGATTTAGGAGGAGAATCAAGAGATTTTGTCGAAAGTAGTTCGAATACTTCTTTTGCATTCGGATTGGCTTTAGTATTGATATTTTTGATTTTAGCGGCACAATTCGAAAGTTTTATTGATCCGATGATTATTATTTTGACCGTTCCAATGGCGGTTGCCGGAGCTTTATTCTCCTTATGGTTGTTCAATCAAACCTGGAATATTTTCAGTCAAATTGGAACCGTAATGCTAATTGGATTAGTAACCAAAAACGGAATTCTGATTGTAGAGTTTGCCAACCAATTACGAGAACAAGGAAAATCAAAACTCGAAGCTATCTTAGAAGCATCGGAAGCGCGACTCCGACCAATTTTGATGACGAGTTTAGCCATTTCATTAGGTGCCTTGCCAATTGCAATGTCACTTGGAGCTGCTTCTACGAGTAGAATTGGTATGGGAGTTGTAATTGTGGGCGGAACTATTTTCTCTTTGGTTTTAACCTTATTTGTCATTCCGGCGATGTATTTAATGTGGTCGAAAGCTAGAAAACATTATCCGGAATTTGATCATATTGAAGAATACGAAAAAGAAAGTAACTAATTTTTCGGTTTTAAAGTCAATGTTTTAAAAAAGACACAGATGATGCGAATTTTTTATTTAAAAGTAGAAATTCGTACCAAAAAAAAATATTTATGATACATACTAAAATAGGATTTCGAGCGATAATTTTAATGCTCTTTTGTGTGGTAAAAATCAATGCGCAGGACGTTTTGACTATTGAAGATGCGGTAAAAATAGCATTAGAAAATAACTATGAAATTAAAATTGCCTCTAACAATTTAAACATAGAAAAGACGAATGTGAGTTCCGGAAATGCAGGAATGCTTCCGGTGGTTACGGCTTCGATTGTGGATAATAACAGGCTTCAAAATACTTCCCAAACATTAGCTTCAGGAACAACAAATTCCTTGAAAAATGCTAAAAATAATAGTTTGACGTATGGAGTTGGTTTAGATTGGACCGTATTTGACGGTATGAAAATGTTTGCCAAACTGGATCAATTGAAAGAACTTCAAAAATTAGGAGAAGCTCAGTTGAAACTGACTATTTTGACCAAAATTGGTGATGTCACTTCTACTTATTTTAACTTGGTGGAACAACAACAACAATTGGCAGCAATTGACAGTACAATTATAATTTCAAAACAACGATTGGCTTTGGCACAAAACCGATTTACCATCGGAAAAGCATCAAAATTAGAAGTTTTGAATGCACAAGTCGATTTGAATACCGATAAAGTGAGTCTTTTGAGGCAAAAAGAATTGTATGCAAATACTAAGATTTTCTTGAACCAAATTCTTGCCCGAGATGCAAAAATTGATTTTAAAACTGTCGATGAAATTGCTGTAGATACAAAATTAGTTTTGGACGAATTAACTGCTTTGGCAGAAAAACAAAATCCACAATTAGAAGCTCAGATTATTGCCAAAAGAGTTTCGGAATTGCAGTTAAAACAAGTCAAAGCAGCCCGATATCCTACGTTGACATTAAATACTGGATATAATTTTGCTGATACGCAATCAAGTTTGGGTTTCACAACACAATCTTCAACAAGAGGATTGAATTATGGTTTTAGTGCCTCTTTAAATGTGTTTGACGGATTCTCACAAAACCGAAATGAAAAAATTGCTAAAATTGAAATTGAGAATTCTAAAATGGTAATTGAGCAACAAAGTTTAGCCTTAAAAACGCAACTGGCCACTTCTTATCAAACGTATTTGACGAATTTAGAATTGATTGATTTAGAAGAAAAAAATGAAGCAATCGCTAAACAAAACTTAGCCATTACATTAGATAAATTCAGAATTGGAACCATAACTACACTCGAATTCAGAACTGCACAATTGAATTATGTCAATGCAAAAGTGCGGTACAGCAATGCGCAATTTCAAGCTAAAATTTCAGAGATTGCTTTAAAAGAATTGGCTGGAAATATTACTTTTTAATTTATTTTTGCGTAAAATATAAAATATGACTTCTTATAACCCAAAAGATTGGATTAGCTTTATTTTTCATTTAAGCAAAGCTGATACTTTTCGAAAGTTAATTCCAATGATGTTTATTATTGGAATTTATTCTGGAATAATTGCTTATTTAGAAATTGAATATTGGCATTTACCCGAAGATAGTCACGTAAAAAATATCTCTATTATGCATGGAATGTTAGGTTTCGTGATTTCATTATTATTGGCATACCGAACAAATACCGCATATGATCGCTGGTGGGAAGGCCGAAAAATGTGGGGAGGTTTGGTAAATAACAGTCGGAATCTAGCAATAAAACTTTCGGTGGTTCTAAAAGATGGAAACGACAGGAAGTTTTTTAGAAAAATGATTCCGGGATATGCTTCTATTTTATACAAACATTTAAATGATAATGATACCAGCAAGCAGTTGTTTGATGATGTTGATTTAGAAATTGACCAACATAAACACCGACCAAATCAGATTGCGAAAATGTTATTTCAAAAAGTGAATGATTTGTACCTTACTTCAAAAATAACGGGAGATCAGCTTATTATTATCAATAGCGAAATTCAATCATTTACAGAAATTTGCGGTGCCTGCGAGCGAATCAAAAACACTCCTATTCCCTACTCTTACAGTGCTTTTATCAAAAAATTCATATTTATTTATGTGTTGACATTACCTTTTGGATATGTATTTAGTTTAGGCTATTATGTAATTCCGGTTGTAGTTTTTATCTTTTATGTATTGGCTAGTTTAGAGTTAATTGCTGAAGAAATTGAAGATCCTTTTGGTAGCGATGCAAACGATTTGCCAACAAAGAAAATTTCGGAAAACATAAAAAAACACATTGAAGAATTGATTTAATCTTTTTTTGTAAAGCTTTGTGTTTCGGACACTTATTTTTATTAAATTTAAAATTCTTTTTTAGAAGATTAAATTATGAATTCAAATCGTGCTTTTATAATTCCTCCGAGTTTAACCAACGAGAAATCGTTGAAAACACTAGTGGAAAACAGAACCGTTTATTCCCTAAATCATTGTGAGTTAAACCTTTTTGAAACCTACGAATCTTCGCAATTGGTTCCCTTAAAATTTAATGATTTAGTGGTAACCAGCATGTTAAGAGGTAAAAAAGTAATGCATTTGTTTGATGATCCTAGTTTTGAATATTTACCCGGAGAAACGGTTGTTATTCCTTCGAATGTGGAGATGAAAATTGATTTTCCTGAGGCTTCAAAAAACAATCCTACACAATGCTTAGCTTTGGCAATTGATCAAACTAAAATTTCAGAAACCCTTCATTTTCTTAACGAACGTTATCCTAAAGAAGGCAATTCCCAATTTTGGCAACTCAATTATCAAAATTATTTCTTTTACAATAATGTTGAACTGGCAAGCACCATTAATAAATTGATTAAAGAATGCATGAGTACGTCGATTACTAAAGATGCATTGGCCGACTTAACTTTACAGGAATTGTTAATCCGAATTATCCAGACACAGACCGCAAAAGCGATAGATGACGGAGTATATACCGACCCCAATAATCCTATTACGCAAGTGGTAGAATTTATTAGAACGAACTTAAAGGAAAATATAAGTCTAAAGCGATTGAGTGAAAAATCGTGTATGAGTACGACTTCTTTCTATAGATTGTTCAAAAGAGAATTAGGGATGAGTCCAATTGAATTTGTGCTGCATGAAAAGATACGATGCGCCAAAAAACTACTCAAAAACCCAACGATTCAAATCAATGAAGTCTGTTATTTGTCAGGATTTGAAGATGCTAATTATTTTATTCGATTATTCAAAAAACACGAAGGAATTACGCCAAAACAATATCAGCTTTTACATGTAAATTAGTTTATTCGATGAATCTCACCGGCTCAAGGGATTGCTCCTCTTCTTCCGTAAAAATTCGGTATTCAATTCGGAATGTTTTTTTTAATGGTGTTTCCAATGAAAATCCACCTACTCCAAAAGCGTCAATTACATCTAAAGTGAAATGCGCATGTTTCCAATATTCGAATAAATCTTTGTCAACCCAAAATTCTGTGTTTTCGATGGATCCAATGCATACATCGCCCATTCTTTGGTAAAATCCTCCTTTTTCAAAACATTGTGGTTGTGTTCCTTCGCAACATCCTCCCGCTTGATAAAACATTAAATCACCATGTTTTTCCTGTAAAATTCGGATTAATTCTACTGCTTTTTCGGTTGCATCAATTCTTTTTATCATTTTTTCTATTTTAAAATAAAACCTGACAAATTATAGAATCTGCCAGGTTTATGATTAACCAATAATCAATATTTTTCTAAAAGAAACCTAATTTCTTTTTATCATAAGAAATCAGCATGTTTTTAGTTTGACGATAGTGACCCAACATCATTTTGTGATTCTCACGACCAATTCCGGATTGTTTGTATCCTCCAAAAGGAGCTCCCGCAGGATAAGCATGATACTGATTTATCCAAACACGACCAGCTTGAATTGCTCTTGGAACCTGATAAATTTCGTGTGCGTCACGTGTCCAAACTCCAGCGCCTAAACCATACATTGTATCATTTGCAATAGCAATTGCTTCTTCGGTAGTTTTGAATGTTGTTACAGCCAAAACGGGTCCGAAAATTTCTTCCTGAAAAATACGCATTTTATTGTGTCCCTTGAAAAGTGTTGGTTTGATATAATAACCACCATCAAGGCTTCCGCCTAATTTATTTTCTTCACCTCCAATAAGTACTTCGGCACCTTCTTCTTTTCCTAATTTGATGTAAGAAAGAATTTTTTCTTTTTGAACCAAAGAAGCCTGAGCGCCCATCATCGTAGTTTTGTCTAGCGGATTTCCTAGTTTAATTGCGGCTGTTCTTTCGATTACTTTGGCAATAAATTGCTCATAAATATCTTCATGAACCAATAATCTGGAAGGACAAGTACAAATTTCCCCTTGATTTAAAGCAAACATTACTGCGCCTTCAACTGCTTTATCGAAGAAATCGTCGTCAGCATCAGCCACAGATTTCAAGAAGATATTTGGGGATTTTCCACCTAATTCTAAAGTTACAGGAATAATGTTTTCGGTAGCATATTGCATAACCAAACGACCAGTTGTTGTAGAACCCGTGAAGGCTGCTTTTGATACTTTTTTATTTGTAACCAAAGCTCTTCCTAGTTCTGCACCAAAACCATTTACGATATTGATAACTCCTGGAGGCAAAATATCTCCTATTAATTCCATTAAAACCATAATAGAAATTGGAGTACTTTCGGCTGGTTTTAAAACTACAGTATTTCCTGCGGCTAATGCTGGAGCTAATTTCCAAACGGCCATTAAAATAGGAAAATTCCAAGGGATAATTTGAGCAATAACTCCTAAAGGTTCGCTCAAAGCTATCGACACAGTTTGAGAATCTAATTCAGTGATTGAACTTTCTTCCGCGCGAATTACTCCTGCAAAATATCTGAAATGGTCAATTGCCAAAGGAATATCAGCAGCCAGAGTTTCGCGAATGGCTTTTCCGTTATCAATTGTTTCAACGGTTGCAATGTATTCTAAATTGTCTTCAATAATTTGAGCAATTTTATTTAATAGTAAACTGCGTTCTGCTACGGAAGTTTTTCCCCAAGTTTGAAAAGCATCGTAGGCAGCATCTACTGCTAAATCCAAATCAACTTTGGTTGAATGTGCTGCTCTGGTGAACACTTTCCCATCAATTGGAGAAACGACATCAAAATATTGTCCACCGATTGGTGCTACAAACTTTCCTCCTATGTAATTATCATACGTTGCCTTAAATTCAGGTCTTTGTGCTATATTACTCATATACTATGTTGTTTTTAGTTTAACCAAATTTAGTTTGATATTAGTTCGTAGAATAGCACTATTGATGCAACTAATAGCATTAAATTTTCATATGTGTTTTTTTAGTGTTATTTTTTTATATAATTCATAAATTTAATTCTTTTTTGATGTAAAATTCTTATTTTAAATACTCACTTAATGCATGAAAACAGTTATAAAAAACCAAATAAATTGTTTCTTACTCCAAACTGCAATCCTTATATTTGCATTCTTATTAAAATTCACAAATGAAAATATCTTACAACTGGTTAAAACAATTCGTTAAAATAGATTGGAAGTCCGAAGAAACGGCAGCTTTACTAACCGATTTAGGTCTTGAAGTTGAAATTGTTGATAAATACCAATCAGTAAAAGGTGGCTTAGAAGGGATTGTAGTAGGTCACGTTCTTACGTGTATACAACATCCTGATGCGGATAGATTAAAAATAACTACAGTAGATTTAGGAGACGGAATACCGGTACAAATTGTATGTGGCGCAAGTAATGTAGCGGCAGGACAAAAAGTGCCTGTGGCGACTATCGGGACTATATTATATGATGCAACAGGTGTTGCTTTTACGATAAAAAAAGGGAAAATTCGTGGTCAGGAAAGCCATGGTATGATTTGCGCTGAAGACGAATTAGGTCTTGGTGAAAGCCATGAAGGCATTATGATTCTTGATAATGCTCTGGTTCCTGGAACAAAAGCCGCTACCGTTTTTAAAATTGAAAATGATGAAGTTTTTGAAATTGGACTGACACCAAACCGTGCCGATGCAATGAGTCATTGGGGAACAGCACGCGATTTGAAAGCCGGTTTGTTACAAAGTGGTGTCAATGTAGAATTGATTACTCCTTCGGTGAGTAATTTTAGAGTTGATAAAAGAATTCTGAAAATAGATATTGATGTTAAAGAATCAAAACTTGCTCCAAGATATTGTGGAGTAACTATTTCTGGAATTACGGTAAAACCATCACCAAGCTGGTTACAAAACAGATTAAAAGCGATTGGATTAAATCCAAAAAATAATATTATTGACGTAACTAATTATGTGTTACACGAATTAGGTCAACCACTTCATGCTTTTGATGCTTCAAAAATTAATGGAAAAATTAGTGTAAAAACGTTGCCTACAGGGACTAAGTTCGTTACTCTTGATGATGTTGAAAGAACTTTGGATGAGGAGGATTTGATGATTTGTGACGAAAAAGGTCCTTTGTGTATAGCAGGAGTTTTTGGTGGAAAAAAATCGGGAGTTTCTGAAAATACAAATTCTATTTTCTTAGAAAGTGCTTATTTTAATCCGGTTAGTATTCGAAAAACGGCTAAAAGACATCAATTAAATACAGATGCTTCTTTTAGATTTGAAAGAGGAATTGATCCAACTATCACTGTTTACGCATTAAAACGCGCTGCATTATTGATTCAAGAAGTAGCTGGAGGAGAAATCACTTCGGATGTTATAGATGTGTATCCAAAGAAAATTGAAGATTTTACTGTGTTTTTAAATTTCAGTAAAGTAGCTAAAATTATTGGTCAGGAATTATCAAAAGATACGATTAAGAAAATATTAGTTTCTCTGGATATTAAAGTAAACAGCGTTTCAGATGCTGGTTTAGGACTTACAATTCCTGCGTACCGCGTTGATGTGCAAAGAGAAATTGATGTTATTGAGGAAATTCTGAGGGTTTATGGTTATAACAATATCAATTTTTCTAAGAAACTAAATGCAACGGTTTCTAATTCTCCTCGAACTGAAGATTATAAAGTTCAGAATAGCATTGCGACTCAATTAAATTCTCAGGGATTTAATGAAATGATGGCGAATTCTTTGACTACAGCATCTTATGTTCAATTATCTGATTTATTGAAAGAAGAGCATAATGTAACGATGTTGAATCCGCTGAGTGCTGATTTAGCTACAATGCGTCAATCTTTATTGTTTTCTGGATTAGAAGCTGTTTCGTATAATATCAACCGAAAAAATGCAGATTTAAAATTATTTGAATTCGGAAAATCGTACCATAACTTACCTTCGGGATACGAAGAGCGCAAACATTTAACTTTGTTTCTTTCTGGAAACAGAAATCAGGAAAGTTGGACTAATACTCAAAAACCATCAGATTTCTTTTTGTTTAAAGGGTATGTAAATGCGGTACTTTCAAGATTAGGAATTCAAAAAACACAACACCTTCCTTTGACTTCGGATGTTTTTGCCGAAGGAATTGCAATAGGTTTTGGAGAAGAAGTAATTGTAGAATTAGGAGTAGTTAAGAAATCCATCTTAAAACATTTTGGAATCAAACAAGAAGTATTTTTTGCGGATTTTAATTGGGCTTTAATTTTGAAATTGATTACTACTAAGATAAAATATGCTGAAATTCCAAAATACCCTGAAGTACGCAGAGATTTAGCTTTATTGATTGATCAAAATGTAACGTACGACAGTATTTATAATATTGCACGTCAAACGGAGAAAACACTTTTGAAGGACATTAATTTATTTGATGTTTATGAAGGAAAAAATTTAGCCGAAGGCAAAAAGTCATATGCATTGAGTTTTATCATTCAAGATAATTCGAAAACCTTAACCGATGTTCAGATTGATAAAATCATGAGTAAATTACAGAAGAATTTTGAAACTGAGCTTGGAGCAAGTTTGAGATAAAAATATTCGCATAAAATTCAAAATCCCAATTCTAAATTTTAGAATTGGGATTTTTTTATAAAACACCTTTAACCAACAGTGTTTTACAATTAACAACTAACAATTAATTCCCAATCAAAAATTATTGTTTAGGTAATAAAACGGTATCAATTACATGAATTACGCCATTAGATTGATTTACGTCGGCAATAGTAACTTTAGCTTTATTCCCGCTTTCGTCTGTAATGTATAGATCCTTTCCTTGCATCCAAGCGGTTAAGGTTTCTCCACTTACTGTTTTTAGCATTGCCTTTCCATTTCCTGCTTTAATGGCTTTTGCTACATCCATTCCGTTCATTTTTCCTGCTACTACATGGTAGGTCAAAATAGTTTGCAGGGTTTTTAAATTTTCTGGTTTCAAAAGGGTTTCGACAGTTCCCATTGGTAATTTATCAAATGCTGCATTTGTTGGGGCAAAAACGGTGAAGGGGCCGGCGCTTTGTAGTGTTTCTACTAAACCAGCTGCTTTTACTGCTGCTACCAATGTGGTGTGGTCTTTTGAGTTTACTGCATTTTCTACAATATTTTTTGTTGGATACATTGCAGCTCCTCCAACCATAACTGTTTTTTGTGCAAATGAAGTTGTTCCTAAAGCTACTGTAAATAAGGCAATCGATAAAAATTTTCTAGTTTTCATAAAATCTATTTTTTTAAGTTATATAGACATTTACGGTGTTTGATTAGGTTTGGTTTTAAAAAAGAAAATTATTTTTAAAATAGGTACTTTTTTGAATGGTGATGAAACAGGAATAAGGTCTAATTAGCCCCGATGGCAGCAAGTATCCTTTTTTTGCGTACACCAAAGTTGATTTGGAAAAGTGGTTGCTGTGCAATAAAAAGATACTGCGTACAGCGGGAGGATTGTTGTATTATATTTAACTGTTGTGCTCCTGAGAAATAAAAGCACAAAAAAAAGTCCCACATTGCTGTGGGACTTTCTATATTTAAAAAATCAAGAATTATTTTTTCTCTGATTTTTCCATTTTAGCTTTTAATGCAGCTAATACATCATTGTTATCTCCCAAAGTTGCAGCTGGTGCGTTTGTAGATGATGCAGATGAAGTATTTTCAGTAACCGCTTTCACGTTTTTCTCTTCTTCTTCACGGAAGATTGCAGTGTGAGAAGCAACAACTCTTTTGAATTCTTTGTTGAATTCGATTACTTTGAAATCAGCTGATTCTCCTTTTTTCAATTTCTTTCCGTCTTCTTTTTCAAGGTGACGAGTTGGAATGAAAGCAACGATATCATCTCCGAATTCTACAGTAGCTCCTTTGTCAACAATTTCAGAAATTTCACCTGTGTGGATAGTTCCAACTGCGAAAGAATCTTCGTATTGATCCCAAGGATTAGCAGTAGTTTGTTTGTGACCTAAAGATAATTTACGTCCTTCAACATCTAATTCTAATACAACTACGTCTAATTTTTCACCAACATTTACAAATTCTGATGGGTGTTTGATTTTCTTAGTCCAAGAAAGGTCTGAGATGTAAATCAATCCGTCAATTCCTTCTTCTAATTCTACGAAAATTCCGAAGTTTGTAAAGTTTCTAACGATACCTGTATGTTTAGACCCTACTGGGTATTTAGCAGTGATATCAGTCCAAGGATCTTGTGATAATTGTTTGATACCTAATGACATTTTACGGTCATCTCTATCAAGAGTCAAGATAACTCCTTCAACAATATCTCCTACTTTTACGAAATCTTGAGCAGAACGTAAGTGAGTAGACCAAGACATTTCAGAAACGTGGATTAAACCTTCAACACCTTCAGCAACTTCGATGAAAGCACCGTAATCAGCGATTACAACTACTTTACCTTTTACTTTATCACCAATTTTTAAGTTAGCATCTAAAGCATCCCATGGGTGAGCATTTAATTGTTTCAATCCTAATTGAATTCTTGTTTTCTCATCATCGAAATCAAGGATTACAACGTTTAATTTTTGGTCTAATTCAAGAACTTCACTTGGGTGGTTGATTCTACTCCAAGAAAGGTCAGTAATGTGAATTAATCCATCAACACCACCTAAGTCAATAAATACACCGTATGAAGTAATGTTTTTAACAACACCTTCTAATACTTGTCCTTTTTGTAATTGACCGATGATTTCTTTTTTCTGTACTTCAATATCCGCTTCGATAAGCGCTTTATGAGAAACAACAACATTTTTGAATTCGTGGTTGATTTTTACCACTTTGAATTCCATCATTTTGTTTACATATACATCGTAGTCTCTAATTGGTTTAACATCAATTTGAGATCCTGGTAAGAAAGCTTCAATTCCGAAAACGTCAACGATCATACCACCTTTAGTTCTGCATTTTACAAAACCATTAACGATTTCTCCTGTTTCGTTAGCCGAAATAACTCTATCCCATGATTTGATAGTACGTGCTTTTCTGTGAGATAATACTAGTTGACCTGTTTTGTCCTCACGGATGTCAATTAATACTTCTACTTTGTCACCTACTTTTAATGCTGGGTTGTAACGGAATTCGTTTAATGAAATAACACCTTCCGATTTTGCGTTGATATCAACGATAACGTCTCTATCTGTAATTCTAACAACTACACCTTCTACTACTTCTTCTTGATCTGTAGCGATGAAAGTTTTTGAAACTAAGTCTTCGAATTCTTGTAAGTTTTTCTCATCAACAGCATCAATACCTTCTTCGAAATTGTGCCAGTTAAAATTTGCTAAAAACTCTTCTTGTGATTTTAATTGTTCAGACATGCTGATTAAAAATTTGTATTCTGTGTTTTCTCGTGTTTCTTGATGCGGTAGAAAATACAGAAGTTGTTTATATAAATAATTGATACCTAAAGGAAACGCTGACCGCCAAAAGGTGTGCAAAAGTATGACATTAATATGAATTCGCAAAATATTTTTGAAGAGATAGTAGAAGAAAACCAAAAAGTTAATCGATTAATAATCAGTCGTATTTTATAAAATAAGAAACCCGATACTTAAAAGCACCGGGTTTGGTTTATATTTGATTGTGAATTCTATTTAATGGGTCAATTCTCCTAATACTTTTGGATCATGTTTGTATTTGAAAACAAAAGGGAAAATAAGTGCCAAAACTAATGCATAACTGGCAAAAGTAATCCAGATTCCAAACCAATCTTTACTTCCGTCCGTTAAGGTGAAATATTGTTGAATGATGTAACCGCTGGCAAAACTTCCTATTAAGGCTCCAAAACCGTTAACCATCATCATAAACATACCTTGTGCACTACCTCTAATTTTTGAATCCGTTTGGGTTTCAACAAACAAGGATCCTGAAATGTTAAAAAAGTCAAATGCCATTCCGTATACAATACAAGACATTATAATCATCCAAAGTCCGTCAGAAGGGTTTCCGAAAGCAAATAATCCAAAACGCAATACCCAAGCTAACATACTGAATAACATCACATATTTAATTCCAAATTTTCTTAAGAAAAAAGGAATTGCCAAAATAAATAAGGTTTCAGAAACTTGTGAAATAGACATGATTATTGCCGGATATCGAACAGCAATGGTATCTTTATAAATATCAACATTGGCAAAATCATGAATATAAGTATCTCCGTAAGCATTGGTCAACTGCAAGGCTGCTCCCAATAACATAGAAAATACGAAGAAAATAGCAAATTTTCGTTGTTTAAATAATTCGAAAGCATTCAATCCTAAAGCTTTTGTGAAAGAAGCGCTTTTCTCGCCTTTGCACATAGGAGGACATTTTGGTAAAGTAAATGCATAAACACCTAACAAAAATGCTACTACACCAGCAATATAAAACTGATTTGCAGAAGTTTCATTATGAGTTAAACTAACTACCCAAAGTGCAACAATAAAGCCTATTGTTCCCCAAATTCGAATGGGCGGATAATCTTTTACCACATCCATATCCTTTGCTTTTAAGGCATTATAGGCAACAGTAATTGATAAAGAAATCGTTGGCATGTAAAAAAACATATTAACCAACATCACCCAAAAAAAAGTAGTTGGATTATCGACTTGCGGTAAATAAAACAATGCTATGGCTCCAAGAAAATGAAGCAATCCGTATAGTTTTTCTGCGTTAATAAATCGATCCGAAATTATTCCGGTTAACGCAGGCATAAAAACAGAAGAAATTCCCATTGTAGAGAATATTATTCCAAACTCAGTCCCGGACCAATTCTTATTATTAAACCAATATGCCCCAATAGTAAGTAACCACGATCCCCATATAAAGAACTGAAGAAAGTTCATTATTACCAATCTATTTTTAATTCCCATAAGATGAATTGTATTTTATTTAAAAAATAGTAAGCCGTAAAACTACTATTAAAAATGGTATTGAACAAGTTTTATAAGGGATTAGTAACGTCATTTACCAATTCTAAAACAGCATCAAATTGTTCTTGTTTTGTAAGATATGAATTGTCAATTTCAATAGCATCATCCGCCATAACCAAAGGCGAATCTTCTCGATTTGTATCAATATAATCACGTTCTTCAACGTTTTTCAATACTTCTTCATAAGTAACGGGATCGCCTTTTTCCTGTAATTCATCAAAACGTCTTTGTGCTCTTGTATCTGCACCGGCTGTCATGAATATTTTGAGCTCAGCATCCGGAAAAACTACGGTTCCAATGTCTCTGCCATCCATGACTATTCCTTTATTTTTACCCATTTTTTGTTGTTGCTCCACTAATTTAGCGCGAACTTCTGAAATTTCAGCCACTTTACTCACAAAATTAGAAACTTCAATAGTTCGAATTTCAGTTTCTACGTTTGTTTCATTCAAATACATCTCAGCAAAACCTAAATCAGGATTAAATTTAAATTCTAATTTAATGAAAGGCAAACTGTTAATCAATGTTTCTTTATCAAAAAAATCAAGACTGATATAGCCGTTTTGCATCGCAAACAAAGCAACTGCGCGATACATTGCGCCTGTATCTACATATACATATCCCAATTTTTTGGCTAATTGTTTTGCCAAAGTACTTTTTCCGGTGGATGAAAATCCATCAATTGCAATAGTAATTTTTTTACTCAAAGTATGAAGTTTAAAGTTCTTAATTCTAAATTGATTCTCTGTTTTTTTATCGGATAAATTATTCCTGAAAATTTATTGTCAGTCCAAAAAGGCTTGTATTTCCAGCTAATGTGTATCTGGAATAGGAATAATTGAATTTCAATTTATTTAATTTTAATCCAAAACCTAACGAAACTCCGGAGAAATTGCGTTGTTCCAAAATTTTTAATTCTTCAGCTCTACGAAAATTGTAACCAACCCTGAGATTAAACGCTTTTTTAGGAAACAGTTCCGCCCCAAAAATAACGTGACGCAACGCATTATTAACAAATGATATTTTTTCTTCATCAGTATTGCCGTCAATTGAGTTTTCGGCACGTACAGGATTAGAAAAAGCAATATTCCATTGTTGTAAATTCTCTAAAGTAAGATGCCATCGTATGGGCACATTTTCTAGTTCTTGTGAAACACCGGCAATAATTTCTAAAGGTAATTTTTCGTTTGTTCCCGAGTATGTGGTAAATTGAGTTCCAATATTTCGAATAACTAATCCCCAATTTACATCGTTTCTTTCGTCTATAAAAAGTGCTCCAATATCTATGGCGCCTCCCAAAGAGCTATAACTTTCTAAATTCGAAGAAATCAATTTTGCATTCGCACCAATATGAATATCCGTGTTCGGAATATTGTAAGAATATCCTAATGAAAGCGCTATTTCACTACCTGAAAAACTACTGGTAGCCTGACCATTTTCATCGTAACCATCAAAATTTCCGTAATTCACATAATTAACTCCTGCCTGAAAAGTTTGCAAATGTCGGTCGTAAGTATAGGCGTAAGAAGCTGTTCCGTAGGTGACTTCTTTAAAATAACTTCCGTAATTTAATGCCAAATGATTGTCCATATCCGCATTTATAGTTGCCGGATTAAAATGTGCCTGATTCACATCGTCATCATAAATTGTGATTGTTTTTCCGCCTAAAGCTGCTTGTCTGGGAGATGTAATCAAATTCAGAAACTGATAGGTGTACTTCCCTCCTATTTGACTGTATGAAACAGAGCAAAAGAAGAATAAAAATACAAATAAGAGTTTTTTGAGCATGCTTTAAATCGCTATTTTAAAATAGTAAAACGCAATTGCGAAGATAAAATTATAAATACAATAATTGCGTGTTTGAAACTCACAATTGTAAATAAAAATTCCAAATTCTAAACTAAATAAATCTAGTTTTTGAATTTGGAATCTTATTTTAGTGCTTGTATTTATTAAGCTAAATCTTTCGCATTTTTAACTTTTTGAGTAGTCAACGCAATTTTCAGCACCTCACTCATTTCTTTTACGTAATGAAAAGTAAGTCCTTCGAGATATTCTGCTTTGATTTCATCAATATCACTTTTGTTTTCATGACATAAAATAATCTCTTTGATATTCGCTCTTTTGGCGGCCAAAATCTTTTCTTTTATTCCGCCAACCGGTAAAACTTTTCCACGCAAAGTGATTTCGCCTGTCATAGCAAGGTTTTTCTTAACTCTTTTTTGTGTCAACAAAGAAACCAAAGAAGTCAACATAGCAATTCCGGCACTTGGTCCGTCTTTTGGAGTAGCGCCCTCAGGAACGTGTAAGTGAATGTTATATTTTGAAAGTATATCAGGATTTAATCCTAATAATTCCGCATTTGCTTTAATGTATTCTAAAGCAATTGTAGCCGATTCTTTCATGACAGTACCTAGATTTCCTGTAATAGTCATTGCGCCTTTTCCTGGAGAAATCAAGGATTCTATAAATAGAATATCGCCTCCAACACTTGTCCAAGCCAATCCGGTAACAACACCGGCAACATCATTATTTTCGTATTTATCTCTTTCTAATCTTGGAACTCCTAAAACATTTATAATGTCTTCGTCAGTCACTTTTTTATTATAAGGTTCTTCCATAGCAACTGATTTTGCTGCGTTACGGATGATTTGAGCAATTTTGTTTTCAAGACCACGAACACCAGATTCTCTTGTGTAACCTTCAACGATTTTTTCTAATTGTTTTTTTCCAATGGTCAAATCCTTGCTCGTCAATCCGTGTGCAGCCAATTGTTTTGAAAATAAATGCTTACGTGCAATTTCAACTTTTTCTTCAATTGTATAACCGGACATTTTGATGATTTCCATTCGGTCTTTCAATGCCGGTTGAATCGCTGCCATATTATTAGACGTGGCAATAAACATCACTTTCGATAAATCGTAGCCCATTTCCAGGAAATTATCATAAAAAGCATTGTTTTGTTCCGGATCTAAAACTTCTAATAATGCTGATGACGGATCACCACTGTTACTGCTTGACAATTTATCTATTTCATCCAGAACAAATACTGGATTTGAAGTTCCTGCTTTCTTTAAACTTTGAATAATTCTTCCCGGCATGGCACCAATATAGGTTTTTCTATGTCCGCGAATTTCTGCTTCATCACGTAAACCTCCTAACGAAATACGCACATATTCTCTGCCTAAAGCTTCGGCTACAGATCGACCAATAGATGTTTTACCAACACCCGGAGGTCCTGTTAAACAGATTATTGGAGACTTCATGTCATTTCGAAGTTTAAGTACAGCCAAATGTTCAATCATTCTTTTCTTAACGTCTTCTAAACCAAAATGATCTTTATCTAAAACCTTTTGAGCATGTTTTAAATCGAAATTATCTTTCGAATATTCACCCCAAGGCAATTCTAAAAACAGTTCTAAATAGTTTCTTTGAATACCAAAATCAGGTGCCTGAGGATTCATTCGACGCATTTTTGATAATTCTTTTTCGAAATGAGTTTTAGTCTTTTCGTCCCATTTTTTGGTTTTAGCTTTCTGACTCATTTCGTCCATTTCTTCCTCCTGCGAAACGCCTCCCAATTCTTCTTGAATGGTTTTCATTTGCTGATGCAAGAAATATTCTCTTTGTTGTTGGTCTAAATCAAAACGAACTTTTGACTGAATATCATTTTTTAATTCTAATTTTTGAAACTCAACATTCATAAAACGCAAGGTTTCAAGAGCGCGTTCTTTCAAACCATTTATCGTCAATAAATCTTGTTTTTCCTTAACAGTCAAATTCATGTTAGAAGAAACAAAATTGATTAGAAACGACTTACTTTCAATATTTTTTATGGCAAATGTAGCTTCCGATGGAATATTTGGACTTTCCTGAATAATTTTGATAGCCAATTCTTTTAACGAATCGATTATGGCATTAAATTCAGTGTCATTTTTCTTTGGCCTTTTTTCAGAAACTTCTTTGATTGTAGCGGTGATATAAGGCTCTTCTGAAACTACTTCTGCAATTTCAAAACGTTTTTTTCCTTGAAGAATTACAGTAACATTTCCGTCAGGCATTTTAAGCACACGAAGAATTCTGGCCACCGTTCCTATTTTATTAATGTCGTCTTTTGAGGGATCTTCGTCTTCTTCATTAATTTGAGAAACCACTCCAATAACTTTTCCGGCTGCATTGGCGTCATTGATTAGTTTTATGGATTTATCTCTTCCTGCCGAAATTGGAATAACAACTCCAGGAAACAAAACCGTGTTGCGCAATGGCAAAATAGGTAATGAATCTGGTAATTCCTCGTTATTCATTTCCTCCTCATCTTCCGGAGTTAATAACGGGATTAATTCTGCTTCAGAATCAAATTCCTGAAGTGACAGATTGTCAATAGTGAGTATTTTGTGATTTGACATATTGTAATTGAGTCATTTTGTCATTAAACGTAAAAAACATTTAATACAAAGTTAGTGTATTTGTTCATTTATTTCCTTGTAAATCAAATAGTAATGTAACATTAATAAGTGATTTCTACCTATAAAATCAATCTTTATGCCATAATAAGAACGGTTATTTTATCTGGGTTCAAAAACAACTTTAAATACAATATGGTTTGAAAATATATTCCTTTTAAGCTCGATAGAAAACTAAATTTACCGTTTATATTTACAAAAGTGTAACAAATAAAAAAAAGTCAAGTCTATAGTATAAATCCCAATCAGTTGTTTGAGTTTGTCTAATCAAAATATCGAAGAATTAATTTTGCTTTGTAAGCAAAAAAATCAGCAAGCCCAATTCGAGGTTTACAATCGCTATTGTAAAGCGATGTATAATGTTGCGTATAGAATTGTGAAAGATGTACATTTTGCCGAAGATGTCATGCAGGAAGGCTTTTTGAAAGCGTTTACAAAAATAGAAGATTACAAACAAGAAGTGGCTTTTGGGGCTTGGTTGAAACGAATTATTGTGAATTGCAGCATTGATTTTTACAAAAAAAACAATCAGTTTCAACCCGAAGAATTAGAAAAAACATTGTCTAAAGTAGTAGAAACAACTTCGGATTTTACAGAAAATTTAAACTTTAATGATTTAAAAATCAAGCAGGTTTTAGATACTATTCAATCCTTAAAAGATAATTATCGAATGGTTTTGACTTTGTTTTTTATCGAAGGTTATGATCAAGAAGAAATCAGTGAAATTCTGAATATCAGTTATGCCAATTGCAGGACTACATTGAGCAGAGCAAAAGACAGTTTAAGAAAAAAATTACTAGAGATATGATACATGAAAATGAGAAATTAGACAAATTGTTTGAAAAATTTGATTCGCAATGGGACGTTCAAGAACCAGATAATAAACATGAAATTCGATTTTTAGACAAATTAAATTCGAAAACAAAAAAGAAATCCAAACGAAATTATTTTATTTCAATGGCAATCGCCGCATCTATTGTTGTATTACTGAGCATTTCTTTTTTTTACAACTCTAATGCAGAATCAAGTGAATTGAAATTTGCTTCGAAAGAAACTAAACAGACCGATTCAATTTTTACAGTTTTAATCGAAAAAGAATTAGAAAAAATAAAAGAGAAGAAATCACCTGAAAACGAAAAAATTATTGCGGATGCACTCAAGCAAATGAGAACTTTGGACAGTGATTATCAAAAAATAATCATGGAATTAGAAACGAACGGGGAAAGTAAACAAATTATTTACGCCATGATTAGCAACCTTCAAACCCGAATTTCTTTTTTACAAAACGTACTGCAGCATATTGAAGATAATGAAAACCGAAAAATAATTTCCGATGAAAAAACTATGTAATTTATTGATTTTATTAGTATTAATTCCATTTTTAGGTTTTTCAAATACTAATGATTTTACTTTTGTGAAGCAAAAAAGTATAAAGAAAGCGTATTTTGTCAATCTGGATGCGGGATTAAATATTGATAATTCTTATGGAACTATTTTTGTTACCACTTGGGATGAAGATAAAATTGAATTGGATATTTTGATAAAAGTAAGTGGCGATAGCGAAAATTGGGTAAACGAACGTATAAATGATATCAATGTTGACATTACCGCATTGAAAGGTTTGATTTCGGCCAAAACGGTAATTGCCAATTCAAGTTCTAAATACAAAGGTAAAAACAACAGTTTTGAAATTAATTATATCGTAAAAATTCCCAAAAACGGCAGTGTAAAACTCAATAATAAATATGGGAATATTACAACAACCGACCTTTTTGCCAATACCGATATCAATTGCAAATATGGAAAAATTAATTTGGGAAAGTTAAACGGAAATCGAAACGCAATTCTAATGCAATATTGTACCGATTCCAGTATTGATTTCTTGAAAAATGGAACTGTGAATGCTAAATATTCAGAAATAAAAATTGGTGAAGTCGTAAAACTTGATTTGATTTCAGATTATACAGATGTTGTTATTCAAGAAAGTGGCGATGTTAAATATTTAAGTAAATATGGAACAATCAAAATCCAAAATGTGAATTCATTAGACGCAAGCGGAAATTATTTGACCATAAAAATTGGATCTGTTTTTAATCAATTGCGATTGAATACCAAATATAGCAATGTGGGTATTTCAAGTATAAATGCCAAGGCAAATAACATTGCAATTGTTGCCGGATTTAGCGGTATTTCAATTGGATATCAACCCAATTATTTCTTTGATTTTAATGTAAGTGTTAAATACGCCGATTTTAAATACGACAGTGATTTAGACATTTATTCGAAAGAAGATAACAATAATTCAAAAGTATACAGCGGTTTTAATAAGAAAAAAGGAATTAATAATTTATCTGTAATTTCAGATTACGGGAATGTAAGTTTAACGAAGAAACAATAATCAAAAACCCCCATAACAATGAAAAAATCAATTCAATTATTTATTTGTAGTGCGTTTTTTTTAACCACATTGGCCAATGCGCAATGGTCATCAAAAGATAGAATTAAAGGAAATGGACATGTGACTACCGAAGTTCGAAAAACAACAGATTATGAGGCTATAAAAGTCGGCGGGTTTTTTGATGTGGATTTGGTTTCGGGAAATGAAGGTACGATTACCTTGGAAGGAGAAGGAAATTTACTTTCTTACTTGAAAGTGGAAGTGGTTGAGAATACATTGAGAATCTACACCGAGAAAAATAGATATATCAGTCCTAGCAAAGGTAAAACCATCAAAATAACCGTTCCGTTTGAATCGATAAACCAAGTTTCACTTTCAGGTTCGGGAGATATAAGAACAAAAAATACGATAGAATCAGAAACTTTTGTTGCTAATTTATCGGGTTCCGGCGATTTGACTTTAGACCTAAAATCGAATCAAGTTGAAGTCAATCTTAGTGGTTCCGGAGATATTGTTATAACAGGAAATACTGATAATTTCAACAGTAAATTAGCCGGTTCAGGTGATATTGACGCATCTGAATTGAATGCTAAAAATGTTGATGTTACCGTTGCTGGCTCAGGAGATAGTAAAGTAAATTGTACCGAAAGTCTCAAAGCAAGAGTTTCTGGTTCTGGTGATATTAAATACAAAGGAAATCCAAAGGAAAAAGATACTAAAGTAAATGGCTCAGGAGAAATTTCGAAAGGGTAATTATTTTGATTAGTTGTTATTCAAGGTGTTTTATGAATGTAAAACACCTTTTTTTGCACTCTTTTTAGCAAAATGACTCCAGTAACAAAGAAAATACACAAAAATACAATTGCAAATCGGGCACTTCCCGTCAGTTGATTGATAATTCCGTAGAGACTCATTCCTATAACGATTCCAATTTTTTCGGTCACATCATAAAAACTAAAAAAGGAAGCTGTGTCTACCGTTTTAGGAAGCATTTTGGAGTACGTTGATCTAGAAAGTGATTGAATTCCTCCCATCACTAATCCAACAAAACCCGCGATTGTATAGAATTCAAATGGTGTTGTGATGAAATATGCAAACACACATAAAGTCGCCCAAAAACAATTCAGAACAATTAATGTGTTTATGTTTCCATACTTTTCTGAAGCTTTAGAAGTCAATGTAGCCCCAATGATTGCTACGATTTGAATTAATAAAATACTTATAATTAATCCCATAGTCTTTTCAGAATCAGAACTCCAAATTATTTCTTGTTCTCCAAAATAAGTAGCAATAATCATTACCGTTTGAACGGCCATTCCGTATACAAAAAAGCTAAATAAAAACCTTTTTAGAACTATATTGTGTTCTAATAATTTCCAAACATTGTTGAGCTCCTTAAATCCGTTGAAGATTACTGCTTTCGTTACTTTATGTCCTTTGTTTCCTTTTGGCAAATAGAAATAGGTGTATTGACTAAAAACAATCCACCAAATTCCAACCATTACAAACGAATAGCGCATCGCTTTGATACTAGCTTCTCCTTCTGAACCGGTAATACCAAAAAAGTCAGGTTTCATTATCATAGCAAGATTGATAATCAATAGAATAACGCTTCCTACATAACCAAAAGAATACCCTCTTGCACTAACTTTATCTTGTTGCTCTGCAAATGCAATATCAGGTAAATACGAATTGTAAAATACCAAACTTGCCCAAAAACCAACTAATCCGAAGAAATAAAAAATTAAACTTAAATATATATTTTCTAAACTAAACCAATACAACCCAATACAAGAAAGCGATCCTACATAACAAAAGAATTTCATGAATATTCTTTTGTTACCAATATAATCTGCTATTCCGGATAATAATGGGGAGATTAAGGCAACCAATAAAAAAGCTGCTGCGGTAACAAAACTAATTAATGAAGTGCTGGTAAGTTCTGTTCCAAAAATTTCTAAAGAAGTAGCCCCTTTGATTTTGAATAATGCACCATAAAAAATAGGGAATATTGCTGAAGCAATGACTAAGCTGTAAACTGAATTTGCCCAATCATAAAAAGCCCAAGCATTCAATAATTTTGCACTTCCCTTTGGTAAATCTGCCATATTTAAATTTTTTACGAATTTATTTATTTCTAAACAGTAAATGTAAAAAAAATCATAAATAATGAAAATTTAATCTTTCTTTAAACTAAAAAAGCCAATTCAATTGAATTGGCTTTTTATTCTATGTATTCCCTTTTTATTTGAAAACAACTCCAAATTTTGCAGCCGTTGCTTTTGCTTCGGGAACTAAAGCTTTAAGATTTGCAATTCTGGTTGCATCAGAAGGGTGTGTACTCAAAAACTCTGGTTGTGCTTGACCTGCTGATTGCGCTGCCATTCGTTGCCAAAAAACAATTGCCTGATCCGGATTGTATCCTGCAATAGCCATCAATGTAAGTCCAATTTTATCAGCTTCACTTTCATGACTTCTGCTAAATGGAAGCATCACTCCTACTTGTGAACCCACACCATAATATTGTTGCCACATTTGCTGTTTTTCACTGCTTTGATTTCCGGTTGCAAGAGAAACTCCTACAGCTCCTATTTGTTGTAACTGTGAGGCACTCATTCGTTGTGCTCCGTGATTTGCCAATGCATGAGAAACTTCATGGCCCATAACTGTTGCTAAACCAGCGTCGTCTTTAGTCACAGGTAAAATCCCAGAATAGACAACAATTTTTCCTCCTGGCATACACCAAGCATTAATTTCCTTACTGTCTATTAATTTATACTCCCATCGATAGTCTTTCAAATATTCAGATTGACCTATCGAAGTCAGGTATTTTTCTGCGGCTAATCTGATTTTGATACCTACATTTTCTACTCTTTTTGCATCGGCAGTTCCTGAAATAACTTTGTTTTCTTTCAAGAAAGTACCATATTGCTGAAAAGAGGATGGAAATAATTCACTATTTGATACAAAATTTAGACTTTTTTTACCTGTTAATGGGTTGGTTGCACAAGAAAAAAAGAGTCCTATTGTAACGATTGCAATTGCTACTGAATGCTTTTTCATAATTTAATTTTTAGAGATGGGACAAAAATAACAGTATAAAAATAATTCTGTTTATATAATTATGGTCAAAATTATCATTTTTTTTGTTTAGTTATACTCTGATGTGATACAATTCTCTGAACATCTGTAGTTGTAATCAACAGCCAAAAAAAAACCACTATCAAATTACTGTAATTTGATAGTGGTTTATACTATAACTCTTATTTGCTATGAAATCTTGAAAGCAATCATACTCAATGGAGACAAAAGTAATTCCGTTGAATAATCTCTTCCGTCATAAGGAGTGGCTTCAATAACTAAAGCTTTTGGATTTTGAACACCGCTACCGCCATAAATAAGTTTATCACTGTTGAAAATCTCGGTTAATTTACCTTTTTTAGGTAAACCAATTCTATAATTTTTTCGCACAACTTGAGTAAAATTACATACAACAATTACATCGTCTTTTGGTTTATTTCCTTTTCTTATAAAAGTCATCACTGCATTTTGATGATCGGAATAATTAATCCATTCAAAACCTTCCTGACTAAATTGTTTTTCATACAAAGCCGGTTCGGTTTTATACAATTCATTCAAGTCTGTAATTAATTTTCTTACGCCTTCATGAAATGGATATTGCAACAAATGCCAATCTAAACTTCCTTCAAAATTCCATTCGCTGCTTTGTCCGAATTCACTACCCATAAATAACAGTTTTGTTCCAGGATGTGTAAACATATAACTGTATAATAAACGTAAATTGGCAAATTTTTGCCATTCATCTCCTGGCATTCTTCCGGCAATAGATTTTTTACCATATACTACTTCATCATGTGAAAGCGGCAACATAAAATTTTCAGAAAAAGCATAGGTCATTGAAAAAGTCAAATCATTCTGATGGTATTTTCTATACACGGTTTCTTTTTGAAAATACTCTAATGTGTCGTGCATCCAGCCCATCATCCATTTCATTCCAAATCCTAAACCACCTGAAAATGTTGGTCTTGAAACCATTGGAAAAGAAGTGCTTTCCTCAGCAATAGTTTGTACACCTTCATAATTATGATATACGGCTTCATTAAAATCTTTCAGGAAACTTATCGTATCGAGATTTTCTCTTCCACCAAAAATATTGGGTTCCCATTCTCCATCTTTTCTGGAATAATCTAAATATAACATCGAAGCTACAGCATCTACACGAAGCCCGTCAACATGATAATGTTGCAACCAAAAAAGCGCATTACTAATTAAGAAAGAGCGCACTTCATTTCGTCCGTAATTAAAAACTAAACTTTTCCAATCCGGATGATAGCCTTTTCTGCGGTCAGGATGTTCAAAAAGATTTGAACCATCAAAAAATCCTAAACCATGTGCGTCATCAGGAAAATGTGATGGAACCCAATCCAGAATTACTCCAATTCCGGCTTGGTGCAATTTATCAACCAAAACCATAAATTCTTGTGGTGTTCCAAAACGAGATGTTGGTGCAAAATACCCTACTAATTGATAACCCCATGACGGATCATACGGATATTCCATTACTGGCATAAACTCAACATGGGTAAATCCGGTTTCTTTTACATAATTGACTAATTCTTCTGCAAATTCTAAATAAGTCAAAAATCGATTTTCTGTTCCATGTCGTTTCCAAGAACCTAAATGTACTTCATAAACGGAGTATGGTTTGTCAAGACCATTATGATCTTTACGGGTTTCCATCCATTTTTTATCCTTCCATTTGTGTTCTAAATCCCAAATTACTGATGCAGTATGTGGTGGTTTTTCACAATAAAAAGCAAATGGATCCGCTTTTTCGGTAATAATTCCTCCGTTATTTGATTGTATTTTATATTTGTAAGTTGTTCCTTTTTCGATACCCGGAATAAAACCTTCCCAAATCCCTGACGAATCCCATCTTACCTGCAATTGATGTTCTCCTTGTATCCAATAATTGAAATCCCCAATTACAGAAACCGACCGGGCTGATGGAGCCCAAACGGCAAAATAAACCCCTTTCACTCCATCAACTTCGATAAGATGTGCGCCTAATTTTTCGTAAAGTCTGAAATGTTTTCCCGCTTTGAATAAATCAATATCAAAATCGGTAAAAAGGGAATGTGCTTGTACTTTGTTCATTTTTGTGATATTATTTTGTGTATTTTAATAGCAATTATTTGATGAATAACTCTTTTAATTCTTCTTTTCAAAATCCATTATACTTGCAATTCCTGTCAAAGGAATCACTGACCAACGCGGACGAGAATTTAACTCGTAACCCAATTCATAAACTGCTTTTTCTAAAAGACAGTATTTTAACAGAAAATCAATCTCGTTTCGGTAACCAATATTCAAATTTCCGCCTTGAGCTACATCAGTATAGGTTTGCAAAAATACGCCTACAAAATATTTGTATAATATTTCTCCGGCATAAAACAATTCTTTCTGTTCAAATGGATATTTGTCTTTATTATTGAAAATCGTTGCGTAAATGGCATAATGAAAAGAACGAAACATTCCTGCAACGTCTTTCAATGGCGGTTGTTTTACTTTTCGATCTCGAATTGTACTTTCCGGTTCACCTTCAAAATCTAAGATATAGAAATCCTCTCCGTTCACCAAAACTTGTCCTAAATGATAATCTCCATGAATCCTGATTCGTTCTGATTTCATTTTAGTCCAATCAAAATCAAGGAATACTTTTCTGATTTCTTTTTTATGATCTAAAAACTGATTCGCTAATTCTAAAGCTAAACCATCTAATTTATGCAAATTATTTTCCAGAATATTCAAACGATTTTGAAACTGATACGTCAATCTGTTTTTGAGCCAAACCGTATAATCACCATTATAAGTGGTTGGTGTAAATGCCGTTTCATGAATATCACTTCCTAAAGCAATATGCATTTCTGCGGTTCTTGTTGCCAATGTTTGAATTCGAAGAAAAATACTCAATCCGGCCCAATCAATTATTTCATGGGGAACTTCATTCAATTTTAATCTTTTGAAAAGTTCAATATCTGGTAATTTGGCTATTTTTATTTTCTTATGTTGCAAATTATCAAAAATTCGATCGCTTTCTTCCAACATAAATTTCCAGGCATCACCTTGATTTGGAACCAGTTTTTGCATCAATCCAAGTGTAATATTTCCTTCAGTCAATATTACACTGATGCTTCCCATATACTCCGGGGAACTTTTAAAATGCATTCTTTCCGTAAGAAAACGACTAATTTCATAATCTGGATTCATACTGATATAAATTCTTCTGAAAATCTTTAATACCAACGTATTATTATAGATAATCGAAGTATTGCTTTGCTCCACTCCCATAAACTTAGACGAAATGTATTCTTTTTCTTCCAGTTTACTTCCTTTATGAAATTTTACTTTTGAAGAGTCAGATTCTTTAGAATGTATGATTTTGTCAAATAATAATTTTCTAAAGTCTTCCTGATGTAAAGCATCAACCAAAAAACCTTCCTGATTGTTCATTTTTACAGGTGCAATCACGGTATTGGTATCTAATTCCTCTTCGGACATAAAGGCTAATGGCATGAAATAATGCTGATAAAAGGCTTCTTTGAAATTTACTTCAAGCAAAACACCAAAATAGGTATTCTCTTTTGAAGAAATTCTAAAAGAGTCAACTACCTCAATATATTTTAAAGTACTTGCTTTGCCACCATACCAACGTTTATTAATGATATAGTTTTCCAAAATATCTGACGAGAATACTTTTACAAATTCTTCGTCATCGAAAGCATTTTTCCAATCTGTTTTAAAAACAAATGGATTTTGAAATTCATCTTCATTAATTTTATGATCTATCATTAGCGCTGAATTTTAAATAAATGAAATGGCAAATCCGGAGAAAGTACTACATAATTCCATTCTTTATCCCATAAATAAGTATTTCCTGTAATCAAATCGGTTACATGAATAGGTTGATTTCCTAACTGTTGTAACGGAATTCGAACCATTGCCTGACTAGAATTATAAGCGTCTAAACTCACAACCATTAAAGTTTCATTGAGCTTGTCATCATCAAATTTGTAATACGCCATAACTTGTTCGTTATTAGTATCACAAAAAACAATATTATTGGTTTGTTGTAAAGAAAGTTGCTCTTTTCTAATGGTATTTATTCGGGTAATCAAAGTGATCAGCTTATTCTGTTTTTCCCAATCCCATTTGTAATATTCATATTTTTCAGAATTCAAATATTCTTCTTTTCCCGGAGCCATTGGAGCACAAACCATATATTCAAATACAGGACCGTAAATCCCTACGCTTGAGCTTAATGTAGCGGCTAGAAAATATTTTTGAAGGTGTACAGATTCATTCCCGCTTTGCAAAGCAAAAGGATTAATATCTGGCGTGTTGGGCCAGAAATTAGGGCGGTAAAATTCTTTTTGTTCGGATTGCGTTAATTCTTCTACATATTCGGTTAATTCTTTTTTAGAATTTCTCCAAGTAAAGTAGGTGTACGATTGGCTGAATCCTTGTTTAGCCAACTCATTCATGATTTTTGGACGTGTAAATGCTTCCGCTAAAAATAAAACGTCTGGATGTTTTTTCTTGATTTCAGCAATCAACCAACCCCAAAAATAGAATGGTTTTGTATGCGGATTATCTACTCTGTAAATTTTGATATTGCATTCTTCAATCCAAAACAGGGCAACATCTAATAATTCTTTCCAAAGGTTTTTCCAATCGCCGCTTTCAAAATAAATAGGCTGAATATCCTGGTATTTTTTAGGTGGATTTTCAGCATATTGTACCGTTCCGTCTGGTCTCCATTTAAACCATTGTGGAAAATCTTTCACATAAGGATGATCCGGAGCTGCTTGCAAAGCATAATCCATAGCCACTTCTATACCTAAATCTTGTGCTTTTTTTACTAATTCCTTAAAATCATCGATGGTTCCTAATTCAGGATGAGTTGATTTATGACCGCCATGATGAGAACCAATTCCCCAAGGCGATCCTACATCTCCATATTCTGCATTTGTAGCGTTATTTTTTCCTTTTCGATTTACTTCACCAATAGGATGAATCGGTGGAAAATATAAGGTGTCAAATCCCATTTCTGCCACTCTTGGCAAGAGTCTTTCACAGTCTTTAAAAGTTCCGTGCTTTCCTTCTTCAGGTGAAGCTGAACGGGGAAAAAACTCATACCAAGTACTAAATAATGCTTTTTTTCTGTCTACATAAACCTTTAAAGGCGTTGATTTATTCTCTAAAAAACGAATAGGATATTTCTTGAAAATGCGTGTTAATTCTTGTGAAGTAGCTTCACGAACAGCATTGTCATATTCCGATTCTGTAGTGAAATAATGGGCTAAAGTATTTAAATAGTTATTTTCGGAAGCCTCAACTTGATTGAGTATGGCACGAAGATACTCTGCTCCCTCCAGTAATTCCGATTTTACATATTGATTGTCTTGAATTTTTCGTTCTGTTCCGTGTTGCCAATTCAAAGCATAATCAACCCAACCTTCTACAAAATAGGAATAGAAACCTTGTTTTTCGACTTTAAATTCAGCAATCCATTCATCATTAAAAGTAGGAATCATTCTAACTTCATCCCAGTTTTCATCTTCTTCATGTTTGTACTTCACACAACATTCTATAACATCGTGTCCGTCAGAAAAAACAGCGGCAGTTACTATTACTTTTTGACCAACAATTCGTTTTATGGCATTAACACCACAATCTAATTGTGGGGAAACATTTTCTATTATTATTCGGGTTTGGTTCTGCATTTTGTACTTTTATTTTGTATCGGAAAAATAATGAATTTTATATATTCAGGAAGCTTTAATAAAAAAATTATTGATTTCACAATAATATAAGTGTAATAGAATTAATCATTGAGAAATTTAAAATCATTTGTCAAAAGCAATACATATATCTTTCTAATTTAGCGTATTTGAATAAAATATTTGTTAAAAAAATCCAAAACTAACAGCTAAATGTTTTTTGATTAATGGGCAAAACCAATTTTTATTAAAAAATTATAGTTTCTACTGTCTAATCTTCAAAAACAGGTGTTAGTTTTGGAATTATTTAAACATTCATAAAGAATGAATTATTTGATACTGAAATTATTAGGAATAATTGCTCCTTTTTTGATAACAACAATACCATCTTTTATAGCATATAATTCATGATTAAGGTTTTCTAGATGCTTTCCTCCTTCAATGTGAACATCATTGCCTATTCTACAGTTCTTATCTACGATGGCATTGTTTATAAAGCATCGTTCTCCAATTCCTACTAATTGTTTGTCATTATAAACATCCTCTTTCATGTCATCGATGCTTTGGTAAAAATCATTACCCATAACATAACAATTCTTGATAACGGTTCCTTCTCCTATTCTGGAACGAATTCCAATTACAGATTGATGTATTTCTTTGGCATGAATAATACAACCTTCGGAAATTAATGATTTTTCAATCGTAGTTTTTTGAAATTTTGAAGGCGGTAATAAACGAGGTCTTGTGAAAATTTTATTGTCGTTATCAAATAAATTAAACTCCGGAATATCATTTGTTAAACCAATATTAGCTTCAAAGAAAGAATCGATGTTACCAATATCTGTCCAATATCCTTCATATTGATAGCTTAATATTTTTCGGTGTCCAACGGCTTGTGGAATGATTTCTTTACCAAAATCCTTTGTATCCGGATTTTTCATTAATTCAATCAATAATTTTCTGTTGAAGATGTAAATCCCCATTGATGCCAAATAATGTTTTCCTTGGCTTTTCATCTCTTCGCTTACGTCTGATTCCCAATCAGGCAATAGCTCTGCAGCCGGTTTTTCAATAAAAGATTCAATGCAGCTTTCGGAGTTTGTTTTTAAAATCCCAAATTCAGGTGCATCTTTTGCATTTACTGGCAATGTAGCAATCGAAATATCAGCTTCTGCATTAATATGTGCTTCTAACATTTCGTTAAAATCCATTTGATACAGTTGATCTCCTGAAAGAATTAAAGCATAATCAAATTCATGATTTAAGAAATGAGGCATACATTGTCTTACAGCATCCGAAGTTCCTTGAAACCAGGTTGGGTTATCAGGCGTTTGTTCAGCAGCTAAAATATCAACGAAGGCATGACTAAAAATACTAAAGTTGTACGTGTTTTTTATATGGGCATTCAAAGAAGCCGAATTAAATTGTGTCAATACAAACATTCTATAAATATCCGAATTCATACAATTTGAGATAGGAATATCAACCAATCTGTATTTTCCTCCAATTGGCACAGCAGGTTTTGACCTTGTTTCTGTTAGCGGATACAATCTAGAACCCTGACCTCCTCCTAAAATAATTGCAATTACGTTTTTCTTTTTAGCTTTCATTTCTTTTAATAATTAAATTGTATACTTCTATATATTCTTTGCAAACGCTACTCCAAGAATGGTCAATTTGCATTCCTGATTTTCTAATTTTATTTAAAGTTTTCTTGTCCTCATACATTTTCAATGCTCTTCTTATTGAAGTACAAATATCTGTAACGCTGGTTTGCTCGTGACAAATCCCATTTCCGCCGTCTTCAAAATCTATTACTGTGTCTTTCAATCCTCCGGTTCTTCTCACTACGGGAATTGTTCCGTAACGTAAGGCATACATTTGGTTTAATCCGCAAGGTTCTACTCTTGATGGCATTAATAAAAAATCTGAACCTGCAAAAATCAAATGCGCTAAATCTTCATTGTATCCAATGAAAGTGTTGTAATTTCCTTTATAATCTGGCAATAATTGATTCAATTCTGTTTCTATAGTTTCATTTCCTGAACCTAAAATTAGAATATTAATTTCATTTAAATGCTCGGCTAAAGCCAATGCTGATGCTTGCGGCAATAAATCAGCTCCTTTTTCTTCTAATAATCGTCCAATAAAACTAAAAAGCGGTTTCGACGGGTCTAAATCAAAAATATCGCAAAGTTTCTCTTTGTTTTTTTGCTTTCCATTTTCAATCGTGTCAATCGTATAATTACTGACTAATACTTTATCAGTAGCCGGATTCCAGACTTTTTCATCAATACCATTCAAAATTCCTTTCGACTTCTGACGCACCATATTAAACAATGATTCCAATCCATTTGAAGAATGATTAATTTCATTCAAATAATTAGGTGATACAGTCGTTACCGCGCTAGCACATTTTATTCCAACAGCCAGAGAATTGATAGCATTCCCCCATTCTAAAACACCAACATGAGCCAAATCAAATTCAGGCAAATAATACAATTTATTAAATCCAAAAATCCCCTGATACAAACCACTATGAATGGTTAACACCGTTGGTATATTTTTTAATTTTTGATATTTGTGTGCATAAAGCATCATAAAAGGAATCAATCCTGTATGATGATCGTGACAGTTAATAACATCCGGAATTTCTCTTCGCCCTAAAATCCAATCTAAAGTAGCAATTTGAAAAGATACAAATCGCTCAATATCATCTTCATAACCATAAACTTCTTTGCGGTCAAATAACTCCTGAATGGCTATTACATATAATTCAAATCCCAGTTTATCTGTTTTTTCTTTGTGTACGCTAAACGGAAAATTAAAATTTCCTAATTTCACATGACTCCAATGAACACATTCAAATTCATTTTCATTTATAAATTTAGTATCATAAGCCGGAATCACTACTCGTACGTCATGCCCTTCGGTACTTTGGTATTTTGGTAATGCTCCAACAACGTCAGCCAAACCGCCTACTTTTGCCGCAGGATAACATTCTGCACTGATGTGAAATAATTCCATTTATAAAACTTTGTTTCTTTTCAATTCAACATAAAATTTGATAAAGGCATCATTTACTCCATCGTGGGTAGTTCCCAATTTTTGTGTAAATACCAATTATTACGTTAAAAAATTATAAATTATATTACTTTTATGTTTTTCTAAATTTAGTAAAAAAAAAGTAACTTATTAATACTATTAAAAATTTATTTTAATGTCAAAAAAAAACAAAAATATTTCTCAATCATTAAGAATTCCGAGGGTTATTTTATTAATAAGTAAATTTTTCGCTTTTATTTCAACAAAATTAGTAACTCTTTTTGCTTCAAAATTATTTACGACACCCATAAAACATAAGGTTCCAAAAAGAGAATTGGAAATGGACCGCAAAAGCATTCAAAATTTAATGTTAGTTCCCGCAATCAATAAGCAAGTTATGATTTATGAATACGGAGAAAGCGACAAGAAAATATTATTAGTTCATGGTTGGTCAGGAAGAGGAACACAATTATTTAAAATAGCTGATGCTTTTTTGGCTGCAGGATATTCAACCCTAAGTTTTGATGCGCCAGCTCACGGAAAATCTCCCGGAAATGAAACAATAATGGTTGATTTTATCGCTTCTATTTTGGAAATTAATACCAAATATGGACCTTTTGAAGCAGTTGTAGGTCATTCTTTAGGAGGAATGTCAGTACTAAATGCTATAAAAAGAGGATTGAACGTTAAACATGCTGTAATAATAGGAAGCGGTGATATTGTTCAGGATATTTTGGATGATTTCATTTCTAAATTAGAATTAAAACCAATAATCAGTACAAAACTTCGTTTGTATTTTGAAAAAAAGTATAACGAAAAAATGGATGATTTCTCGGGCTATAAAGCGGCATCAGAAATCACAATTCCTGTTCTTGTTATTCATGATAAAGAGGACCAAGAAGTTCCAGTAAAAGCAGGAATTCATATCCATAAACATTTAAAAAATGGAGCGCTTATATTGACCGAAGGACTAGGACACCGAAAAATTTTAGGCGATTCAAATGTAGTTCAAAAAACGGTTGAGTTCATAACCAGTAAATAATTGATTTTAAATTATATAAAAAAAATAATAATATTTAAATACTTTGAAAATTGTATTCAATAATAACTTAAAATATGAAATATCCTTTAGAAAAAACAGAACAAGAATGGAACGAATTATTAGGGCCGGAACGCTTTAGAATTCTTCGTCAAAAAGGAACCGAATATCCTCATACCGGTAAATATAATTTGCATTATGAAAAAGGAACTTATTGTTGCGGAGCCTGCAATGAACCCTTATTTGAAAGTGATTCTAAGTTTGATGCGCATTGTGGATGGCCTTCTTTTGACGAATCAATTCCCGGAAAAGTAGAATACATAACTGATACTACACACGGTATGAAACGTACCGAAATTCTATGCGCTAATTGTGGAAGTCATCTGGGACATGTTTTTAATGACGGCCCCACTAAAACCGGACAACGCTACTGTGTCAATTCATTATCTGTAGATTTTAAAGAAATATAAAACATGGATTTATTTGGTCAAACTCCAGATTGGGCAACTTATTTATCACCAATCCTGACAAAATATAAAAATAGAAAACATCCTTTAGCCTACGAAAATTTATATCAGTTAGTGGTTATGGTTATTTTATCGGCGCAAGACTCTGATGCAAATATCAATGCGGTAGCACCTGCTCTATTTGAAATATATCCAGACATGGAACGTTTATCAGTGACTAACAGAGAGGCATTATTGCCTAATATCAGCACCGTTCGGAATTTTGGAACAAAAGCCAATTGGCTGATTGAAATTGCTCAAATCATCGAAAAAAACGAGAATATTCCATTAACGATGAATGCTTTAACAGCCTTAAAAGGCATTGGAAGAAAATCCGCCAATGTAATAATGCGGGAAACAAATCAGCCAGCCGAAGGCATTATTGCCGATTTGCATGTCATTCGAGTAGCGCCAAGAATAGGTTTAATTTCTGAAACTAAAGACGGTAACAAAGTGGAAAAACAATTGATGCAGGTTTTGCCAAAATCAATTTGGGGTGAAATTGGTATGGCGATTTCTTTTCTTGGAAGAGAAATTTGTCGACCAAAACCCAAATGCGATTTATGTCCGATAAATAATTTTTGCGCTTATTATGCGAATGAAAATTAAACTAATTCTTTAAAAAACTGCAATAAAATTTGATCGTTTTTTAATGTTGGTGTGAAAACCTCAAGAATGCTTGGTTTTTCATTTTTAGTGTAAAGCATTTTCAAACTGGAATCTAAACTTTTTTCATCACTGGCAATGCTGTATTCAAATCCAAACATTTTTGCTAAATGTTCTGCTGTATGACAATGTGAAGTTTCAAAGAAAGTATTGAAAACAGGGCTTTCCTCATGTCCTGGTAAGATTCTGAAAATCCCTCCACCACCGTTATTAATCAAGATTATTTTGAAGTTTTTAGGAATATAACTATTCCACAAAGCATTGCTGTCATATAAAAAACCAATATCACCACTGATGAATACGGTTTGTTTTTCATTGGCCACAGCCGCACCAATCGCAGTCGAAGTGCTGCCGTCAATTCCACTGGTTCCTCGATTGCAATAGACTTCAATTGAAGGATCGATATCTATTAATTGTGCATATCGAATGGCAGAGCTATTACTGATTTGCAGTTGACTGTTCGTTGGTAAACTTTGAATTACTTTTTCGAAAACTTTAAAATCTGAAAAAGGAATTTTAGACAAATACAAATCCCCTTTTACTTTTCTCAGTTCTTTTACGGCATCTAATTGCTGAAAATAATCACTTTCAATTGTATTTGTAAGTGGCAAAAAGGCGCTAAAAAAGGCATTTGGATCTGCTTCAAAATGATGTGTTAAAGCATTAAAAGTATCATAAGCTCTCCAGTTATCAATATGCCAATGGTGTTTTGGTTTATACTTTCGCAAAAAAGCCTTAATCCGTTTAGAGACAACCATTCCGCCAAAAGTGACTAAAATTTCCGGAAGAAATCGTTCAAAATCCTCATTTGTAAAAGGTGTGATTATGGTGTCAATATTATTAATAAATGTTGGATGGTGAACATTAGAAGTCGTTTCGGTTAAAACCACAACTGATTTGTCTTCAGCAAAATGCGCAATTGTTTTGTCCGAAATGACATTGGGATCATTCACACCTACGAGAATCATTTTTCTAGTAGAATTGTTCCAAATGGAAGCAAATTCAGCTAAGTTTTCTATGGAATTTGTCGGAGTATTATTTGCGGAAGCGAAACTATTCACGTTCACCGAAAGTTCTGAAACGGTTTCATACAAAGGTTCTTCAAAAGGAGCGTTGATATGAACCGGACCTTTTTCGAGCATAGCACAATCAATCGCTTCGTTGATTTTTAAATCATTTTCTGCCGAAACATGCTCTTGTAAATTGGCATTGTACAACGAATGATTTGAGAATACATTTTCTTGACGAATGGTTTGACCGTCTCCAATATCAATTTTACTTTGGGGTCTGTCTGCCGAAATCACAATCAAAGGAATCTGACTGTAAAATGCTTCTGCAAAAGCAGGATAATAATTTAGTAAAGCTGAACCGGAAGTACAAACCAGCGCGATAGGTTTTTTGGTTTGTTGCGCCATTCCTACTGCAAAAAAAGCAGCACAACGCTCGTCAGCAATACTGTAACATTTAAATGCCGGATTGCTAACAAAACCAATTGTTAAAGGGGCATTTCGAGAACCTGGGGAAATTATTATGGTAGTGATTCCTTTGGCTAAACAGATTTGTATGATGCTTTGTGCTAAAGGTATTTTTGGATAAATCATTTGTTTATTTTTCTGATTACAAAGTTACAAACTTGCTGTTGCTTTTCCGTTCATTTCGGCTGATTTTTCTTAATTTTGAAAGCAAATAAATAAGAAATGAAAATTAGCTTAAGACCATATCAAACCGAAGATACACAAGCAATATTAGAAATAATTAACTATAATATTCTTAATTCAACCGCGCTTTATGATTACAATGTTAGAAGTTATGAGCAGCAAAAGAATATTTTGGAGGAAAAAATCAACAAAAATTTCCCTGTGATTGTAGCGGAACTAAATGGTAAAGTTGTGGGTTTTGGAATGTACAGCGAATTTCGCTTCAGAGAAGCTTATAAATTTACCGTTGAACATTCTGTGTATGTCGACCATGAGTATCATGGCAAAGGGATTGGAAAAGTACTATTACAGGAATTAATCCGAATCGCAAAAGCGCAAAATCTTCATACGATGATTGCGGTTATTGATGCTGAAAATGAAAGTAGTGTTGAATTTCATGAAAAATTTGGTTTCAAAATTGTTGGTGTCATCAAAGAATCCGGTTATAAATTTGACCGTTGGTTGCATTCGGTTTTCATGCAATTGATTTTAGAATAAAAAGTGATTATTGTTTCAAAAAACATAATTCAGTAAGAAAACGATAACCGTGTAAAGAATAGTATATTTGCACGACTAGAATTATTATGAACTACACCTTACTTTCATCGCCTTTACAGGGATTTACCGACTTTCGTTTTAGGAATGCCCAAAATAAATATTTTGGCGGAATTGATACTTTTTATTCTCCTTACATTCGTTTAAACGGAAAATTAGTTGTTAAATCTTCTTATGAACGGGATTTACTCCCTGAAAATAATGTTGGTTTAGAGGTAATTCCACAAATTATAACGAACGATGCCGATGAGTTTTTATTTGTTGCCAAATATGTTCAAGAAATGGGTTATAAAGAATTGAACTGGAATTTAGGATGTCCTTATCCTATGGTTACCAAGTCTGGTATGGGTTCCGGTTTGATTAAAAATACGGAACAAATCAATCATATTCTGGACAGAGCTCATTCTGAAACAGATATTATCGTATCGATGAAAATGCGTTTGGGATATGATACTACCGAAGAAATTTTGGATGTTTTGCCTATTTTAGATCAATATCCAATTAAGAATATTGCCATTCACGCGCGTATTGGAAAACAACTGTATAAAGGCGGCGTACATCTTGACGCATTTCAACATTGTATCGATAATACCAAACACAAATTGTATTATAATGGCGATATTACTTCGGTAAAAAAGTTTCAGGAGATGCAGGAACGTTTTCCAACTATTGACCATTGGATGATTGGCAGAGGTTTAATTGCGGATCCTTTTTTGCCCGGCATGATAAAAAACAATGCTGTAGAATATCCTAAAAACAAAATAGAATTATTCAGTGCGTTTCACGACACATTGTACCAAGGATATAGCGAATCACTTTCAGGATCGACTCATATCTTATTAAAAATGCATCATTTATGGGAATACTTTTCGGTTATATTTTCAAATCCCCATAAAGTTCATAAAAACATTAAAAAATCCAAAAGTATTCGAAATTATGAAGCCACTGTTGCAGAAATTTTGAAAGCCGAAATAAATCAAAAATAAAAAAGAGATTCTCTATCAAATGAGAATCTCTTTTTTTATAGTTCTAAAAAATTAAAAACTGAATTTATCCTTTGACCCAATTCACCACTTCGGTATCTGTAGGCAATGTACGTGGCGAAATCACTTTTTCTAATTCGCCTTTTTCATTGATAAGGTATTTTTGAAAATTCCATTCTACTTCTGAATCTTGTAAACCATTTTTAGATTTCTGTGTCAAAAATTGGTAAACGGCACACATATCATCACCTTTTACAGAAACTTTGTCCATCATAGGAAAAGTTACACCATAATTTTGTTGGCAAAAAGTAGCAATTTCTTCATTGGTTCCCGGCTCTTGCGAAGCAAAATTATTAGCCGGAAAACCTACAATCACAAATCCTTTATCTTTGTATTCTTTATACAATGCTTCTAAATCTTTGTATTGTGGCGTCAATCCACATTTTGAAGCCGTATTGACAATCATTATTTTTTTACCTTTTAAAGTAGAAAAATCAAAGGTGTTTCCTGATAAATCTTCTACTTTAAATTGATAAATAGTTTCTTTGGCAACTGGAATTTCATTCATATTAATTTCTGATGGTTTAGGTTGTGCGTGATTTTGACAACTGAAAAGCATAATAGCACAGCTGGCTATAAATAATAGGTTTTTCATATTTTTATTTTTTATAAAATTAGAACAATTAATTGTTTGTCAATAATTTATTTTAGTTAAACAGAAGTTAAATAAAAAAGAAGCCTAACCTCACGAAAAAAAGGTTAGACTTCTAAACAAAACAAACTAAATCTTCCTTATTAACACTAAAAAGTATAAGTAATTTTTCCTTTCATAAAAAAAGGTGTTCCCGGAGTAAAATGTATTTCTTCTACACTTTCAGATTCATTTTGCAATCTTGATTCGGTCGCAAATTGAGTTTCATTCCATGCTGTATCAAAGAGATTTTCTATCGAGATTCCGAAATTGATGCTTTTATACTGATAATTAACATTGAAATCCGATACAAAATAACCTTTGGCAACGATAGAATTATCCTCGTTTGCCGGACGACTTTTTAAATAGCGGTATCGAAGCCCGCCTGAAAAACCCTGTATTTTTTGAAAACTTAAACCTCCAGTAGTGGTAAAATCTGGCGCTAACGGAATGTAATCCTGACCTTTTGGTTCGTCAATACTTCTGGCATACGTATAATTGGCATCCGCATCAAAATACAACCAATCGTTGAGTTGATAACGCAATCCGAGTTCAGCTCCCATACGTTTTGATTTTCCGCTTGGCTCAATGATTCCGGCATCTCCAACATACACAAATTCTTGTTCTAAGAATAAATACCACAAAGCGGAGTTCACAATTAACTTGGGAAAAGGCTTCCAAATGGTACCAATATCTGTTCCTATTGCCGTTGGTAAAACTTGTTTTTCGTTATTTTGAACCACTACCCGAGTATCATTCGAATGAAATCCAATTCCTGATTTTAGAAAAAACTGTAAATTATTATTTTGAGAATAAATGAAGTTCAATTTTGGTGAAAATTTCACTTTGGATTCTGATTGTGTTTTGTAATCCGTAGTTAACTTATCTTGGTAATTGAATTTGAAATAATCCAATCGAATCGCCGGATTAATCATCAGTTTCCCAAAATTAAATTCTGAATTGAAATAGCTAAATAGATTAGACTCATCAATATCTCCTAATTTTATATTTTCTAAAACCGTTTTTCTGTTCAAAGTATGCGAAAGCTCGGAATCCTTTGTAGCATCTGCACGAAAACCAACTCCGTATTGAAACAAAACAGCAACATCATTTAAATTCGTTTTCTGATTCAATTCTGCATTCATTCCATAAATAGCCCTGTTTTCTTTCTGTTTGATTTGGTCTCCATTTATTGGATCTTCTAAAAAGAAAGTGAAATTAGAATACAATTCAAATTGATAATTTGAATAAAAAGCATTTGCTTTTAAGAATGCATTTTCATCAATTGGCTTGCTCAAACTCACATTTACATTGGTTCTGGAGGTATTTCCACCTTCTGTATCGTCAACAGCACCAAATCTTGAAATCGTTCCATCATCAATCAGACGTTGCGGAATTTGTCCGGAAGCGTCCCATTTGCTGGAAAAGCGAGAAGCTAAAACCGAGAATTTGCTGTTATCGCTAAGTATAGTTGAATATTTCCCCAATAAGTTGATTCGGTTGAAGTTTTGAGGGGAATCAAATGGCCCGTCAGTGAGAATATATTCTGTGGCAATGTAGGCGCTTTGCGTTTTTTGGTTGCCCAAAAGATTGAATAAACCAACGGTTCTCAAGGTATTAAATTGCCCTATTTCTAAACCAATACTACTTTTTTCTAATTTGTCTTTAGTTTGAAAACCTACATAGCCAGCAGTAGCAAAATTTCCTTTGTCAGCATAATAAGTTCCTTTCCCAAAATCTATTTTTTCGACCGTTTCCGGAATCACAAAATGCAAATCAGCATAGCCTTGACCGTGTGCGTGAGAGACCATGTTTACAGGTATTCCGTCAACAGCGATAGCAATATCAGTTCCGTGGTCAATGTCAAAACCTCTCAAAAAAAGTTGCTCTGCTTTGCCTCCTCCCGCATGTTGACCAATAAATAATCCGGGTACTTTTCGTAAAATTTCCTGCGAAGAATTTACAGGAGTAGTTTGTAAATCTATTTTAGAAATGACATTCATAGCCGAAAGTTTTGGTTGAATTACTATTTCATTCAATCTAAAAATATCATCTTCCAAAATAATAATCACTTCTGAAGAACTAATGGTAAAATTTGTTTTTTTGTACCCTAAAGCATTTATTTTTAAGACATCACCAACCACTGTTTTATCAATACTAAAGAAGCCAAATTCATTTGTATGTGCGTGATTTTCAGAATTTGTATTTATTAAATAGGCATTTTCTACTGGAATACCGTCCATATCAACTATTTTTCCTTTTTGGATTTGTCCATAAGAAGTTAGCCCGAAAAAAGAAATCAGGAGTAGTAATATATTTTTCATCATGTTACAATTGATTTACTTTTTTGTCAAAATTTGGTCCCAATTCATACAAACTTGAACTCAATTCTTCTTTAATTGGTATTACTTTTTGAGCTAAATTATTTGCTTTATAAATCATAGCCAAATGATATTGTACTTTCGGTTCATGCGATTTTCCAACCACATGATTTTGAGCAATTTCTAGTGCTTTTTTATTTTGTCCAATATTTAAGTAAGACCAAGCTAATAAATCATATGAATCCGGAGTTGGCCTGTGATTGACTTCAATTTTAGCAATTTCTAATGCTTTTGAAGCACTTTGTTTATCATCGGCATAAACTAGAACATTATATTTATTGTACATCGCACCATAATTATTGTTTTTTAGCATAGAAAAATAGGCGTTTTTGTTTTTAATTTCTTCGCTTTTATTTGCTTCAAATTGAGCTATGTGAGATTTTAATAAATAAAAATCAGGTGTATTATGTCTGGATGTAATTGCGTCTATAATCCTGTTGGCTTCATTTGAATTTCGTTCTTTAGAAAAAATAATCCAGGCAATTCCCTTTAAAGCATAAGAGTAATTGGGGTCTAATGCTAAGGTTTTTAGGTAACTGTCATACGATTCCTGAATTTTACCTGCATGTCCATAAAAATCCCCCAGATTAGAATAGGACCAAATTTTGAGTACTTTATTATTTTCTTTTTCAGCGATAGTTCTGGCTTTTTCCATAAAAGTAATGGCAGTTTTCAAATCACCTTTATGATCATTCCATTTTGCTAACCTAATTAAAAAATCAAAATCGTTCATGTCTCGAATGGCGTTTAGATTTTTTACTGCTTCTGCATAATTTCCTAATTCCATCTGAACGTCAAAAAGTAATTTTTGGGTTTCTTTTTTCCCCTCGCCTATTGCTAATGCTTTATTGGCTAATGTCAGCGCTTCTTTAAAACGGTGTTGCGAAATGTAATTTCTTGCTAATGATCGAATCGTTGAAACTTTTGAATAATCATAGGCTTCATTAGATTTTGTCAATAATTCTTCGGTTTTGTATAAGTTTTTAATATTTCCGGTATATTCAAAAAGGGTGCTGTAGTTTGACGCTATTAGACTTAAATAACTAATTTGATTTGGGGCAGCATCAAATTTTTTTTGCCAAAAATCAATTTCATTTTGAGCAAATGTTACTGATTTATTGTCTTTTAAAGTCAAGTATTTTTCATAATCGGCTTTCTGGGTAATTTGTTTTGGCTTAGTCTCGCAACCGAATATAAATAGGATTGTGAAAACCAAAAATGGAAGTTTTTTTAAAGTTTTCATGCTCTAATTGTTTTGTTTGTTTGTTTGTTTGTTTGTTTGTTTGTTTGTGAAGAAAAAAAACAGAGCGGCTTTACTAGTAGCACACTCTGTTTTTTTTATACTATTACCAGGCTGTTGCCAAATATGGAAAAGAGGTTCCGAAAGCTTTATCGTTAGCATTAACATTATCCGATGTAAGACCAGGATTTGAAGCTCCGGTTGAACCTCCAAAAATCAGCAATAATTCTACATCAATAACATCATCTGCCAAAGCTCTTCCGGTTAAAACATTAGTACCATCAAAGAATGTTGTAGTTCCTGTTTTTGAAACATTTATAACATCTGTAGCCAGAAGTCCTGTAAATTGTGCGGCTGTTTGTCCCAAAGCATTTGTTGTAAAATTGGGGTTTAAAGCCATTAATCGAGATTGGAATACAGATTGATATTTTGCTCCCATTGCCGAAGGAATTGCGGCATTAAAATCATCTTTTGGCTGACCTGAAGCTATAAAAACAGTATTTATTGCGGGTCTTGCCATTTGATCTTGCTGAACAAAAGTTCCTGAAAAATCAAGTGCTACCTGATTGTTATTTGTATCATCATTATTATCACAATTTACAGATACAACTGCAACCACTAAGGCAATTGTCATCATTTTGAATGTATTAGATTTCATATCGTTACGTTTTTAATAAAGTTAGTTATTGTTTTTTCTTAGTTTCTGCCCACACATTCAATGTACTTGAATTACCTAACATTGCTTTTGGAACTTCAACAACTACTGATAGTACATTTGTTCCTGCAAAAGTGTCTACGCCAGGATTATTAAATCCCGAGGCTGTTCCGCCAAGAATTGCTTTAAATTGACCTAAGTCAAAAAAGAAAGGATCATCTCTTGGTCCAGCAAAAAATTTCATTCCGTTTTTTTCAGCAGTCAAAGCTGATGCGCCATAAGAAGAAATAGTTACGCTTCCCGAAGCTGCAGCGGTTTTAATTGTACTTGAAATTCCTGTTGTACCTGGAGCTACTGGTCCAAAAAAGTACATTTTGTCATCTCTTTTTACTGCTTGAATTACTAAATCTTCCACATTATCTCCTGTGTTGTCGATATTAATTTCAATCATTACATTGTCATTAAATACCGCCGCCGCAGTTGCATTAGGACTTAACAGCCCTTGTGTATTTACAGCAAATACCAAGTTGTTTGTGTCTTGTCCTTGAAATGTGTAGACATCAGTAATATCTGCAGCATTACCCGTTACAGCCGGAGCATCGATGTGATCTGCAGCTACTAATATTAAGCCTGAAACCGCCACTAGCGATAGACCTAAAATCATTTTTGTTTTTTTCATTTTGATTTAAATTAAAAGGTTATAAAAGCATTTACGGGATTACATACAGTTTGGTTTTAATAATCTTAAAAAAAAATCAAAATATTTTATAAACTATTCATTGTCAGATTTTTAAATGTTTAAAAAAAATGTAATTATTTGAAAAAAGTATTTTTTTTAGGATAGAAACAGATATAATTTGTCAATTGTAAATAAGAATGTATAAGTTTGTAAAAGCAAAATAAAACGAATATGACCCAAGACGAATTATTAGTATTAATTTACAAGAAAGACGAAAAAGCGTTCACACACCTTTATGATATGTACTCTAAAAGTTTGTTTTCGGTGATTAAAGTTCTTGTTAAAAATACCGAAGAAGCCGAAGATGTTCTCCAAGAAGTTTTTGTAAAAATCTGGAAAAACATTGATTCTTACCACGAAAGCAAAGGCAGGTTTTATACATGGATTTTGAATATTGCCAGAAACACTTCTATAGATAAATTGCGTTCCAAGAATTTTAATAACAGTCAAAAAAACCTTTCTTCTGATAATTTCGTACATCTATTTGAAGACAGTAATAAAGTCGTAAATAAAATTGATGCTATTGGTATTCAGGAATTTGTAAAAAAGCTGAAACCCAAATGCATTCAAATAATTGATTTACTGTTTTTTAAAGGCTATACCCAGCAAGAAGCTTCAGATGAATTAGAAATTCCTTTGGGCACTGTGAAAACACACAATAGAAATTGTATCAATGATTTAAGAAATTATCTAAAAGTATAATGGAAACGAAACAATATATAGAATCCGGTATATTAGAACTTTACGTTTATGGTTTACTTAGTGAAGCCGAAAACTTAGAAGTAGCCGAGATGGCTAAAAAAAATCCAGCAATTAATGACGAAATTATTGCGATAGAAAAGGCAATTGTAGCTTTATCATCGAGTTTTTCTCCGTTTCATTCTGTGGCAAATTACGAAAAAATAAAAGCGAAACTAGAACTTAAGCACGCAGATGTAATTGAATTACAACCAAGCAGAAATTGGTCACAATACATGGGTTGGGCTGCGGCAATTATTTTGTTATTAGGCATCGGATACCAATACAATCAATTGGATCAAACTAGCAATCAGGTAGCGACAACAACACTCGAAAAAGTAAAATTAGAAAAAGATTTGAATGCTTTACAATTAAAAAACAAAGCTAATGAAACCAGTTTAGCCGTTGTTCGGGATTCGAAAAACACGGTTGTTGCTCTTGGTGGACAAGCTGCAGCTCCGGAATCTTTTGCAAAAGTGTATTGGAACAAAGAAACTAAAGTTGTTTATGTAGATGCCGCAGGATTACCGGAACCACCAAAAGGAATGGTTTATCAGGTTTGGGCTTTAAAGCTAAATCCGTTAACGCCTACCAGCATTGGATTATTAGAGAAATTTGACGTGAATAATCAAAAAATGTTTGCTGTTAATAACGCGGAAGAAGCCGAAGCTTTTGGAATTACACTTGAACCTGCCGGCGGAAGTATAACTCCTACAATGGAACAATTGTATACATTAGGAAAAGTATAAAACAGTATTTCTATAAAAACAAAAAGGTTCAACCGCAAAGTTGAACCTTTTTGTTTTAAATAATGCTTATCCCTTTAAAATAAATAAAACATTAATTACGGCTAATTATATTTTTTCATTTTAATCTATCAAATTAATTAAGCATATCAAGAATAATCTATTTTATCGCATTCTTTTAAAAACCAGATTTTTGAGTTTGGACTTCATTCTTTTGGAAGGATTGAACTTTATTTTAGAGCCTTTAATATTGGCTGTTCCCAATTCTTCCAGCGTATCGGCAGGAGTGCCTTGAACTGTTATTTGAAACGAACCCAAACTATCAATTCGCACGATGCTTCCTGCTGCTAATGCCTCGGAAATTACTTCTGTAAGACCAATGATTACACCATAACAATCGGCTTTGCTAACGGTAGATCGCGAAGCTACTATTTCGGCTAGACTGTCTAAATCTTCCTCTCCATTATGAATCGCACAAGGGTAATATTTGATTTGGGGTGGCGAAACCAATATGTTTTTCTTGGGTACCATTTTAAATTGTATGGCCATACTTGTATTGTATAATTATCATTTTATTCAATCTTTACTCCATATTTAAGTTGATGAATGTTCATTCCACTAACCTGTATTACTATTTTTGTTGTCAATAATTACAAATATAGTTAAAGATATATAAGTTTAATTAAAAATATATGCATCTTTATATAATAAGAAATATATGTTTTATTTTAAATATCTATATCTTTTTAATAATTGAACTTGATATCTTAAAAAAACACAAAGTTACTATAGAATTTTCGAGTCAGAGAAGAAAAGAGAAAGAGTTGCTTTGGATACTCTTGAATTTGTTATTACAACAAAAAATCTCCATACGAATTGCAATTTGCAAAGGGCATCGAGATTCAAGTAAATCTGTAATAGTTTTAAATTATTGATTATAAAAAATTAAAGGAAATTTAACCAATAGGTAGTTTTACCAATTGTTCATATAATTAATATCTTAAAAACAACATTATCTCCATATTGGCGTACTAACCAACTCTGTGGAACCCATATTATCCTATGGTCTTAGTATCATATTATAAAAGACCCATTCATTATTTTTTTCAATTACCGATTATAAGAATAAACTAAAGCAAGCAGTCGCGTGCTAAACTTAGTAAAAGTACGTCTCTTTTTTTTAATTAAATATTTAACACTTACGAAATAAATTAACATTTAATCAAAAATAGATTATTTGTTGCTACGAACTTTGACCTACTATAAACTAAATAGGCTGCCCTAATAAAAGGGCAGCCGTAAGTTAGTTATTCATTCTTATTACATCTTCATTGAAAACTCATCCTTATATAAAAACTTTTTAAGCAGGTGAATAAATATCTCCAGATACGTAATAGCGCAAAACGCCAGCTATATAAATAACATTTAATCTAACAGTTGCCCCTGCTTCAATATTTAAATTATTTCCTCCAGATGGAAAAATTTTACTGTAGAAGAAACCGCTCATTAGTAATGACCCTGTTTCGTTTGTATTTATAATTGTACAAGTAAAACCATTTGATAAATTATTTTCAGAAACAGTAACATTACCTGATAAATAAATAATTTTTCCTGAATCTAAATCTGTTATAAAAGTATTTGATGCATCCCTTGTAGCAGATAAGCTTGCAGGTTCTCCTGCAGGACCTTGAGGTCCCATTGGTCCTGTTGCTCCATCTAAACCATTCTGACCATCAATTCCGTTTAAACCTGCTGGTCCTTGAGGTCCCATTGGCCCTGTTGCTCCATCTAAACCATCATTTCCTGCCGGTCCTTGAGGTCCCATTGGCCCTGTTGCTCCATCCAAACCATCATTTCCTGCTGGTCCTTGAGGTCCCATTGGTCCTGTTGCACCGTCTAAACCGTTGATTCCATCAATTCCATTTAAACCTGCTGGTCCTTGAGGTCCCATTGGTCCTGTTGCTCCATCCAAACCATCATTTCCTGCAGGTCCTTGAGGTCCCATTGGTCCTGTTGCACCGTCTAAACCGTTGATTCCATCAATTCCATTTAAACCTGCTGGTCCTTGTGGTCCCATTGGACCTGTAGCTCCATCCAAACCATCGTTTCCTGCTGGTCCTTGAGGTCCCATTGGCCCTGTTGCTCCGTCTAAACCATCATTTCCTGTTGGTCCTTGAGGTCCCATCGGGCCAGTTGCTCCGTCTAAACCATTTACTCCATCAATTCCGTTTAAACCTGCGACACCTTGAGGTCCCATTGGTCCTGTAGCTCCGTCTAAACCATCATTTCCTGCTGGTCCTTGAGGTCCCATCGGTCCTGTTGCTCCATCCAAACCATCATTTCCTGCCGGTCCTTGAGGTCCCATTGGACCTGTAGCTCCATCCAAACCATCATTTCCTGCTGGTCCTTGAGGTCCCATTGGTCCTGTTGCACCGTCTAAACCGTTGATTCCATCAATTCCATTTAGACCTGCCGGTCCTTGAGGTCCCATTGGACCTGTAGCTCCATCCAAACCATCATTTCCTGCTGGTCCTTGAGGTCCCATTGGTCCTGTTGCTCCATCCAAACCATCATTTCCTGCAGGTCCTTGAGGTCCCATCGGGCCAGTTGCTCCGTCTAAACCATTCTGACCATCAATTCCGTTTAAACCTGCTACACCTTGTGGACCCATCGGTCCTGTTGCTCCATCTAAACCATTCTGACCATCAATTCCGTTTAAACCTGCTACACCTTGTGGACCCATTGGGCCTGTTGCTCCATCCAGACCATTTATTCCATCAATTCCGTTTAAACCTGCTACACCTTGAGGACCCATTGGGCCAGTTGCTCCGTCTAAACCATTTACTCCATCGATTCCGTTTAAACCTGCTGGACCTTGTGGTCCCATTGGTCCTGTAGCTCCATCCAGACCATTTATTCCATCAATTCCGTTTAAACCTGCGACACCTTGAGGTCCCATTGGTCCTGTTGCTCCATCCAGACCATTTATTCCATCAATTCCGTTTAAACCTGCTACACCTTGTGGTCCCATTGGACCTGTAGCTCCATCCAATCCGTCATTTCCATCAGCACCATTTAATCCTGCTACACCTTGTGGACCCATTGGACCTGTTGCTCCATCTAAACCATTTTGACCATCAATTCCGTTTAAACCTGCTACACCTTGTGGACCCATTGGGCCTGTTGCTCCATCTAAACCATTCTGACCATCAATTCCGTTTAAACCTGCTACACCTTGAGGACCCATTGGGCCTGTTGCTCCATCTAAACCATTTTGACCATCAATTCCGTTTAAACCTGCTACACCTTGTGGACCCATTGGGCCTGTTGTTCCATCTAAACCATTTTGACCATCAATTCCGTTTAAACCTGCTACACCTTGTGGACCCATTGGGCCTGTTGCTCCATCTAAACCGTCATTTCCAGCTATACCTTGAGGGCCAGGAATAGAACTCCCAGATGATTTAGCATATAAAGCATAAGGAACACTCATCAATTGTGAAGTACCAATTATAGTATATGAAGTACCTCCAGTTGGGTCGATTTCAGTCTTAATAAAGTAAGGACCATTTGCCCAATCAATAGTGCTATAATAACCTGTAACTGAATTTCCATTACCAATTTCCAATGTAATTAATCCATTTGCATTGGAAATGGGGGTTTGTGTTTCTGTATAAACTTCTGTACCTGTTAAAGAACCCTGTAAAATACTGATTTTAATTCCAATAGGTTGATTTACTATTAAGTTATTGTCAGAATTTCTGATTATGGCTTGGTAGCTCATAAAATCTTGTTCTTGAGCAAATGTTGTGATTGATAAAAATAATAACAATCCTAAAATATATAATTTCTTCATAGTTTAGTTAGTTTTAATGATTTTAAAAGTCTTAACTTCTTTATTGCTTTCTAACACTTTTAATAAATATATAGCATTAGGATAATGCTCCATTTGAATAGTTGTGGACGCAGTTAATATTTTATCATTAACAAGCAATCTTCCATTAAAATCAAATAATTGGTATTCAATAGGCTTAGAATTATAATCTTTTACCAGTAGATTAAGTAAGCTGGTTGTTGGATTAGGATAAAGAGTTAATTCAAGATTTATATTAGGATTATCAATTCCTAATAAAGTTTGAATTTCAAAGGGTTGCTGTATACCTTGTACTAATGATCCTATGGTATTATAGTTGACCTGTCCCATTGAATAGCTTATATTACCGTTGTTTCCCGAGGCATTTCCTCCAGAGGTTACTATAGCTTGCTGAGCGTTTATTTGAGTACAGCTTAAAATAGCACCTATAAAAAGTAATTTTTTGTTCTCCATAATTTATTTGTTTTTGGTTTATTAATCTTAATTTTTATTTGAATTAGTATCTATAAGAAAATATACAAATAGTGGTGATAATGATATTTCTTATAATTTTAAATTGTGTTAAAAAACTTTAATAAAAAACAATGATAAAAGAAAATTTTTGCCGTTTAACGACAAAAAAATGGCGTCCTGAAATTTAAAATAAATAGTAACAACTTTTCAGTTTTTAGTAACTGTTAATTAGTAAATAGCTAATCTTTTAATGGGATAAATGAAATACAGATTAAAATTTAATTCTCGTTATAAATTAAAATATGAGGATAATATTTTTAATTTTTAGTAACTTTATTATATAATAAGATTGAAAACAATAGTTTTCAGTTTTCAATTAGAACTCATGATTTTTGAGTTTAATTCAAAATCATTAAAAATAGAAATACTTAGTCTTTTATAAAAAAATTATAATGATTACAAATCTACTTTTTATTATTACTGGTCTTGTAGGTTTATTAACTGCTCTATTGATTTTTAGAAATTATAAATCCAATAGAATGATGAATCTATATATGATTTTATTAATCATAATAATTTCATTACGATTTTTCATAGGAGGACTAATCTATTTTAATTCTGATAGAACCTTTAGTTTTAACTATTTAAAATATGTAAATCTATCATCAGTTGTAATACCACTTTGCTATTTGTATTTTAAAAATTTAGTTTTTAATAAAAAAAAATTTTGTGTTAAAGACCTTGCTCATTTTGTTTTTCCAATATTCTTATATTTAGCAATAATAATACTTGAGAGCCTTTCACTATTATCCATGAAATTAGTTTTCATAATATATCCCATTTTTTGCAGCTTTGCCATAATCTATTTTATTTTATGTTTTAAAGTATTAAAAAATAATATTTGGATTAATAAAGTGGAAATAAATGTGGGGCAGAAACAAAATCAATTAATTAACAGGTGGGCTACTTATTTATTTATTGCCCTATTTATATTGTCTGTTAGATTGATGGTATCTATATTCCTTGAAATATCTAATAACAGCTACGCTAGAGGTTTTAGCTATCTATGGATATCGGCAATTATATGGTTACTAGTTTTATTTAAAATATTAATTTCTCCTGAAATCCTTTATGGCTATGATGTACTTAACAAAAAAATAAACGAAAACAGAGGTTCTAGCCTGATATTAAAAAATGTTTGGAAAACATCTGTAGATGTAAAATTATCTAATAATCATCATATTATATTAAAAGAAAAAATAGAAAAAAAATTATTGGTCTACATACAAAAAATAGAGAATCAGTCGTTTAAATATGAAATATTTAGAGATCCAAAACTGACATTGCCTGATTTTGCAAATAAATTAGAAATTCCAAAAAGTCATTTGTCATACCTATTCAAATATCATTCAACTTTATCTTTTTCTGAATATAAAAAAGTAATTAGAATTCATGATGCAATAAAGCATATAGAACTAGATTATTTAAAATCAAACACTTTAGATTCATTATCTAAAAAAGTTGGTTTTACATCGTACAATCCTTTTTTTACGAGTTTTAAAGAGATTTCAGGTGTATCACCAATAGAATATTATAAAACAATTCAAGTTGCATTTGATGAATAAGAAAAGGTTCAACTTTGCAGTTGAACCTTTTTTTATAGTAATTAGCGAAATGTTATTTCTTATAATATTTTCTGTAGTTTGGATAGGTTATCGCTCCTAATAATGATATTCCTCCTAACGAATACCAAATCCAACTTAACGAATGTGCTTCTCCGCTGGCATAAGAATGCAATCCAACTAAATGGAAATTTACTCCATAATAAGTAAATAAAATGGATACAAAAGCAAACATACTCATCAAATTAAATACCCATTTTCCTCTCAAAGAAGGAACAAATCGAGCATGAATCACAAATGCATATACCATAATACTGATTAAAGCCCATGTTTCTTTTGGGTCCCAACCCCAATAACGTCCCCAACTTTCATTAGCCCATTGTCCACCAAGAAAATTTCCTATGGTAAGCATAATTAAACCAATAGTCAAAGCCATTTCATTGATATAAGTGATTTCCTGAATATTCAAATCCATTTTGGCTTTGTTTTTTTCATTAGTAAACAAAATCAACAGTAATGAAACCGCTCCTAAAATCATTCCTAAAGCAAAAGGTCCATAACTGGCTACAATAACTGCTACGTGAATCATTAACCAATATGAATTAAGTACAGGTTGCAAATTAGCAATTTCAGGGTCAATCCAGTTCATGTAGGCTGCAGCCAAAATCATTGCGGTTACAAAAGCAGATGACGCCACAGTGAGTTTTGATTTTCGGTCGAAAGCTAAGCCAAAAAACATTGTTGCCCATGCAACATAAATAATCGATTCATAAGCATTACTCCACGGTGCATGTCCTGAAATATACCAACGCGCAATTAAACCAGCAGTATGTAATCCGAACAATAATCCAATAATGACATGCATCACATTAACTGAAATAATCAATGCTTTACGTTCTTTGAATATGTTTATAATAGTCAATAATAACATCAGGATTGCTGCCGTCAAATACCAATAGGGTAATTTTTTGAAAACATCATATTTGTTATACAATATCTCTAGCGAAATTTTTTCTTCACTTGGCAATACTTTACTACCAAACTTTTTCTGGAAACCGTTGATACTTTCCAGTAATTCATCGGCAGATTTATAATCATTAGAAGTGGTTGCGTTACTTAATGTTCCAAAATATAATGGCAAAATACTTTTGGTATACGTTGAATCCATTCCTTTCATGCCAGATTCGTTGAGTTCTAAATAAGAAATCCATTTACTGTTTTCGTCATTCGGAATAGGGAAAATCTTTAAAATTCGTCCACTCAAAGCTGATTCCATTAAGTTTACTTTCTTGTCCGTTTCGATAAAATCTTTTTCGAACTGATTTGGATTTGCATTTTTAAATGCCTCTTCTAAATACGAAGACAATTTATAATTTCCTTTTTCATCGAAAAAAGCAACAAAAGGCGCATATTTTGCATCCTTATCTATTCCTATAATTTTACGGATGCTATCGTTTCCACTTTTAATATAAATTAATGGAATTTCAATCCAAACACTCGCATACTGTGTCATGGATAGAAATGCCTGATCAGAATTCATTTCTTTATACGTATCAGAATGACTCACTTTTCGCAATAACTCTGATGAAAAAGTGTTTATTGGTTTCATCCTTCCTCCAGCATCTTGAATAATCAAACGTCCGAATTGAGCAGCGTGTTTCTCTGAAACTTTAAATTTATTCAATAAAGAATCCAATTCTTTTTGGTTAACTGCTTTTTTAGAATGGGCAGCATGACCTTCCTGAGGAGCTTCCGCTTTTGTATGAGCATGTCCGTCATGTTCTGAATGATCGTGCTCTTGCGCAAAACTGTTGAAACTCAAGGCTAACATCAAAAGGATTAGCAATGTTGCTTTTTTATTTTTGACCACTTCTAATTTTCGTTTTAAATCTGCAAAACGGGAATGTTTAGTAAACATAATCGCCATCATAGCAAAAAACAACATAAAATAACCGCTGTATGTAATCGCTGTTCCCCAGAAATCGTGGTTTACAGACAATACAGTTCCCTTTTCATCCGGATCAAAAGAAGATTGAAAAAAGCGATATCCTCCATAATCCAGAACATGATTCATATATATTTTGTAATCGAATGGTTTTAGAGAATCCTGAACGGTAACCTGGCTTTCAAAAGAAGAATAACTTTTTTCGGTTCCCGGATATTTTTGGGCAATAAAATCATTCAGTTTTATTTTAAAAGGCAAGATATACGCTTTGCTTCCATAGAAAAAACTGTAATCAATATTTCCGATTTTTATGGTTTTAGCTTCACCAATTTTTCCTTTTGAACCGATGATTGTCACTTCTTTTTCCTGACCTTCGGCAGTCACTTTCAAAACTAATGCGTCTTCATGATTTTTGGCTTTAAAATCATTGTCAGACTCATATGCTACTACTCCTTTTACAGCAGGATCAGGAAAAACAAAACGTTTTTCTCCAATGGTGTATAACGAACGCATCATCAAGGGTTGCACAATATCTTTGGTAACTTGCCCTTTCAATTTATCAGCCATGCGCATAAAATTTCCTTCAAAAGGCGTTTGAATCGTGTATTCTTTTCCTGTTGTGTTGATATTTATCGCACCTTCCGTGTATTTATTTAAGGCAAATAATACATTATGAACATTTTGAACTTCGCCTTCTTTCAAGAAATGTTCTTCACGTCCACCCTCACCTGCTTCAACTAATTTTAAATATAAAGTTCCTTTGTTATCGGGCTTAATCGTTTGTTTTGCTCCCATTATAAAGTTTTCATAGGTCACTTCAAATGGAGTATCTGCAAATTTATTTTTGATGCTAAAATTATTGTTGGTTACTGGCGAAAGCAATAAAGGTTGCTCGAAAATACGACGTTTCATTTCGCCTTTATATTCCCCGTCAACATAAACCGTAAGAAAGGTTTTATCTGAGAAAATTTGATTTTCAGCAGCGCCTTCGCGAATAGGCATCATTCCTTCATAGCTGATATATCGCGTTACAAAAGCGCCCAAAAGAATAAAAACAAAAGCTAAATGTAGTAATAAAGTTGCCCATTTTTCTTTTTTCAGTAATTGATACCGTTTTATGTTTCCAATAAAATTAATCATGAAGAAAACCATAATGGCTTCAAACCACCAAGAATTATAAACCCAAATTCGGGCGGTATCCGTATTGTATTTGCTTTCAATGAAAGTTCCAGCGCCCATTGCTATTGCAAAAGTTAAAAACAAGACTGCCATTAATCGTGTAGAAAACAAAAAAGAGTATAATTTTTTATCCATTTGTAAGGGATTACGTTTTATAAAAGTGCCACAAAAGTACTTAAAAATGTTGACTTCTATATTCGCACATTTGTTAATTTAATCCAAAATTAAGTAACGCTCCAATAGCCTAAAAATCGTGTTTTTGTAACGATTTTGATTTTAAAATCTAACCGTTTTATTAGTCAGAATTTTTCATTTTTTTTGCTAATTTTGCCACATGACTAAAATAATCATAATAGGTTCCGGAAATGTAGCGCAGCATTTAATTCGAACTTTTCAGGATGCAGCTTCTTTGAATTCCAAAATTGAATTGGTTCAGGTTTTTGCCCGACAAAAAGATTCGGTTGCCCACTTGATTGATTTAGACAAAATCGCTACTAATTTTGACGATTTATTAGAAGCCGATTTATATATCATTTCTGTTTCAGATGATGCTATTTCTAAGGTTTCATCGCAATTACCGTTTAATAATAGATTAGTCGTTCATACCTCAGGAAGTGTTGCTTTAGATGCATTAGACACTAAAAACAGAAAAGGTGTTTTTTATCCTTTACAAACTTTTTCGAAAGATAAAATGGTTGATTTTAAAGTAATCCCCATTTGCTTGGAAAGCGAAAATGCAACCGATTTTCAATTGCTGGAAAAGGTTGCAAAAACGATTTCTGAAAAAGTTTTCGCCATCAATTCAGAGCAACGAAAAGCACTTCATGTTGCAGCCGTTTTTGTCAATAATTTTGTGAATCATTTGTACCAGATAGGACATTCTATATGCACCGAAAATCAAGTTCCATTTGAAATTCTGAAACCATTAATTCAAGAAACTGCCGAAAAAATTAATACGCTTACTCCCGAAGAAGCACAAACGGGGCCGGCAAAACGACATGACAGTAAAACTATTGCAGCACATGAATTATTTTTGACAAATAAAAATCAATCTACTATTTATAAAATCCTAACACAATCAATACAAGATAATGGCAAAAAGTTATAAAGAAATAATGAATGATATTACTACGTTTGTTTTTGACGTAGATGGTGTACTTACAGACAGTTCGGTTTTTGTTACCAATGAAGGAGAAATTTTAAGAACTATGAATATTCGTGACGGTTATGCCATGAAAGCAGCTGTAGAAAGCGGGTATAATGTGTGTATTATTTCGGGCGGAAGTAATGAAGGTGTCCGAGTGAGACTTCGAAATTTAGGAATTACAGATATTCATTTAGGTACTCCAAATAAAGTAGAAACTTTTGACGAATACACTGATGTATATAACATTAACCCGGAGCATGTTTTGTATATGGGCGATGATATTCCGGATTATCACGTGATGAAATTAGTAGGATTACCAACCTGTCCTCAGGATGCTAGTCCAGAAATTAAAGCAATTTCTACTTACATTTCGCATAAAAACGGAGGAAAAGGTGCTGCTCGTGATGTTATAGAACAAGTGATGAAAGTACAAGGAAAATGGATGGCTCATTTTGATGGTAAACTTGATTAGTCTTCAAGTTTACGGATATCGTTTTAGCTTATAATTTACAATAAAGAAATGAATTTTTTAAAATTAATACGATATCCCAATTTACTCCTACTGGCGTTTATGCAGCTCATTTTTCGGTATGGTTTTTTGAAATTACAAAATATACCTTTAGCATTAAATGACTGGCAATACGGATTATTAGTCTTATCTACTGTTTTAATAGCTGCCGGAGGTTACGTTATCAACAATATTTTTGACCAAGACACTGACAATGACAATAAACCCAATAATGTAATTGTTGGCAAAAGTATTTCGGAAACAAATGCCTATTCTATTTATGTAGCATTAAATATTGTGGGCGTTTCAATTGGTTTTTATTTGTCGAATGTGATTGCTAAACCGGGCTTTGCTTCTCTCTTTATTTTGATTGCCGCAACGCTTTATTTTTATGCAGTAAACTGGAAACAAATGCTGCTTATAGGTAATTTTATTGTCGCTTTATTACTTTCATTCAGTGTAATTATTATTGGCATTTTTGATTTGTTTCCTGTTGTAAATCAAAGTAATCAACCGCTGATGGCGAATCTTTTTTCGATACTTATTGATTATGCAGTTTTTGCTTTCATGATTAATTTTATCAGAGAAATAGTTAAAGATTTAGAAGATGTAAATGGAGATTATAATCAAGGAATGAGAACTTTGCCAATTATACTTGGAATTTCGAGAACGGCTAAAGTTGTTTCTATATTGAGTTTCATTCCTGTATGTGCAATTCTTTTGTATATTAATAATTACCTTATGCCGTTGTTGTTTGTTACGATTTATCTGTTACTTTTTGTAGTGGGGCCACTACTCTATTTTAGTTTAAAAATTTGGTCTGCTAGCTCACAAAAACAGTTTCATGTTTTGAGTTCACTGTTAAAATGGATTCTGTTGTTTGGTATCCTTTCAATTCTTGTTATTAGTTTAAATATGATGTACAATGCTTAAAAATAAATTAGAAAAATACACTTTAATTCTGGCTTCGGGTTCACCAAGACGCCAACAATTCTTTAAAGATTTAGACTTAGATTTTGAAATCAGGTTGAAAGAAATTGAAGAGATTTATCCTCCTGAATTGAAAGCGGCCGAAATCACCAACTATTTAGCAGCGCTGAAAGCAAGTGCTTTTGAAGGAGAATTAAAACCCAACGAAATTCTTATCACCAGCGATACAATTGTCTGGCATAATGAAACTGCATTGGGAAAACCAAAAGACGAAGAAGATGCTTTTGCAATACTCAAATCGCTTTCAAATGCCACTCACGAAGTGATTACATCGGTCTGTTTCAAAACCCAGGAAAAAACAGATTTGATTTACGAAATTACAAAAGTGACTTTCAATATATTGACAGACGAAGCAATTCACTATTATCTAAAAAACTACAAGCCCTTTGATAAAGCAGGTTCCTACGGTATTCAGGAATGGATTGGCTTCATTGGAGTTTCAAAAATCGAAGGTTCATATGCTAATGTTATGGGAATGCCAACGGACAAAGTCTATGAATATTTAAGTAAATTAGCCTAAAAATGTAATGTATGACTTTTTTCAACGAGTTTACCCGAGAAATAATTGGCACCGGAATTCTTTTTGTTTTGTTAATTTCATTGCGAATTATCACTACAAAAGTGGTAAAAAAATATGCGAAATCAAGTCAAATTATTGAGCATCGGACGAATCTGGTCATCAAATACATTCATTTATTAATTAACATTCTGGCGGTAATTGCATTGATTACCATTTGGGGCGTTGAACCTAATGATATTTTTATTGCTCTTTCCTCGATAGCAACTGTTGTTGGTGTAGCCATGTTTGCACAATGGTCTATTTTGAGCAATATTACCTCCGGAATTATTTTGTTTTTTTCATTTCCATTCAAAATTGGTGATATCATTCGTATTCACGATAAAGATTTTCCTATCGAAGCCGAAATTAAAGACATCAGTGCGTTTCATGTTTACCTGAAAACCAAAGATGGCGAAAAGATTATTTATCCAAATAATTTGCTGCTGCAAAAAGGAATTTCAATTTTAGAAAATTATTATGAGGATAAAGAATTTGTAGATTAAAGCTTTAATTCATTGTGAAGCTTTACTATGAAGTGTAAATTTTATAACATTTAGATAGAAATCTATAAGGTTTTAGAGTTTTAAAACAAGATTTTTGTTGATTAGACTAACAATGATTTAATTCTAATAATTGAGTGTCTTTTCTAAAACAAAAAAATATGAATCCGATTATAAAAATCCCTTTTTATGCCAAAATAACCCTTATTTTATTGGGTTTAATAAGTATCACTTATATACTTTTCATTGGTCAGAATATTATTGTTCCTGTAGTGATGTCATTTTTGTTTGCCATTTTATTAGAGCCAATAGTTGCTTTTTTAAAATCAAAATTACATTTTCCGCATGTTTTGGGAGTCATTATAACAGTGCTGATTTTTGTATTGGTCATTTTGAGTTTGTTCATTTTTCTCTCTTTTAAAATTAGTGATATTATTGAAGATTTTGATAAAATAGAACGAAATCTGAATATTCATCTCAATAATATTCAACGATTTGTGCGCGACAATTTTCATTTAAGTTCTAGAGAACAAAAAGAATATTTAGATAGCGCTACCGAAGATTCCATGGAAAAAGGAAAGGAAATTATAGGAACCACTTTGCTGTCGTTTACAGATACTATTTTAAATATTACTTTAATACCTATTTATACTTTTCTGATTCTTTTGTACAAAACACATTTTATGTTGTTTTTATCCAAATTGTTTAAAAAAGAGTCTCATCCTAAACTTCGTGAGATTTTAAATCAAATTAAAGTAGCTGTAAAAAGTTACATTGTGGGTTTGATTATAGAAATGATTGTAGTTTCTATTTTAACCACTTTGGGATTTATGATAATTGGCTTAAAATATGCCATTTTGCTAGGTATTATTACCGGAATTCTAAACCTTATTCCGTACATAGGCATACTGTTTGCTGGGATTTTGAGTATTGTTGCCTCGCTGACAGGATCTCCTGATTTATCAATCATTATTGGCGTAATTGTTGTGAGTATTATTGTTCAGTTGATTGATAATAATATTTTGGTGCCTATGATTGTCAGCTCAAAAGTAGAAATAAACGCTTTTGTATCTATCATAGGAATTATAATTGGTGGTGCAATTGCAGGAGTTTCCGGAATGTTTCTGGCCATTCCTGTTTTAGCTATTTTAAAAGTGATTTTTGATAGAATTGAATCTTTAGAAGCATGGGGATATTTGATGGGAGATCATTTGCCAAAAACATATACTTGGCGCAACATAAAACTACCGCTTTTTGATTCAAAAACAGAAACAAAAAACATTTTGATAAAAACAGATATAACAGTTCCTGTATTTACGGAAACCACTACTGAAACGGATATAAATAAGAAGGAATGAAATACTGATTTAAAATTTATATAATTATTTAATAGTTGAAAAATCCCCAAAAAAGAAACTATTAAATTATTGTCGTTATAATGAAAATTAATTTTTTTCAAATGTCTCAAAAACAAAAATTGCTCCTTTTTCTGCTGGTATTCAGCTATTGTCCCCTTTCTTTTTCACAAGTAGGTCAGGCAAAAGAGGATTCTTCTGCGGTATACAAAGACATTCAAACCTATTCTAAAAAAAATAAATTTACCAAGCTGCTTCACAAATTAATCTTTGAACCGGTTAATGTAAAAATAAAAAAGAAAAGAGTTCTTCCAAGAATCCAGCAAAAATTTGAAGGCAAAATTATTCGGAATATAACTATTGAAACACTAGATCCGTTCGGATATTCTGATAAAGATTCTAACAGGGAACCGAAAAATTGGGCTGAAAAAACCGGAAATAGAATCCATCTTAAAACTAAAAAATTAGCTATTCGGAATTTATTGCTTTTTAGAGAAAACAAACCCTTAGATTCTTTGCTGATAAATGAATCAGAACGTTTAATCAGAAGTCAAAAATACATTCGAAGTGTAAGAATTGATCTTAAATTATCAGAAAAAAATTCGGATTCTGTTGATGTTTTTATTCGGGTAATCGATTCTTGGAGTCTTATTCCAAAAGGCTCTGTTTCTAGTTCCAGATCTTCTTTTGAATTGAATGAAAAAAACTTCATGGGAATTGGTCACGAATTTAAAAACAAATTCACAAATCGGTTCAGTGACGGAAAAAACGCTTATAATTTAGATTATACGGTTCCTAACATCAAGAATTCCTTTATCAAAACAACATTTAAATACAATATTGATTTAGATAATTATTTTGGTAAAAGTATCGATATAAATCGTCCTTTTTATTCGCCTTTTGCAAAATGGGCCGGCGGTATTTACTTTGATCAGCAGTTCCGAAAGGATACACTTCAGGATGTTAATCTGGTGTATGCACAACAAAATTTTAAATACAATTCTCAAGATTATTGGATTGGACATGCGTTTAGTATTTTTAAAGGAAATACCGAAAAAAACAGAACAACAAACTTGATTGTATCCGGACGTTATTTGAACATCAATTATCTCGAAAGTCCTACTATAGCCTATGATCCTGTCGATTTTTATTCTAGTGAAAAACTTTTTCTTTCAGGTATTGGTATAACTTCCAGAAAATTTATTCAAGACAAATATATATTTAGAAACGGAATTATTGAGGATGTTCCCATTGGAAAAATTTACGGAATTACCGGTGGATACCAATACAAAAATCACAAAGGAAGATTCTATTTAGGCGGTCAGGCCTCTTTTGGAAACTATTATGACTGGGGATTTCTAAGTACTAATTTTGAAGTAGGAACTTTTTTTGATAAATCGACTACGAGTCAAACTACTTTTTCCTTTCAAATCAATTATTTTACCCATCCGATAGAACTTGGAAAATGGAAATTAAGACAATTTATTAAACCACAAGTTATAATTGGTTTAAACCGTTTGAACGTTATAGGAGATCAACTTACCATTAATGAAAATTATGGTATTCAAGGGTTTAATAGCGCCGTATATGGAACTAAAAAGATGATGCTTACTTTACAAACACAAGCATATTCGCCTTGGGATTTATGGGGATTTCGTTTGAATCCGTATTTTAATTATTCGATTGCCTTATTAGGAAACGACCAAATAGGCTTACTTGATAGCAAAGCATATTCAAAAATTGGAATTGGTTTAATAATTAATAATGACTTTCTGGTATTCAGCTCTTTTCAATTATCGCTTTCTTATTATCCGTCGATTCCCGGCAGCGGGCAAAACATTTTTAAAACAAATGCTTTCGAAACTTCTGATTTTGGTTTTCAAGATTTTGAATTAGCAAAACCTCGTACCGTAATTTTTAAATAAACAATCTTTTTGTAGATCATTATTAGGCTTGTTAAATCATCTTTTGATTTCTCTAAAATTCAAAATCATAACACATTAAATATGTGAATTTTATAACTTAAAACAATAACTATACAACAAATGACAGGCTATAACTTCTATCTTTACTCTAACAATAATGTTAAACTAAAACTACAAATAAGATGAAAAAAGTTACCTTTTATTTAATGATGATGGTATTGTCATTAAGTATTTTACCTACCCAAATGATGGCTAAAGAAAAAACTCCAACAGCTATTACTAATGATTCAAAAGAAGTTCCTGCAGAAGTTAAAGTACTGCTGAATCGATTAGAAGAGATTAAAACAATGGACAAATCCGAATTAAAATCTTCAGAAAAAAAAGCATTACGTAAAGAAGTTAGAGCCATTAATGCCGAATTAAGATCTACAGGAAATGGAGTTTATTTGTCAGTTGGTGCTATCATTATTGTTATCCTTTTGTTGATTCTTTTATTATAATCCAAGTCTACCTACTTACCATAGAAAAAGAGAAGCTTCAATAACTTCTCTTTTTTATTTTAAAGAAAACCTAAAAAACCCAATTAAATGTTAATATTTTTTATTGGCACAGTTGTTGAAAATACCCTTAAACAAGTGTACATGAATAATTATTAATTAAAAAAATACAAAATGAAAACATTAAAATTAATCGCCGTAGGAATCACCCTTTTGGTATCCAGTTCGATAGAAGCACAAATTTCAGTAAACGTAAATATTGGTTCACCACCGGCTTGGGGACCTGCAGGATATTCATCAGTAGAATATTATTATTTACCGGATGTTCAAGCCTATTATGATGTAAGAGCAACCCAATTTATTTATTTTGGCGGAGGAAGATGGATTCGCTCCAGATATTTACCAAATCAATACCGAAACTATGATTTATATAACGGATATAAAGTAGTTTTAAATGATTATCATGGTTCAAGACCTTATTCTCATTACAAAGAACACAAAGTAAAATATTATAGAGGATATAAAGGAAGACCACAAAGAAATATAGGTAATCATAATAACCATTATAAAAACTATAACAATAATAGAAATTATGGTAACGACAATAGAAATAAAGGAAATAACGGGAATCATGGTCATAAAGAAGAAAGAGAACATGGTCGTGGACATGGGAAACATTAATTCCTAAACCTAATGAATTTGAAAAGAGAGCACCAAATAATGGTGCTCTCTTTTTTTATAGCATCCTTTGAAATAATTTTAACCAATCAAATAAATAGGATTGAGTTAAAGTATTAAAAATGATTTATTCCGTTTTACACTCTTGATTATTTATTTCTTTATTTGATTCAAAAAAATGCAGTTATCCTTCTACGGTGCCATTTAAAAGAAAAATATTAACATAATGTTTTGAATTAGAGTAAATAATCCGTCCTTTTTATTACTATTTTTGAAGCTAAGACAAAACAAAAATTTACGCTATGCGAAAAATTGCTATACAATTATTCTTTATTTTTCTTTTTACCATTCCGATATTGCATGCACAGCAGCCGTTAAAACCCAATTCAGTTGAAATTTATAATCAAATTCAGAAACTTAATTTTCTGGGTTCCGTTCTTTATATAGCCGCACATCCTGATGATGAAAATACACGCTTAATTTCTTATTTATCGAATGAAACCAAAGCACGAACCGGCTATTTATCACTTACACGCGGTGATGGCGGACAAAATTTGATTGGGTCACAATTGCGAGAATTATTGGGAGTAATCCGAACTCAAGAACTCATTGAAGCCCGAAAAATTGATGGTGGAGAACAACTTTTTTCCCGTGCCAATGATTTTGGCTTTTCTAAAAACCCGGGAGAAACATTAGAAATCTGGGAAAAGGAAAAAGTGCTTTCGGATGTAGTTTGGGCCATTCGAAAATTCCAGCCTGATGTAATTATCAATCGTTTTGACCATCGCTCAGCGGGAACAACTCACGGACATCATACAGCTTCTGCAATGTTAAGCGTAGAAAGTTTTAATTTAACCAATAATCCAACCATTTTTCCGGAACAATTAAATTTGGTACAGCCATGGCAGGCAAAACGCCAATTTTTCAATACTTCGTGGTGGTTTTATGGAAGTCAGGAAAAATTTAATAAAGCGGATAAAACGAATTTAATGGCGATACAAACTGGTGTTTATTTTCCTTCTATTGGAAAATCAAATCAGGAAATAGCTGCTTTAAGCCGTAGCCGACATCAATCACAAGGTTTTGGAAGCACAGGAAGCCGAGGGGAAGAAATGGAATATTTAGAATTTATAAATGGTGAACCAGTACAGAATAAATCCTCTCTTTTTGAAGGAATTGATACGAGTTGGAATCGCGTAAAAGGCGGAAAACCAATTGGCGAATTGCTGACTAAAATTGCTTCCCAATTTGACTTTAATAATCCATCAGCGAGTATTCCCGCTTTGGCGAAAGCCAATAATATGATGCAATCTTTAGACGAAAATAATTGGGCAACGTTAAAATCCGAAGAGATAAAAAAAATAATTATTGCTTGTTCCGGTTTATATCTTGAAGCTGTTGCCCCGAATCAGGAAGCCACTCCGGGAAGTCTTTTGAAACTTAAAATTGAAGCTATAAATAGGAGTCCGATTCCAATACAATTAATACAAGTAACTACTTTACCAAATCAAAAAAATACGCTTCAAAATCTGGTTTTGAAAAATAATATTTTACAAAATTTTAATCTTGATTTACAATTGCCAAGCACGGTAAATTACACACAACCGTATTGGCTACAAGATAAAGGAACCGAAGGAATGTATACGGTAAAGGAACAGAAAAATATAGGAATCCCGGATGTAATCAGGGAAGTTAAAGTAATTTTCAATGTTTTAATCAACGATATAGAAATGGCTGTTGAAAAAAATGTCGTCTATAAATATAATGATGATGTAAAAGGCGAAATCTATAATTATCTGGATATTGTTCCGGAAGTTACCACAGCTATTTTAGACAAAGTATTGCTTTTTAAAGATACCAAAAGTAAAACGGTAGGCGTGAAAATTAAATCCGGAAAAGACAATATAAAAGGAAATTTACAATTAGAATTACCCGATAATTGGATTGTTACTCCCAAATCAATTCCTTTTACTTTAGAAAAAAACGGAACAGAACAAATCGTTTATTTTGAAGTTACCGCTCCAGAAAAATCCGATGAGGCTGTTGCCAAAAGCGTTGCTATCATTGATAATAGACGATATGACAAAGAACAAATCATCATTGAATACAATCACATCACCAAACAACAAGTGTTGAAATATGCAGAAGCCAAATGCATTAAATTAGATTTAAAAACAAGCGATGAACGAATTGGATACATTATGGGTGCCGGTGATGAAGTTCCTAAAAGTTTAATGCAAATGGGATATAAAGTGACATTGCTGAAACCCGAAGACATCATTGCTGAAAAATTAACTAATCTGGATGTTATAATTACTGGAGTTCGTGCTTACAATACCGTTCAGGCATTGGCAAATAAACAAAGCATTCTTTTTGATTTTGTAAAAGAAGGAAAAACAATGCTGGTACAATACAACACTGCAACTACTCTTGTAACGCCAAATATAGCTCCATATCCTCTAAAAATTTCTGGCGATCGAGTAACAGAAGAAAATGCCGAAGTTCGCTTTTTGGCACCAAATCATGCGGTATTAAATACTCCGAATAAAATTACAGCAAAAGATTTTGAGGGCTGGAAACAAGAACAAGGATTGAATTATCCCAATGTATTTGACACTGCCTTTACTCCTATTTTATCTTCTAATGACAAAGGAGAAAAACCAAAAAACGGAGCCTTATTAGTCGCGCCATACGGAAAAGGGTATTATATTTACACCGGTTTGAGCCTTTTTAGAGAATTACCCGAAGGAGTTTCCGGAGCTTATCGATTACTGTCTAATATTATTTCACTAAAATCTCCAGTCGTTTTACCTGCTCAACAAGTAAAACCTTAAAACCGTAAAATTATGGAAACTAAAAAAATGAAAACCTGGAAAAAAAGTTACACTTGGGTTCTTGTAGCCAATGCGATTTATATTTTGATTTTTTGTCTAATCATGCAATTATACTCTTAACTTATGCAACTGTTTGATTGGATTGTACTTATAGTCACACTATTATTCATCGTTATTTATGGTGCTTGGAAAACCAAAGGAAGTAAAAACGTAGAAGATTTTATTCTGGGTAATAATGAAACGCCTTGGTACACCGTTGGACTTTCGGTTATGGCCACACAAGCGAGTGCGATTACTTTTTTATCAACTCCGGGGCAAGCGTATCATGACGGAATGGGGTTTGTACAATTCTATTTTGGATTGCCTATAGCCATGGTGATTATTTGTGTCACTTTTATTCCTATTTATCACAAATACAAAGTTTTTACTGCTTATGAATATCTCGAAAAACGATTTGATTTAAAAACGCGTTCGTTAGCCGCTTTACTTTTTTTGTTCCAAAGAGGTTTAGGAACGGGACTCACGATTTATGCACCTGCGATAATATTGTCGGCAATATTAGGATGGAATCTTACCTATATGAATATTGTTATTGGACTTTTGGTCATTATTTATACCTTTTCCGGAGGTACAAAAGCCGTGAATGTTACTCAGAAACAACAAATGTTTGTGATTATGTCTGGGATGTTTATCACCTTTTTTCTCATTTTGCATTATTTACCTAATGACATGACTTTTACCAGCGCTTTGCATATTGCCGGAGCAAATGATAAAATGAATGTTGTCAATTTCTCATTTGATCCCGAAGAAAAATATACCTTTTGGAGTGGAATCACAGGTGGTTTTTTTCTTGCTTTAGCATATTTTGGAACAGACCAATCTCAGGTTGGACGCTATTTATCTGGAAAATCAGTAAAAGAAAGCCAAATGGGACTAATCATGAACGGACTTCTAAAAGTACCTATGCAGTTCTTTATTTTACTAACCGGTGTGATGGTTTTTGTCTTTTTTCAATTTAATCCGGTTCCTTTGAATTTTAATCCGAACAATAAATTAATTATTGAAAAATCAGCATTCAAAGAGGAATATCACGTTCTGGAAAAAAAATTAGAGGTCTTGTCCGAAGATAAAAAAGTAGTCAATTTATTGTACATCGATCAACTCAATCAGGATTATGACAATCCTATTCTTCGAAAAGAATTAGTGGCCTTATCTAATAAAGAAAAAGATTTACGGGATCGTGCCAAAGAAATCATATTAAAAGCAGATAGCAACAGCGAAACGAATGATAAAGATTATGTGTTTTTTCACTTTATTCTTAATTATTTGCCCAAAGGACTTATAGGGTTATTGCTGGCTGTTATTATTTCGGCAGCGATGTCATCAACGGCTTCGGGTTTGAATGCGCTGGCATCAACAACGGCAATAGATATTTATAAACGGAATTTGAAGGAAGAAAAATCAGAGAAACATTATCTGAATGCGACTAAATTTTTCACGTTACTTTGGGGAATCATCGCTATTCTTTTTGCGTGCATCGGAACCTTATTTGAAAACTTAATTCAATTGGTAAACATCATTGGTTCTATATTTTACGGAACCGTTTTAGGAATTTTTCTGGTTGGTTTTTATATCAATCAAGTACAATCTAAAGCCATTTTTTATAGTGCGGTTTTAAGTCAAATTACTATTTTTGTAATCTATTATTATGCTATTTATATTTATCCGAGCGGTGAAGAAAAATTAGGCTATTTGTGGTTAAATTTCATTGGAGCAATACTCACAATTGTGATATCACTCTTATTTCAATGGACGATTTTCAGGAAAGAACGAACATCAATTGTGGCCTAATTTTCTAAATTTTAATAATTTTAAAACAAAAAATCCCGTTTCGAAATTCACGAAACGGGATTTTTTATTTGAAAAAGTAATAGAGAATTAATTTTTACTCCACTCTGCTATACTTTCTTTATTCATTTTTACATAATCTTGGTTTTTAGCCTTTTCTGCGGCAGCAATTGATAATTTAGCCGTTTCTATTGCTCCTTTTTTATCTCCTTGTTTTGCTTGGATTAAAGATTTTAATCGGTTGTACCAAAAAGGTTGTTCAATGCTCATTTCTAAAGCTTTATCAACATATGCTCTCGCTTTAGCAATATCACCATTAGATTGAAACAAGTATTGTGCAGCCGAAAAATAATCTCCTGCTGATGGACCTGCTAATGCTTTTTCGATATTTGAAATGGCTGTTTTTTGAGTAGGAACTTCAAATTTCATAGCTACCGAAGAATTTTCCCAAGCCATTTCTAAATAAGCGAAATTAGTATCTAAATTGTTTATTCCAATCGTGAAAGATTCCACTGCTTTTGATAATGCTTCTTCTTTTACAGTAGTTCTCAACGCCACATTAGCTTCGGTAAAATCTTCTGGTGTCCCCCAATTGTTTGTTGTGTTATAAAAAATAATTTCCCAGCTCCCAATTTTTGGAATAGTATACAAGGCGTATTTTCCTTTTTTCAATGTTTTACCATCTATTATAACATCATCACTAAATGAAATAGTGGTGTTTTCATTGGCACCAGTTCTCCATAATTTTCCAAAAGGAACTAAATTCCCAAAAACAGCTCTACCTCTTGCAGCTGGTCTGGAATAAACAACCTCTATATCTGTCAATCCAACGGTTTGAAAAATAGTCGCTTTTGGACTTGATTGAGGCGTTTTTACTTGTGCTTCGATAGTAAAATTAGCAATGATAATGGCTAATGCAATAATTATTTTTTTCATAAAAAAGGGATTAAGTTATGTATCAAATTTACAAATTCAGTTAGTTCTTATTGTTAATTATTCCTTAATTTAGAATCAATACAATTTACTTTTTCAAAATTCAACTCTTCAAAGTGGTTTATCACAAGATCTGCAGTCGATAAATCCTGATCTTTTGAATGCTCACTATTGTAACCAATACAAAATATATTTGCTGCATTTGCTGCTCTTACTCCATTGGTACTGTCTTCAATTACGATACAATTTTCTTTTGGAGCAATTGATAAACTTGCCGCATGTTCAAAAATTGCGGGATTGGGTTTTGACTTCGGGAAATCCTCACCACTTACAATATGAGTAAAATACTGATGCAAATCAAATCGAGTAAAAACACGATCAATTGTCACTTTTGAAGCAGATGACGCCACAATTAATTGCATTCCGTTTTGGTGTAAATCTTGAATTAAAGTTTTCACTCCTTCTAATAAATCCAAATCTTCTTTACTGTCGAAAGCATCATTAAAAATAGTTCTTTTTCGTAGAATCAAATCTTCTCCATCTTGGTCTATATCAAAATGTTCTTTTAGTTTTTGAAAGGTATTTCGAGTCGAATATCCTGTAAATGAAGTGTACATTGCTTCAGTAACTGTAATATTTAGTTCTCCAAATTGTTTGAAATAAGCATAACGGTGTACGAGTTCTGTATCGACAATTACACCATCCATGTCAAAAATTACGGTTTGTATCATTTTATTTTAGTTGTTTAAAATTTGCTTAATGAATTTCGGTTACTCTTTTTTTAGCAAATACCGAATCACTGTTTCAGCAACATATAAACCGAATAATCCCGGCATATAGCTATTGGTTCCGTAGAATGATTTTTTAAAATTAGAACCATCTGTCATTTTGAGACTACTTTCGTCTTGAATTTCGGAGGAAAAAACGACTTTCAATTTATCAATTTTTACTTCTTTTAATCGTCTTCGAATTGTTTTTGCAAAGAAACAATTAATGGTATTTGAAATATCTGTCACTTTTACTTTTGAAGCTTCCATTTTACCACCAGCGCCCATACTGCTTATGATTTTTACTCTTTTTCGTTTGGCTGCAATAATCAAATTCAGTTTTGGAGTCACACTGTCAATGCAATCCAAAACATAATCAAACTCTTCAGAAACGATCTCAAAAGCACGCTCCGGCGAAAGAAATTCCTGCACGCGGGTTAATTTCAATTTCGGATTAATATCCATTAATCGGTCCCCAACAACCGTAACTTTGGGTTGTCCCACTGTAGAATGTAATGCTGGTAATTGTCTGTTGATATTTGTAATATCAACTACATCGCCGTCAACAATCGTCATCGATCCCACTCCGGCTCTTGCCAAAAATTCAGCGGCAAACGAACCTACGCCACCCAATCCTACAACCAATACGTTTGCATTTTGCAATTTGTTTAATCCTTCTGCTTTAAATAAAAGCTCGGCTCTTTCCGTCCACTCTGCCATAATAAAAGTTTATTCGTTAATTTGGTTAACTGTATTATTTGTTAAAAATAGTATTAAAATTACTATTCACTATTTCCTGAATTTCTTCCACAGAAATTCCTTTATATTTTGCTGCCAAAGCATAAACTTCATGAATTCCTTCTTTAACAGTGTCTGTTTCCAAGAAAAATCGATCATTTGGCATATTTTTAAAAACAGATTCTAATTCCGGTTTTTGCAATAAATACTTTCCAAATGAAATATAAAATCCGTTATCCAATAATTGTTTGGCAACTTGTTCATTCTTTGAAAATCCATGAATTAACAGAGGAACCGAAAGGTTTAATTTTTTCTTGATGGCAATCAGTTCCTGAAAAGCCGCAACACAATGTATAACAACAGGTTTCTGATATTTTTCGGCCAAAAGTAATTGCTTTTCAAAAACATTTTGTTGCAAATCCAATGGAATTTCAATGCGTTTGTCTAATCCGCATTCACCTACAGCGAGACAATTGGGCTCTTGTAATTTACTTTCTATAATTGCTAAATCACTATTCAGCCGTTCTGTAACCATAAACCATGGATGAATTCCGATGGAATAAAAGGCAATTGAAGCATCAAATTCCTGAGGATATTGATTGACTAATTCTACTATGTCGGGCTGATTCGTGAAAATGTGTGTATGTAAATTGAAGTACTTCATTAGTCGTGAAACTTTTTGACTCCTGCTTTTATTTCAATATTCAAATCATTTTCTAAAGGTACTTTCGGACAGGAATATTTATGATTATAAGCACAATACGGGTTGTAAGAAGTATTAAAATCTATGATAATTGTATTTCCTTCCGGAACTTTCATGTCAATATATTTACCGCCAATATAACTTTCATTTCCTGAAGTCAAATCCGAAAAAGGCAAAAATAAATAGTCTTTGTATTCCGCTTTTTTAGATAATTCGATGTTTCTGTAAATATTGAGTTTAAAATCTGAACCATCAATCGTGAAATATGCTTCACCATATTTTACATACAAAGGTTTTCTGTCCGTTGACGTTTTCATTTCAAAAGGTTTTTCCTTTTTGGTTCGGACAAAACGGGCTGTAACCTTGAATTTTTCATTTATCGGATAAAAATCTAAGGTTTTGAATGTTGCCAAATCGTCAGCCATCAACGGACTGGTTCTAGCATCTGCATATTCTGCATTCAATTCTTTTTGAAATTTTTCGACAGCATCCGTAAATTTATTTTGACCAAAACCAAAATTCAGTTGTACCAATAAAACCAAAGTAAGTAACACTCTCATCTTTTAAATTTTAATGCAAAAATAGTTTAAAGTTAGAATGCCACAAAGGCGCAAAGCCACAAACTTGCTTACCTTTGTCAAAATTGAAATTTAATTCATGTTTAAAACCGCCTTTCAACGCTACATCAACAACTTCAAAGGATTTACGCGCGAAGTTTGGATTCTGGCACTCATCACTTTTATCAATAGAGCCGGCACGATGGTTTTGCCTTTTTTATCCAAATATTTAAAAGAAAATTTAGATTTTACCTACAGTCAAGTTGGTTGGATAATGGTTTCTTTTGGAATTGGTTCCATGTTAGGCTCTTGGTTGGGAGGTAAATTATCGGATAAGATTGGATTTTATAAAATAATGATTTTCAGTCTTTTTACCAGTGGGATTTTATTTTTCGTTTTGCAATATGTAACCACATTTTGGGGATTGTGTTTCGGAATGTTTGTCATAATGGCCATCGCTGATATGTTCCGACCTGCAATGTTTGTCTCTTTAAACACTTACGCCAAACCCGAAAATCGCACCAGAGCTCTAACATTAGTGCGTTTAGCGGTAAATTTAGGATTGACTGCCGGACCTGCTTTGGGAGGAATTATCATCATGAGTATTGGCTATAATGGATTATTTTGGGTTGATGGAGCAACGTGTATCCTTTCGATATTGATTTTCGCATTATTAGTTAAAGAGAAAAAAAATCCTGTAAATCCCGAAAAATTAAACCTTGAAAATACGCCTGTAACTTCCGTTTTTAAAGATAAAATATTTTGGATTTTCCTTTTTGTCTGTTTTATCACAGCGATACTTTTCTTTCAACTTTTCACTACTTTACCTTTATATCATCATGAGCGATTTGGTTTAACCGAATTTCAAAGTGGGCTTTTATTATCGTTAAATGGAATTCTAATTTTCTTTTTTGAAATGCCAATAGTGAGCATTTTTGAAAGAAAGAAAACGCATAAGCTCCAAATTATAACTTGGGGTTCATTGTTGATGGCGATAAGTTTCTTTATCTTATTGATTAATACTTGGGCAGGAATTCTGATAATCAGCATTTTATTTATAACGTTTGGAGAAATGTTTATTTTCCCTTTTTCGAATTCCTTTGCTTTAAGTCGGGCGCCAAAAGGACATGAAGGACGTTATATGGCTTTGTTTACAATGAGTTTTAGCTTGGCGCATATTGTAAGTTCAAAAACCGGTATGGATATTATTAGTCATTTTGGTTATCAATCTAATTGGTTTTTGATGGGAATCTTTGGAATTACAGCACTGCTTTGCTGTATCTGGTTGCAAAAAATATTACATAGCGAGAACAAATAATCTTTAACTTCTACCCTTTTCTTTTTTTATGTATTAAAAGCAAAACTTAAAAAATAGTTAAATAACTGCTTTTTTAGTTTGTAAACCATAAATATAGTTGTATGTTTGATTCAAATTAGAAAATCATGCAAAAACTAACGAACAAAGAAGAAGAAATCATGCATATTTTATGGAAGCTCAAAAAAGCATTTGTAAAAGAAGTCATGGCCGAAATCACAGAAGAACAGCCACATTATAACACACTTTCCACCATTGTTCGGAATCTTGAAGAAAAGGGTTTTGTATCACATAATGCCTTTGGAAACACACATCAATACTTCCCAATTGTAAGTATTGAAGATTACAGAAAACGTTTCATGAATACAGCTATTGATAATTATTTTAATAGTTCCTATAAAAATATGGTATCCTTTTTTGCCAAAGAAGAAAAAATTTCAGCTCAAGAATTGCGCGAGATTTTGGCTATGATTGAAAATCAAAATGAAAGTAAGTAATCAATAATATACTTCAAATAGTTATGGAAGCACTGTATATTTATCTCATAAAATCCAGCGGATTAATAGGTCTTTTTTATTTAGGCTATCATTTAATGTTGCGAAAAGAAACATTTTTCACCACAAATCGTTGGTTTTTATTGGCCGGTTTATTTACCTCTGTAGCTTTACCTCTTTTTGTTATTACCAAAATAATTTGGGTTGCACCTACACCAACAGCAATTGATTGGTCAAATGTTCCTATGACAACTGTTGTACAAGAAAAGACATTTGAAGATTATTTGCCTATACTCATTGGCGTTTCCTATGGAATGGGAATAGCAATTTTACTCGGAAAATTTGCTTTCGATTTTTATAGTTTAAATACGGTTTTAAGAGGAAAATTGATTCAACGACAAGCCGATTTTAAATTTATAGATATTGCTGAAAACGTAGCTCCTTTTTCTTATTTTAATACGATTGTTTATAATTCGTCTTTATACAATCCTTCAGAATTAGAAAGTATTTTAGAGCATGAAAAAGTGCATAGTGACCAAAATCATACTATTGACGTATTAATTTCAAGGTTATTTTGTGTTGTTTTTTGGTTCAATCCCTTTATTTGGTTGTACAAAAAAGCAATTCTGCAAAACCTGGAATTCATTGCAGACAGTGAAGCTTCCAAAAAAATATCAGACAAAAAAGCCTATCAAATCACTCTTTTAAAAATAACAACACAAGAAAATTGTGTTGCCATTACCAATCATTTTTATCAATCATTAATCAAAAAACGAATCGTTATGTTAAACAAAAATCAATCAAAAAAGTGGAATTCCTGGAAGTATGTTTTAATCCTTCCTGCATTAATTGCCTTTGTATTTTTATTTCAAATTGAAACCATTGCACAGGAAAAAAAATCGGAACAAATCACCGCAGAATCTTCAAAAAAGAATGAAGTTTCAGTCGATGTGTACAAAATAAATAAAAACACAACCGATGATGAATTAAAAGAAAAGACGAAAGCTTTAAAAGAAAACTATGCCATAAAAGCTGTTTTTTCGAATATTAAAAGAAACTCAAAAAACGAAATAACATCAATTTCTGTTAATTTAAAAAAGGGAGACGAAAAGACTCAGGAAATGGAAATCAAAGGAACTGAAGCTATCAAAACATTTGGAATCATTATTTCTAAAAATGAAAATGGAATCCTTACCATAGATTTTGCTGAAGATGATATTCAATTGAATAAAAAAAGTGTTTTAATTTCACCTAATGCGCCTTTGTCAACAGATAAAGAAATTTTTATCAATGGGGCAAAAGTAACTCAAAAAGATTTAGATGAGTTAAATCCTAATGAAATTGAAAGAATGGATGTCAATAAAAATCAAAATCAACATGAAATTAGAATAATTACAAAAGATTATTCAAAAATTCTTAATGAGAATGACATTTATATTGACGGTGAAAAAGTAGACCCAAGTGAATTGTCCAGAATAGACCAAAATACAATTGACAGAATGGATGTGAATAAAAACGAAAAAACAATTAGAATCATAACTAAGCATTCTAATTCTATCATTAATGGCTCTGATTTACCGATGCCTCCAACACCTCCTACGCCACCTGTTTTTAAATTTAAAAGTCCAAAACCACCTGTTTTTCCTAAAGCACCAACTGCACCAAAAGGTGATCCAATAAACGGTGATAAGAAAGCATGGAAAGAATTTGAAGCCAAAATGGAAGCTTTTGAAGCTAAAATGAAAAAACTCGAACCTCAAATGGAAGCTTTCGATAAACAAATGGAAGAATTTGATAAACAGATGGAACCGTTTAATAAAGAAATGGAAATTTTTGAAAAGAAAATGAAAGTTTATGAGCAACAAATGCAAGAATATCAATCTAAATTGAATAAGAAAAAATAATTGCTATTTTTTACCAAAAAGACGGTCTCCATCAAGACCGTCTTTTTTTATATCTTTGAAAAAAAGTAGTTATGTATAAAATTCTTGCTCAAATTAACAAAATTATTTTGCCCAGTTTTACCAAACAACGATTAGATTTGGCCAAAGCCAAAAAATGGCAAATAGCAATTATAGGTTACCGGTATTATGTTACTTGTCGTGCTATTGATTAATAGGTTATTGCAGCAAATATTTCATTGCCTTTAATTTTTTTCCTACCGTTAAGAAAAGCAAGCTCCATCAGGAAATTACACTGTACAATTTCTCCACCCAATCGTTCTACAAGTTCGCAAACCGCTTTTGCAGTACCTCCTGTGGCCAAAACATCATCGTGAATTAATATTTTATCACCTTTTTGAATGGCATCAATATGAATTTCTAAAGTATCAGTTCCGTATTCTAAATCATACGTTGCAGAAATCGTTTTGTAAGGCAATTTATTGGGTTTTCTAACGGGAATAAACCCTACATTTAATTCTTGGGCAATCAGCATTCCGAAGAAAAAGCCACGACTTTCCACTCCTATTACTTTGTCTATTTTTTTATCTTTTAAAGTAGAAACTAATAGTTCCAAGCATTTATTTCTTGCTTCGGGGTTAATTAATAAAGGAGTTATATCTTTAAATAAAATTCCTTCTTTTGGAAAACCTTGAATATCACGTATATAATTCTTAAGGGCCATATTTTTTGATTTTTATATAAAATTTCACTTGCAAGTTACACAATTATCCCTATATTTGCACCCGCTAAGACGCTCAACAAGCAATATGTCTTACAAAAATGGCCTTGTGGCGCAACTGAATAGCGCACTTGATTACGGCTCAAGAGGTTACTGGTTTGAATCCAGTCAAGGTCACAAAATAAAAACGCAATTATCTAATTATTTGATAATTGCGTTTTTTTATTTACCTCTTTTTATTATATTTAGTTCCTATTGATTTGAAAAGTTATTATAAATTTATTCTTTTTTTATTTTAATACATTAAAAACCATTGAACAAAAACTTTCCTTTCATTTTCGTTGTATTTCTAATCCTATTTTGTTTTGAACCCATTTTTGGTCAAATACAAAAAGATACAACAGCGCTTTCTGAGATTATACTTGAAGCATCTCCCATCAAAACTACTTTACAAAATACAGCAGCATCAGTTTCATTCATTACTAAAAAAGATATTAATAGAAGCGATGGCGTTATACTTACCTCTGTTTTAAATAAAATACCGGGCGTTTCCATGCAACAAGGCGCCTTAAATACCAATAGAATTACTATTAGAGGAATTGGAGCCAGAACACAATACGGAACTGCCAAAATCAAAGCTTATTTCGAAAATATTCCGCTCACAAGTGGCGAAGGCGAAACTATCATTGAAGAAATTGATATGGAATCCATTGGAAGTATTGAGATAATTAAGGGGCCAAATTCCACTAGTTTTGGTTCAGGATTAGGAGGCGTGATTCATTTGTTTCCGCAACAAACTACTTTACAGGAATCTTTTGTAAAATCAGCGACCACTTACGGTAGTTTTGGATTAATAAAACAGAATCTTTCTGCAGGTTATAGCAATGCAAAATCGAATCTGTTTTCCAGTTATACACATTTGCAAAACGATGGTTTTAGAATCAATAGCGCTTACGACAGAAAATCGTTTAATTTACATGGAAAACAAAGAATAAATACAAAGGGGAATTTATCTTTTTTAGGCATTTTCACCCGTTTAAAAGCTTTTATTCCAAGTTCTATAAATGAAACTGATTTCTACAACAATCCCGAAAAAGCAGCTTCAAACTGGGCTGCTGCCAAAGGAAACGAATCGTATGATAAATTGTTAATGGGAATGGGATACAGTCATCTGTTTTCTGAAAAATGGTCTTTCAAGACAAGTGTTTTTTTAAATATAAAAAAGGCAAATGAAGCAAGACCTTTTGATATTCTTAATGAAAAAACTAATTCTTTGGGATTTCGTTCTACAGTAAATTATAAATCTACATTGTTTTCAGTTCCATTTGAAGCAAGCCTTGGAACAGAAATGTTAGCTGAAAAATATCAATTTTCTCTGTTCGAAAATTTATATGCATCACAACCGGGACAAGGAAGTATAACCGGAAATCAATTTAGTGGAATAAACCAAAATCGGGACTACATCAATTATTTTTTACAAATGGAGCTTCAATTACTCCAAAACCTCTATTTAGAAAGTGGATTGGCATTAAACAAAACGAACTATTCTTTAAAAGATGTTTTTCAAAACAATGCTTTACCTCAAAAATCAGCTTACAGTTTTGGTTCCGTTTGGTCTCCCAGACTTGGTTTGTCATATAAAATTACTGATGGAAAAAACATATATACTTCAATTAGCAATGGATTTTCAGTACCTTCAGTAGCAGAATCAATGACTCCCGAAGGAGAAATAAATACCAATTTAAAACCAGAAATGGGTTGGAATTATGAATTGGGTTTCAAAGGGAATTGGTTAAATACCAAATTATACACAGAACTTGTACTTTATAGCACTCAAATCTCAAACTTATTAGTTGCCCGACGCACTGCCGATGATCGATATGTTGGTATTAATGCGGGAGAAAGTTCTCATATTGGTATTGAATTTTCTATAAATTATTTACTTCTAAAAACTTCAAACTGGCAAATAAAACCTTATTTTTCAGGGACAATTAATACTTTCAAATTCAACCATTTTATAGATGGTGATTCAGATTATTCTGGGAATGCACTCACGGGAGTTCCTGACTCACAATGGAATCTAGGAATAGATTTGAGTACCGAAAAGGGTTTTAGCTTAAACACATCTTTTAGCAGCGTAGGCAAAATTCCTATGAATGATCAAAATTCAAAATATACTAATGCATACCGTTTATTAGATATTAAAGCAACGTATCGTTTTAAAATGCTAAAAATCATAAAAACGGAATTATCTTCGGGAATTAATAATGCGTTTGATAAGTTATATGCCGCTAATATTTTGCCAAATGCCGTAGGTTTTGGTAATGCACTTCCCCGATATTATTATCCCGGAAATCCCAGAAATTATTATGGAGGAATTTCGATTGCTTATGTATTTGAATAACTGTTTCAATTTTTACTTTTACCAATTAAAAAAACTTAAATGCCTGAATATTTTCTAGACATCAAATACGAAAACAGGACTTACACTGTTGAAGAATTAAATTTTAAGGAATTTGAGTGTTGTACTTTTATAAACTGTAATTTTTCGGATTGTAATTTTATTGATGTCACTTTTATAGATTGCGTCTTCAATGATTGTATATTTAGCGGAGCCAAAATAAATCATGTGGCTTTAAGAACTGTATTTTTTAATCGCTGCGAAATCAAAGATGTTAATTTTGCTATGTGTAACAAACTCATTTTTGAGGTTCATTTCAAAGATTGCATTTTAGATTTTTCTAAATTTTACACTTTAAAAATAAAAGGAACTTCATTTACCAACTGTAGTTTGGTAGCAATTGACTTTATGAGTACCGATTTGACAGAAGTAATTTTTGAAAATTGCGATTTATATCGTTCTGAATTTGCCAAAGCAATTGCTAATAAAGCGAACTTTAAAACAAGCTATAATTATACGATTGATCCTGTAAAAACTAAAATTAAGAAAGCTGTATTTGCTCTTGAAGGCATAAAAGGATTGCTTTTCAAGCATGATATTTTGGTAAAATAATTAGAGTTTTTTCTCCATTTTATAATCTTCCATCAAATAACCATAATCTAATTCTATGTCTTCTTCACCTGTGATTTCAAAACCCATTTTTTGATAAAAAGTACACGCTTTATTAAATCGGTTTACATTCAAAGAAACTATTTTTGAATGATTTTCTTTCGCAGAATTTACTACTGCATCAATCAGCAACTTACCGGCTCCTTTGCCTTGAGCTTCCGGAAGTAAATATATCTTATGTAGTCGAGTGGTGTTTTGATTTAAATAATTATGCTGAAAAGATGCAAATCCAAGACAAAAATTAGCTTCATGAATCAATATAAAAGAATGTCCTTTGTTTGTCATCAAATCAATTAAAGTTTCGGGCGCGTAGAATTTCTCCAACATATAATCCAATTGTTCTTTACTGAGAATAGTACCATAAGTACTTGGCCAGGAATTATAAGCAATTTCCTGGATTATTTTCACATCAACTATTGAAGCTTTTTGAATCGTAATCATTCATATTATAAATTTGGACTTTAATTTATCCGTGTATGGTTTCACTTTTTCCGTAATTAGCGATAACGGATTCTTCGAACTCCAGCCATTCTCTCCACCGTTTTTCGACATCGATTCCAGTTCCGTATTTTCGAGCATAGGTAATAAAAGTAGTGTAATGTCCGGCTTCACTTTCCATTAAATCTCTGTAAAAAACAGATAATTCTTCGTCTTGAATATTTTCCGAAAGTACTTTAAAACGCTCACAACTTCGGGCTTCAATCATTGCCGAAAACAACAAACGTTCTACCAAACCGGAAACTCTGCTCCCGTCTCCGCTTTTTTTCATGTACAAATACAATTCATTGACATAATCGTCTTTGCGCTCCCGTCCCAATTTTAAACCACGTTTGATAATAATATTATGCACTTGCTCAAAATGATCAATTTCTTCTTTGGCCAAAGCCAATAAATCCTGAACTAAATCCTGATATTCTGAATTATTGGTGATAATGGTTATAGCATTTGTAGCTGCTTTTTGTTCGCACCACGCATGATCTGTCAAAATTTCTTCAATATTTTTTTCTACAATATTTACCCAGCGGGGATCGGTTGGTAATTTTAATCTTAGTACAGACATAATTTTAGAGTTAGAAAGTCATAATATCAAAAGTCGAAAGCCAAAAGTAAGACAGAATATTAAATTCTATTCCAAGACTTTCGACTTTCGACTTTAAAAATTTAAGAAGTATTTATTAATATACGAAAATAGCTCTTTCGCTCATCATTTCGTTAACTTCATTAGCTACTTCTTCAATAACATCTTCGTTAGTGTGGTTCATTAAAACTTTATCGATTAATGCCACAATAGTTTCCATGTCTTCTTCAAGTAAACCACGAGTTGTAATAGCTGCAGTTCCTACACGAATTCCTGAAGTTACAAACGGTGATTTATCATCAAAAGGAACCATGTTTTTATTTACGGTAATTTCTGCTTTTACTAATGCATTTTCAGCATCTTTTCCAGAAATATTTTTGTTTCTTAGATCAATCAACATCATATGGTTATCTGTCCCGCCAGAGATGATTTCATACCCTCTTTTTACAAAAGCATCAGCCATAGCATTTGCGTTTTTCTGTAATTGTAAAGCATATGTAAAGAATTCATCTTTTAATGCTTCTCCAAAAGCTACCGCTTTAGCAGCAATGATGTGCATCAAAGGTCCACCTTGATTTCCAGGGAAAACAGCTAAATCTAATAAAGAAGACATCATTCTGATTTCACCTTTTGGAGTAGTTAAACCAAATGGATTTTCGAAATCTTTACCCATCATTATCAAACCACCACGAGGTCCACGTAATGTTTTGTGAGTTGTAGTTGTTACAATATGACAATGAGGTAATGGATCATTCATCAATCCTTTAGCAATAAGTCCTGCCGGATGAGAAATATCTGCTAATAAAATAGCACCAACGCTGTCAGCAATTACTCTGAAACGTGCAAAATCCATATCACGAGAATAAGCCGATGCTCCTGCAATGATTAATTTTGGTTGTTCTTTAGTGGCAATTTCTTGAATTTTATCATAATCTAATCTTCCGGTTTCCTTATCTACACCGTAGAAAGAAGGCGTATATAAACGACCTGAAAAATTTACCGGAGAACCATGAGTTAAATGACCACCATGAGCTAAGTCAAAACCTAAAATTTTATCTCCAGGTTTAATACAAGCATGATAAACAGCTGTATTAGCTTGTGAACCAGAGTGTGGTTGTACATTTGCATAAGCAGCACCAAATAATTCTTTGGCTCTGTCAATAGCAATTTGTTCGATAACATCAACTACTTCGCAACCGCCGTAGTATCTTTTGCCTGGATAACCTTCGGCATATTTATTGGTTAAAACAGATCCTGCAGCTTCTAATACTTCGTCACTTACGAAGTTTTCTGAAGCGATAAGTTCTAATCCATGTATTTGTCTTTCTTGTTCTTCAAGAATAAGGTCAAAAATTTGTTCGTCGCGTTGCATTTCTTTGAATTTGGTTAATTTGTTGCAAAAATACAAAAAAACGTTTGGTAAATAGTTAGATTATAATATATTTGATGAGTAATTTTCAACAAATTAATTAACAAAACATGCCAATATCCGCTAACAATACCAATAGAAAATCATGGTTAGAAGTTCCTGCCAACAGCGATTTTCCCATTCAAAACATTCCTTTTGGTGTTTTTTTAACCAAAGAAAATGTGGTGACTGTAGGGACACGTATTGGTGATTTCGCTATAGATTTAGGCGCTTTACAACAACTTAACTACTTCGAAGGAATTGAGTTAACTGATGATATGTTCATGCAAGACACGCTGAACGATTTTATTTCGGATGGAAAAAAAACTTGGCGATTGGTTCGAAATCGCATTGCAGATATTTTCGATGAAAAAAATCCAACATTACGCGACAATTCAAATCATCGTGATATCGTTATTTTTAAAATGGAAGATGTAGAAATGCAATTACCAGTTCTTATTGGTGATTATACTGATTTTTATTCCAGTAGAGAACATGCAACAAACGTAGGAAAAATGTTTCGCGATCCGGAAAATGCATTATTGCCAAATTGGCTTCACATTCCTGTTGGGTATCACGGCAGAAGTTCAACTATAATTCCGTCTGGTATTCCAGTTCACAGACCTATGGGGCAAACATTGCCAAACGGAGAAAGTACACCTGTTTTTGGACCTTCTCGTTCAGTAGATTTTGAACTAGAAACGGCTTTCATAACTACAGATGCTAATATAATGGGAGAAAACATTCCTGTATATGAAGCTGAGGATTATATTTTTGGAATGGTTTTATTGAATGATTGGAGCGCACGAGATATTCAAAAATGGGAATACGTTCCGCTTGGACCGTTCTTGTCTAAAAACTTTGCCACTTCTATTTCTCCTTGGATTGTGACTATGGATGCGCTGGAACCTTTTAGAACTAAAGGTCCAAAACAAAATCCGGCACCGCTTCCCTATTTACAACTCAAAGGCAAAAATTCATTTGATATTAATCTTGAAGTAGCCATCACTCCTGAAAACGGAACTCCAAATGTTATTTCGAATTCAAACTTTAAATATATGTATTGGAATATGAGCCAGCAATTAGCGCATCATACTTCCAATGGTTGCAGAGTAAATTCGGGCGATATGATGGGTTCAGGAACTATTTCAGGCCCAACTCCAGACAGCTTTGGTTCTATGTTAGAATTAACTTGGGGCGGAAAAAATCCAATACAATTAAATGATGGAACTGAACGTAAATTTATAAATGATGGTGATACAGTTACCATGAAAGGTTTTTGTAAAAACAATGAAGTTCGATTAGGATTTGGAGAAGTTTCAAGCCAATTGCTTCCTCCTTTTGTTCGAAAATAAAAGAGAATCAAGATAATATAGTCCGACATTTTGTAAAACATGTCGGATTTTTTTTGGCATTATTTTTGGCTTTCAAAAATATAAAAGTCTTAAAAAAGTCAAAAAAATAAACAGTAAATTTGTAAAAATTTTATACCATGAAAAAAATTACCCTTGTATTAGCATTGTTAATCGTTATTTCATCATGTGGAGTAAAACAAACTCAAAACTTATTGAGTTCGGGCAATTATGACGAAGCAATCAATAATGCCGTTTCAAACTTACGTACCAATAAAGATAAAAAAGGTAAACAAGAATACGTCTATTTACTTGAAGAAGCTTTTGCTAAAGCCAAAGAAAGAGATTTAAATACTATAAATCTTCTTGTAAAAGAATCAAATCCGGCGCAAATCGAAAAGCTGTATAATTTATACATTCAATTAAATGACCGTCAGGAAAAAATAAAACCAATTCTTCCGTTGCAATTAATTAAAGAAGGAAGAACTGCTATTTTTCCTTTTGAAAATTACAATGAGGAAATTGTTTCCAGCAAAAATGCCCTTTCCGGTTATTTATATGACAATGCAAAAGCTTTAATTCGTACCAAAATAAAAATGAACCAACGCAAAGCTTTTGATGATTTGACTTATTTGAATCAACTTAATCCTAACTATAAGGATATTCAAAAACTAATGGAAGAAGCGCAGTTCAAGGGAACTGATTTTGTTTTAGTAAGTACCAAAAACGAAACAAATATGATTATTCCGGTTCGTTTGCAGAATGATTTATTAGATTTTAATACCTACGGACTGAATGATAAATGGACCGTTTATCATAATAATAAACAAAAAGGGATTGATTATGATTACAGCATGTTAATCCGTTTTAGAGGAATTTACATTTCGCCTGAGCAAATAAAAGAAAAAGAATTTGTAAAAGAACGCCAAATAAAAGACGGTCAAAAAAAATTAATTGATGCCAACGGAAAAGTAGTTTTGGATGAAAAAGGAAAAGAAATTTATGTTGATAATTATAAAAACGCTACCGTACGTATATTTGAATTTCGACAATTAAAATCTTGTCAAGTAACTGCTAAAGTGGAATATATCAATTTTAAAAACAACGAATTGATGCAATCGTTTCCTTTAACTAGTGAATTTATATTCGAAAATAAGTACGCTACTTATAAAGGTGACAGACGTGCATCTGACGATAATTACTCTTCGTATTTTGATAAAAAGGCAGTTCCTTTTCCAAGTAATGAACAAATGGTTTATGACACAGGAGAAGATTTAAAAGCTAAAATCAAGAATATTTTGAATACAAATAGATTTAAATAATATTGAAAAAGAAGTTCAAATTCATAATTTGACAAACAAACTATAAAAAAAGTGATTTTGACTTTACAAAACACTTTTTTTATAGTGAAAAATAAATTATTCGCAAAAATTTAGTTTTAAACTAAAAATTGATTTTTTATTGCAAAATTAATTGTAATTTTGCACCAATGAATACGACAAGTTTACATATAACTTCAATGTCACGGACAAACCTACCTACTACTTCTCCCGAAGTACGGATGCTATTAGTATAGTCTCCAAATTAGTGTTTCGTTTTATTTTTATTCATTTTTCATTTTACCATTTTGAAATCACAAGCTTTTTTTATTGGATTTTCATATCCAAAAAATAACAAAACTATTTTATTAATCAATTATAATTCAATTTGTTGTATAACAAACTGTAATTATTTTAATTCCTAGTTAATCGTGATTGCTTTTCAAAAAAAGAGACCAACTCAAGTTTTAACATCTAATTCGACTATTGAAATGAATATTTCTATCGTAGTAGCACAAGAAGAACACTATAAATATTCGCAAGAAATATGCGAAACCATAGAATTATCGGCCTTATTGAGAGGAACGGGAATTGCCAAAAGAACACCGGAATACATCCAAAAAAAGATGGAAACCAGAGATGCCATGATTGCGTTGATTGATGGTAAATTTGCAGGTTTTTGTTATATCGAAAGCTGGCAACACGGAAAATTCGTGGCGCATTCCGGATTAATTGTGCATCCTGATTTCAGGAATTTAGGTTTGGCAAAAAAAATCAAATCTAAAGTATTTGATTATTCTTTAGAAAAATATCCGGACGCTAAAGTTTTTGGAATCACAACAGGATTAGCCGTTATGAAAATTAACTCTGATTTAGGATACAAACCAGTACCTTTTTCAGAATTGACTACAGATCCAAGTTTTTGGAACGGATGTCAAACGTGTACCAATTTTGAAATTTTAAAAAGCAAAGAAAATAAAATGTGCCTGTGTACAGGAATGCTTTATGACCCAAAAGAAAAAGTAAAAGATCCACCAAAACATCCATTTAACGTAAAAGTTCTCAACCGATTAAAGAAAATTAAAGAAGCATTGTTCTTAAAAAAATAATATCATGAAAAAAGTAGTATTAGCATACAGCGGAGGTCTTGACACCTCATATTGTCTTAAATATTTAAAAAATGAAAAAGGATATGAAGTTCACACAGTATTAATCAATACAGGTGGATTTGATGAAGCAGAATTAACAGCAATCGAAGAAAGAGCCTATGAATTAGGAAGTGCAAAACATGCTAATTTGACTATTGTTGATAAATATTATGACAAAGCGATTAAATATTTAATCTACGGTAATGTATTAAAAAACAATACATATCCTTTATCTGTAAGTGCTGAACGTGTTTTTCAGGCAATTGAAGCTATAAAATATGCTAAATCTGTAGGCGCAAGTGCTATTGCTCACGGAAGTACAGGTGCAGGAAATGACCAAATCCGTTTTGATTTGATTTTTCAAACCATCGCTCCAGAAATTGAAATCATCACTCCTATCAGAGATTTGAAATTATCTCGTCAAGAAGAAGTAGATTATTTAGCAAAAAATGGCGTGCATTATTCTTGGGAAAAAGCACAATATTCTATCAATAAAGGACTTTGGGGAACCAGTGTTGGAGGAAAAGAAACATTAACTTCAAATCAATCTTTACCAAGTGAAGCGTATCCTTCGCAGTTGCAAAAAGAAGGTGAAGAAAAAGTGACATTGCAATTTGAAAAAGGACAATTAGTAGGAATCAATGGCGTTTTAGATGCACCTACAAAAAACATAGTGCTTCTTGAAAAATTAGCGAATGCTTATGCCATTGGTAGAGATATTCATGTTGGCGATACCATCATCGGCATCAAAGGAAGAGTTGGTTTTGAAGCTGCTGCTCCTTTAATTATCATCAAAGCGCATCATTTATTAGAGAAACACACACTTGGTAAATGGCAACAATACTGGAAAGAACAATTAGGAAACTGGTACGGAATGTTGTTTCATGAAGGTCAATTTTTAGATCCTGTGATGCGTAATATCGAATCATTCTTAGAGGATACTCAAAAAACAGTAAATGGAACGGTAATCGTATCTTTGAAACCATACCATTTTTCGCTTGACGGAATTGAATCTGAAAATGATTTGATGAACACCGGTTTTGGTCAATATGGAGAAATGAATAATGCTTGGACATCAGATGATGCGAAAGGATTTATTAAAATTTTAGGGAATGCCCAAAACATATTTTCATCTGTAAATAAATTGACTCATGATTAATATTGGAATAATTGGTGGTTCCGGCTATACAGCTGGTGAACTCATCAGAATATTAATGCATCATCCCAACGCCAAAATTGATTTTGTGTATAGTACCACAAATGCCGGGAAACCACTTTCAATTGCACACCATGATTTGTTGGGCGATATTGAAATGAATTTTACTGATACTGTAAATCCAAATGTAAATGTTGTTTTCTTATGTTTGGGTCACGGAAAATCGAAAGCATTTTTAGAACAAAATCAATTTGCAAATCATACTAAAATAATCGATTTAGGAAATGATTTCAGATTGACTAAAGATAAAGTTTTTGACGGGAAATCATTTGTTTACGGATTACCGGAACTGAATAAATCAGCCATTAAAAACGCTCAATTCATAGCAAATCCAGGTTGTTTTGCAACAGCAATTCAACTGGCACTATTGCCATTGGCTAAAAACAAAATGCTTACAACTGACGTTCATATCAACGCTACAACAGGAAGCACAGGCGCTGGAGTTACACCTTCGGAAACCACGCATTTTAGTTGGAGAGCTAATAATATGTCACATTACAAAGCTTTTGAACACCAACATTTGGGAGAAATTAACCAAAGTGTAAATCAATTGCAAGCAGATTACGCAAACGAATTGATTTTTGTACCCAACAGAGGTGATTTTGCAAGAGGGATTTTTGCCACTTTATACACAACAATCGATGAAAATCTGGAAGATGTTGTAGCAAAATACGAAGCTTTTTATAAAAACCAACCTTTTGTAACTGTTACTACTACCGGAATCAATATGAAACAAGTAGTACAAACTAATAAATGTATCATTAGTTTAATGAAAAAAGGAAACCGTCTTTTGATTACTTCAGTAATTGATAATTTAACAAAAGGTGCTTCGGGACAAGCCATTCAAAATATGAATCTGCTATTTGGATTGGATGAAACTACCGGATTGCATTTGAAGCCAAGCGGGTTTTAGATGTTTGTTTGGTTAATCGTTAATTCGGTTAATCGATTAAACAAATAACCCATTAACAGATTAAACTAAAAAAAATGAACTTATTTGACGTTTATCCTTTATACCCAATCACGCCTGTAAAGGCGCTTGATTATACCATTACAGATGAGAATGGTATAGAATATTTAGATCTATATGGTGGTCATGGTGTAATTTCTATTGGCCATACACACCCGGAATATGTTGCTAAACTTAAAAATCAATTGGATAATATTGGTTTTTATTCGAATGCCATCCAAAACCCTTTACAAGTAGAATTAGCTGAAAAGTTAGGAAGACTTTCAGGATATGAGGATTTCTCCTTGTTTTTATGTAGTTCTGGAGCTGAAGCCAATGAAAACGCATTAAAATTAGCCTCTTTTCATACCGGAAAATCACGTGTAATTTCTTTTGACAATGCCTTTCACGGAAGAACATCTGCTGCTGTAGCCACTACTGATAATAAAAAAATTGTTGCACCAATCAATGCACAACAAATTGTTACCTTTTTGCCTCTAAATGAGATTGATTTGGTTGAAGCCGAATTGAAAAAAGAAGATGTTTGTTGCGTTATTATTGAAGGAATTCAAGGAGTTGGTGGTTTAGACGAAGGAACAACTGAATTTTTTCAGGCTTTAGAAAAAATATGTGACCAATATAATGTTGTTTTGATTTTGGACGAAGTTCAGTCAGGATACGGAAGAAGCGGTAAATTTTTCGCTCATCAATACCACGGAATTAAACCGGATATTATTTGTCTGGCAAAAGGAATGGGCAACGGATTCCCTATTGGCGGAATTATGATTTCTCCAAAATTTACTGCAAGTTATGGATTACTGGGAACTACTTTTGGCGGAAGCCATTTAGCTTGTGCGGCAGGAATTGCAGTTTTGGACGTTATGGAAAACCAAAAATTAATGGATAATGTACATGAGGTTCACGCTTATTTTATTGAAGCCATCAAGCAAGTTCCTGAAGTTATTAAGGTAAAAGGAAAAGGATTAATGTTAGGAGTTGAATTTTCTTTTGACGTAAGTGCTTTGCGCAAAAAGATGATTGTTGATAAACATATTTTTACAGGAAATGCCAATAATAAAAACTTACTAAGAATTCTTCCTCCATTGACAATCAAGAAAGAAGCCATTGACACCTTTATTATTGCTTTAAAAGAATCACTTGTTGAAATACAATCTTAAATTATGAGCCTATTGCTACCCATAGAAAAAAGAAACGCTGTTTTGAACCGAATGGCAGAACTTCTTGAACAAGAAAGAGCCACTATTAAAACGGTGAATCAACAGGATTTAAACAATTATTCTGGAGATGATTTAGCTATGGAAAAAAGGCTTTTGGTTGACGATACCAAGATTGACGGAATGATTCTTTCTTTGCAACAACTGTTCACTCAAGAAGATCCTGTAGGCAAAGTTCGTTTTGATTTCACCCATGATAATGGTTTAAAAATCTACAATAAAACAGCCGCTTTTGGATCGATTCTAATTATATATGAATCCAGACCTGATGTTACGGTTGAAGCGGGCGGAATTGCTTTTAAATCTGGAAATAAAATTTTACTTAAAGGCGGAAAAGAATCGTTACAATCAAATTTGAAAATTGTTGCGCTTTGGCATCAAGCCTTAAAAGAAAATGAAGTTGATACAAAATGGGTTGAATACTTAAATTATAACCGAGAGGAAACGCAGGCTTTTCTGGAAAGACCAACTCAAAAAGTAGATTTAATTGTACCTAGAGGCGGTGAAAACTTAATCAACTTTGTTAAGAAACACGCCACTTGTCCGGTAATTGTCAGCGGGCGTGGAAACAATTTTGTGTATGTAAATGCCGAAGCTGATTTAGACAAAGCTCTTGCTATAATTATAAACGGAAAAACCTCAAATATATCAGTTTGCAATGCTTTAGATAAAGTTTTAATTGATACTAATCTTGATAATTGGGAAGTATTTGCACAGAAAGTTGTTTCGGAATTGCAACAAAAAAACGTTATGGTTTTAGGTGATGAAACTATTTCAAAAACCACAAATATTCCCCAAATTGAATCAGATTCGGTTTGGTACGAGGAATTTTTAGATTATAAAATTGTAATTGGTACAACCAATTCTGACCAAGATGCAATTGATAAAATCAATAAATATTGTGGCGGACATTCGGCTTCAATAATAACAAAGAATGATAGTATTGCACAAGAATTTATGGAAAACGTAGATACTGCTGCAGTTTATCAAAATGCTTCTACCCGATTTACAGATGGCGGACAATTTGGACTTGGAGGAGAATTGGCGATAAGTACCGATAAATTACACCAAAGAGGACCAATTGGTTTACAACATTTAGTAACCAATAAATGGTATATTTACGGAGACGGACAAATCAGATAATTTTATTGGATTTCAGATTAAATACGTAAAGAATTAAGAATATTAACAGAACAGTTTGCGCCCTTTGCGGTTAAAAAAATGGCTAAAAAAAGAATTTTATTAAAAATTGGAAGTAATACGTTAACCAAAGAAACCAATCATATTTCGAGAGGAAAGATAGAAGATATTGGTATGCAAATTGCCGCGCTGAAAGAAGATTATGAATTTGTAATTGTAAGCTCAGGAGCAATTGCTGCAGCGAAACAATTTGTAAAACTAGAATCTCCGGATAACGAAATTTTTGTAAAACAAGCTTTGGCTTCTATCGGTCAGCCTCATTTGATGCGGATTTTTCATGAAAATTTTAGTGATTTAGGATTGCATACGTCACAATGCTTGCTGTCCTATTCTGATTTTGAAAAAAAACAAACTAAAGTAAATATTGTAAATACTATAAATGTATTAGTCAAAAACAATTATATTCCAATTATTAACGAAAACGATACGGTTGCAACCGACGAAATTAAGTTTGGTGATAACGATAAATTAGCTGCACTAACAGCAGTTTTGTTGGACGTTGATATTTTGATTATTGCCACTAATACTAATGGAATTTACACTAAAGCTTCTATCAAAAACACTATTCCTGAAACCATTTCTTTGGTAACTGATTTAGATTCCCTTCAAAATGAAATTGGTGATTCAAAATCTTCCCATGGAACTGGTGGAATGCAATCTAAAATTGATTCGGCTGCTATTGCCAAAGCCGCTAACATTGAAACTTGGATTGTTAATGGATTAGAAGATAACTTTATATTGAAAGCATTAAATAACGAAATACCTTTTACTAAAATAATTTAATTCGAATATTGAATTGCCAGATTTTCACACAATTCATGATTCATAATTCATAATTACAATGAACTACATCTCCATAGAAAATATAGATTCCCTTCAAAAATGGGTGAAACAGGCTTTAAAAATCAAGAAAAATCCACTTAAAAATAAAAAACTAGGGAAGAATAAAACCTTAGGAATGTTATTTTTTAATCCAAGCTTAAGAACTCGTTTGAGTACACAAAAAGCGGCTCTAAATTTGGGGATGAATGTGATGGTAATGAATTTTACAAATGAAGGTTGGACGCTGGAGTTTGGTGATGGAGCAATTATGGATCAAGGTGCTTCAGAACATATCAAAGAAGCAGCTGCAGTGGTTTCGCAATATTGTGACATTATTGCTATCAGAGCATTCGCAGGATTGACAGACAAAGAAAAAGACAATGCCGAGACTGTTCTTACTGGTTTCTTAAAATATGCAACTGTTCCCGTTGTTAATATGGAAAGTGCAACCGGACATCCTTTGCAATCGCTTGCAGATGCGATAACTATGGAAGAACACAAAACAACTCACCGACCAAAAGTAGTCTTGACTTGGGCACCACATCCTAAAGCATTACCTCAGGCTGTAGCAAATTCATTTGTACAAATGATGCAATTACAAGAGGCTGATTTTGTGATTACACATCCAAAAGGTTACGAATTGAATCCAGAAATAACGAAAGATTCAACAATTGAATATGATCAAAATAAAGCTTTTGAAAATGCTGATTTTATTTATGCCAAAAACTGGAGTAATTATAACGATTACGGAAAAATAACAAATTCAGATCCTAATTGGACTGTGAATGCCGCAAAAATGGCACTTACGAATAACGCAAAATTCATGCATTGTTTACCCGTAAGACGTAATGTAATTGTCTCTGACGAAGTGATTGACAGCGAAAATTCTATTGTTATAGAGCAAGCCAATAACAGAACCTATTCGGCACAATTAGTGTTGCAAAAAATATTAGAAAATGGAAAATAAAAAACCATTAACCCTAATAAAAATTGGAGGAAATATCATTGACAATCCAATCGAATTAGCACAGTTTTTATCTGATTTTTCTAAAATTGAAGGATACAAAGTGCTTGTTCACGGCGGTGGAAAATCAGCAACGAAAATGGCAACAAGTATTGGTCTGGTTCCCCAAATGATTGATGGGCGACGTATCACAGATGCTGCAATGCTTGATGTAGTAGTGATGATTTATGCGGGACAAATCAACAAAGATATCGTTGCGCAATTACAGGCAAATGAGACTAATGCCATGGGATTTTCCGGAGCTGATGGAAATCTAATCCAATCGGAAAAAAGAAACCATCCAACAATAGATTATGGTTTTGTAGGCGATGTGAAAAAAGTAAATACTTCTTTATTAGAAACTTTACTTATCAACGGAATCACTCCTGTTTTTTGTGCCATAACGCACGATAAAAAAGGACAATTATTGAACACTAATGCTGATACAATTGCAAGTGAATTATCCATTGCCCTATCGGAAGTTTTTGAAGTAACTTTGAATTATTGTTTCGAAAAACAAGGCGTATTATATGATGCCGAAGATGATTCGTCAGTAATCACGTCTATAAATCAAGAATTATATGCTAAATTAAAAGCCGAAAAAGCGATACATTCAGGTATGATTCCAAAATTAGACAACTGTTTTAATAGTTTGTCTAAAGGAGTTCAAAAAATAAAAATTGGGCATCACCGAATGTTGCAAGACAAGAAGGCATTGTATACCACTATCACTTTATGAAAAATATAGAAACTCTTACACAAGAAGCCATTACGTTACTAAAAGCACTGATTGAGACTCCTTCCTTTTCGAGCGAAGAAGCTCAAACAGCACTTTTGATTGAAAAATGGTTTATACAAAATGACATCCCTTTCAAAAGAGAAAATAATAATATTTGGGCTTTCAATGAACATTTTGATGCCAACAAACCAACGCTTTTACTAAATTCTCACCACGATACTGTAAAACCAAATCAAGGTTATACCAACAATCCATTTGAAGCCATTGTAAAAGATGGTAAATTATTTGGATTAGGTAGTAATGATGCCGGCGGTTGTTTAGTTTCACTTTTGGCTACTTTTGTTCATTTTTATTCCAATGAAAATTTGCCTTACAATATTGTAATGGTCGCTTCTGCGGAAGAAGAAAGTAGCGGTAAAAATGGACTAAACAGCGTTTTGAAACAGTTACCGGAACTCGAATGTGCCATTGTTGGAGAACCTACTTTAATGCAATTAGCTGTTGCCGAAAAAGGATTATTGGTATTGGATGTAATCGTAAAAGGAACTGCAAGTCATGCTGCGCACAATAATCCTGATAATCCTATTTACAATGCGATGTCTGTAATTGAATGGTTCAAAACTTTTCAATTCGAAAAAATATCTGATGTTTTAGGACCTGTAAAAATGACCGTAACGCAAGTAACTGCAGGGAAACAGCACAATGTTGTTCCAGCTGAATGCCATTTGGTTGTTGATATAAGAGTCAATGATTGTTACAACAATACCGAAATTTTAGAAACGGTAAGAAAGCATCTGACAGCCGAAATCAATCCGCGTTCCATGCATTTAAACGCATCTTCAATTCCACTTAATCATGGATTAGTTCAAGCCGGAATCGCATTAGGAAGAACAACTTATGGTTCTCCTACCCTTTCTGACCAATCAGTTTTGAGCTGTAAATCATTAAAATTAGGACCTGGCGAAACCCTGCGGTCCCACTCTGCTGACGAATTTATATTTATAAACGAAATTGAAGAAGGAATTCAATTGTATATCAAAATTCTAACTAACTTTTTCAAACAATAATATGTACGGACAAGTCAAAACTTGTCCTTGATATAATACGATACAAAAAAATACACCTATGAAACTTTGGGAAAAAGGAATACCAACAGATAAGCAAATTGAACATTTTACAGTAGGAAATGACCGAGAATTAGATTTGGTCTTAGCTAAATATGATGCTTTAGGTTCTATTGCTCACGCAAAAATGCTTGGCACAATTGGACTTCTGACTGATTCAGAAACGGTTTCTTTGGTTTTGGCTTTAGAAGAAATTATTGCAGATGTAGAGAAAGGGAATTTTGAAATAGAAGACAGTTTTGAGGACGTACATTCTAAAATCGAATATTTACTGACAGTGAAATTAGGAGATGCTGGAAAAAAAATTCATACTGCCCGTTCCCGCAACGATCAAGTTTTAGTTGACGTTAATTTATATCTTAAAGATGTTGTTAAAGAACTAAAAGAGCAAGTAAAAACGTTGTTCGATTTACTTATGGAATCGGCAGATAAACATCAGAATGTTTTATTGCCAGGATATACTCATCTTCAAATTGCAATGCCATCTTCATTCGGTATGTGGTTTTCTGCTTATGCTGAAACTTTAATTGATGATGTAACGATGTTGAATGCCGCTTTAAAAATTGTGGACCAAAATCCATTAGGTTCAGCTGCGGGTTACGGAAGTTCATTTCCTATCAACAGAACATTCACAACAGAGGAATTAGGTTTTGAAACCTTAAAATTTAATTCGGTAGCCGCTCAAATGAGCCGTGGAAAGTCTGAAAAAACGGTTGCTTTTGCCATGAGCAGTGTTGCAGCTACACTGTCAAAATTTGCAATGGATGTATGTTTGTATATGAGTCAGAATTTTGATTTTATCAGTTTACCGGCTCACCTTACAACTGGTTCCAGTATTATGCCACACAAGAAAAACCCTGATGTTTTTGAATTGATTCGTGGTAAATGCAATAAAATTCAAGCTTTGCCTTATGAAATCACTTTGATTACTAATAACCTTCCAAGTGGCTACCACAGAGATTTACAATTGTTGAAAGAAGGGCTGTTTCCTGCAATACAAAATCTAAAAGCCTGTTTAGATATTGCTATTTTTTCTATCAAGGATATCAAAGTAAAAGATAATATACTAGCAGATAAAAAATACAATTACCTTTTTACTGTAGACACACTAAACGAAATGGTTGTTGCCGGAATTCCTTTCAGAGACGCTTACAAAGCAGTAGCAGAGCAATTAGAAAATGGTAGTTTTCAGTCTCCAAAAGAGACCAAACATACACACGAAGGAAGCATCAATAACTTATGCTTAGAAGCTATAAAGGAAAAAATGAAGCGGTCTTATTAATTCAAAATAAATCCCATTTATAAAAATCCATTCCATGTTGAATGGATTTTTTTATATTCTAAAATTTTAAATAAAAAAAGCTCTGATTTCTCAGAGCTTTCGTTTTTGTTTTTATGCAACTTTATTTTTTACAACCAATCTAAATCCTTCACCATGAATATTTAAGATTTCTACATCTTCGTCTAATTTAAGATACTTTCTTAATTTAGCGATATAAACATCCATACTTCGTGATGTAAAATAGTTGTCATCTCTCCAAATTTTTGTCAATGCTAATTCTCTTGGCATCAAGTCATTTTCATGAAGAATCAACATTTTCAATAATTCATTTTCTTTAGGAGATAACTTTATAGGCTCTTCGTCACCAAAAGTTAAAAATCTCAATTTAGAGTTTAAATGAAACTTACCGATGTTAAACTCAAATTGTACTTGCTCCGCTTTAGTATCAGATGATTTTCTTTGAATGATAGCTTTAATTTTCATCAATAATACTTCT